>CAZZWN010000036.1:0-1618 GCA_964657765.1 uncultured Acetobacteraceae bacterium
AGGTCGGTGCCGTAGTGCGACTGCACCGGCCAGGCCGCCGGATACGGCTTGTCCGATTCGCCGCCGAACATCGGCACGCCGCGCTCGTATAACGCCGCGTTCATCACCGACTGATATGGCACCGCCCAGCCGATCGCCTGGCGCACCTTCGGATTGTCGAACGGCTTGATCTGCACGTTCATGTCGATGAACAGCAGGTCGTTCTGCACCGGCGTGCCGATCACCTGCAGCTTTCCGGCAGCGGCGAGCTCGGCATAATCCTTGGGCGGCAGGCCGACCGAGATGTCCACGTCGCCGCGCTCCAGCAGTGCGCGCCGGGTTCCGGGCGAGGGGATCTGCCGGTAGATCACCCGGCGCAGTTTCGGCTGCGGTCCGGAAACCCAGCCGTCGAAGCGGCTGAACACGATCTCGGTGCCCGGTTTCCAGCTCGCCACGCTGAATGCGCCACCGCCGGCGTCGTTGTGCTGCACCCAATCGAGCGCCCAAGGATCTGCGGCCGTCGCGTGTGCCTTCGCCAGCTTGGAGTTGATCACGATCGGGATCGGCACCACCAGGTCCGGCATCGTCAGCTTGTTCGGCTGGTCGAAGGTGATCTTGAAGGTGTGCGGATCGACGACGGAGAACTGCTCGGGCTTGGTGAGCGAGCCCGCCGCCATCTGCACCGTCGCAAAGCCGCCCACCGAGACCGCGCGGTCGAACGACCACTTCACGTCGTCCGCCGTCACTTTGGCGCCGTCATGGAACGTGGCGTTCTGCCGCAGGTGGAACACGATCGCCTTGCCGTCGGGGCTGATGTCCCAGCTCTCCGCCAACTCGGGTTTCATCACCGCGACGTCGTAGCCCAGCGCCCCGTTCTCGAGCTGCTTGGTGCCGTGGCTCACCAGGCGGTCATAGACGTTCCAGGCCACCAGCCGGCTGTAGTCGTTCGCGGTCGGCACGTGGGTGTCGAGCGAGTTCGGCCCCTGCTCTCCCACCACCACCAGCACATCGTCCGGCGTCGCGGCATACGCCGCCCGCGGCTGCGACAGGGCGAGCGGGGCGAGGATCGATCCGCTCAAGAGCGTGCGTCGGCTGATGGATGGCATGCGGGTTTGGCTCCGTGGAGGCTGGGGTCCGGCCGTCATAGGCCGAGGTCTTTGAGCAGCGCCGGCCATTGATCGCGCCACGGCCTGGCGGCCTCGAAGGCGGCGCAGGCCTGCAGCACGCCGCGGTCGCCCAAATGCCGCCCGATGATCTGCAGGCCGACCGGCAGCCCGTCCTGGGTAAAGCCCGCCGGCACCGTCGCGGCGGGCTGCCCGGTCATGTTCATCGGGAAGGTGAAACAGAGCCACTGGGTGTTCGCCACCATCCGTCCGTCGATGATCTCCGGCCCCTGGACGTGCACCGGGAACGGCGGCACGGCGAGCGTCGGCGTGAGGATCAGGTCGTAGTTCTGCATGAAGCGCCACATGCGGTTGCACAGCGCCTTGCGCGCGGTGATCGCGTCGGTGAACTCCTCGGCGGTCCAGTTGCGGTCGAGGAAGGCGACCAGATGCGGCGACATCTCATGCCGATGCCCGCGCGACATCTCGCGCAGCCCGCGCAGGTCGGTCTCCAGCGCGACCAAGGCCCAGAACGT
>CAZZWN010000036.1:1718-6676 GCA_964657765.1 uncultured Acetobacteraceae bacterium
CTCGACACGCCGGGATAGCGCTCGTCGCGGCAGCCGGGATAGAGCGGCACGCGGCCCATCGACGCCTTCACGCCGACCAACCCGCAATGCGCGGACGGAATGCGCACCGAGCCGCCGCCGTCGCTGCCGATGGCGAACGGGGTGACGCCCGCCGCGACCGATGCGCCCGACCCGGCGCTGCTCCCGCCGGGCGTCAACGCCAGGTTCCACGGATTGCGGGTGGTGGGCGCGATCGGGCTGTGGCCGACGCCGCTATAGCCGAACTCCGGGACGTTGGTCTTGCCGACGATCACCGCATCGGCCGCCTTGAGCCGCTCGACCACGATGTCGTCCTCGTCCGGCACGAAGTCGCGGTAGAGCGGCGAGCCCATCGCGGTGCGCACGCCCTTGGTGGCGACCAGGTCCTTGATCCCGACCGGCACGCCGGCCAGGGGGCCCACGTCCTCGCCGGCCATGATCCGCCGCTCGATGTCACGTGCGGTTTCGCGCGCCAGGTCCGGGGTCGGCGTGCAGAATGCGTGCAGATGCGGCTCGGTCGCCTCCATGCGGGCGAGCGCCGCCTCCGTCACCTCCACGGCGGACAGCTCGCGGTCGCGGATGCGCCGCGCCAGGGTGACGGCATCGAGCCGGCTGATCTCGGCGGCGGGGCTGCTGGCGCTCATGGCATGGTCGCTCCTTGCATGGGTTCGGCGAAATGGCAGGCGGCGAGGTGGGATGTGGCGAGGTGGCTCGGCCCGACATTGCGCAGTGGCGGCATCTGCTGCGTGCACATCGCCTGCTGGCGGGGGCAGCGGCCTGCGAAACGGCAGGCGTCGGGCGCCGGGTCGATGGGACTGCTTGCCGAGCCTTCGAGCCGCAACGGGCGCTCGTTGCGGCGCGCCGGGTCGGGAATAGAGGCGAGCAGGGCGCTGGTGTAGGGGTGGCGCGGGTTGCGGAACAGCTCCTGCGCCGGCGCCTGCTCGACGATACGGCCGAGGTACATCACCGCGATGCGGTCACAAAGCAGCCGGACGACGTTGAGGTCGTGCGACACGAACAGGTAGCTCATGCCGAGCCGCTGCCGCAGGTCCGCCAGCAGGCGCAGCACGACCGCCTGCACCGAGACGTCGAGCGCCGAGGTGGGCTCGTCCAGGATCAGCAGCGCCGGGCGCAATACGATGGCGCGCGCGATGCCGACGCGCGCCCGCTGCCCGCCCGAGAGCTGGTGCGGGAAGCGTTCGGACATCTCGCCCGGCAGGCCGACCAGTTCCAGCGCCGCGTGCACCTGCCGCGCTAGGTCGGCACGGCTACCCGGGGAGCCGAGGCGGCGTATTGGATCGGCGACCGCGCCGAACACCGTGAGCGCCGGGTTGAGGCTCTCGGTCGGGTCCTGGAACACGCTTTGGATGCTGGCGCGCTGCGGGCTGTGCACGAAGCGGCCGAGCGGGATCGGCGCGATGTCCTGGCCGTCGAACACGATCGCGCCCTCAGTCGGCGCGATCAGCCGGGCCAGCAGGCGCACCAGGGTCGACTTGCCGCATCCGGACTCGCCGACCAGCCCGACGCTCTCGCCGCGCCCGATGCTGAGATCGACGCCATCCACTGCGTGCAGCAGGCCGTGCTGGGTCGGATAGCGCTTGGCCAGGGCCGACGCCTGCAGAAGCGCGCTCACAGCGGGTTCCAGCAGCGCACGAAGTGGCCATCGCCCACGTGACGCGTTGGCAGCGGCTCGTTGGCGCAGCGCGCGTCGCTGCGGGTGCAGCGATGCAGGAAACGGCAAGGCGGCAGCGCCTGGCGCAGGTCCGGCATGCCGCCCGGGATCACGCTGAGGTCCTCCACCCGGGTATTGACGCCCGGCGTCGCCCCGATCAGCAATGTTGAATACGGGTGCGCCGGCCGTTCCAGCAACCGCTCGACCGGTGCGACCTCCACGACGTGCCCGGCGTGCATGACGACAATGCGGTCGCAGTACTCGCCGGCCAGCGCCAGGTCGTGGGTGATCAGCAGCACCGACGTGTTCGCCGCCCGCACCTGTTCACGCAGCAGGTCCATGACGACGGCCTGGGTGGTGACGTCGAGCCCGGTCGTCGGCTCGTCGGCGATCAGCAGGAACGGCGCGCAGGCGATGGCCATCGCGATCATGACCCGCTGGCACAGCCCGCCCGACAGCTCGAACGGGTAGGCGTCGAACCGGCGTTCCGGGTCCGGCACCCGCACCCGGGCCAGCGCTTCGACCGCCCGGGCGCGGGCGTCGCGCCGGGTCATGTTGCCATGGCGCAGCAGTACGTCGGCGATCTGCAGGCCGACCCGGCGGATCGGGTTCAGCGCGGTGCGGGGGCTTTGGAAGATCATCGAGATCTCCCGTCCGAGCGTGTCCGAGAGCTGCGCCGGGGTCTCGCCGAGCATGTCGCGGCCGGCAAAGCCGATGCGGCCGGAGCGCACGTGGCCGGCTGCATCCGTCAGGCCCATAACGGCATAGGCGAGCACCGACTTTCCCGAACCGCTCTCGCCGACCACGCCGACGATCTCGCCGCGGAACACGTCGAACGAGACTTGGTCCAGGGCGTGCACCGCGCCTTGGCGGGTGCGGAAGTCGAGCGTCAGGTTCTCGATCGCGAGCAGCGGCGGCGTTTCCGCATATGGCGGCGCGCCCCCGTCCACTAGCGCGCGCTTGGCGGCGAGCGCGGTCATGTACGCCTGCGCGGGTCGAGCACGTCACGCAGCCCGTCGCCCAGCAGGTTGAAACAGAACACCGCGAGCATCAGCGCCATGCCGGGGAACACGAAGGTCCACCACTCGCCGGAGATGATGTAGCTGGCGCCCTCGGACACCATGATGCCCCACTCCGGCGTCGGCGGGCGCACGCCCAGCCCGATGAACGACAGCCCGGCGGCGTTCAGGATCGCCCAGCCCATGTTCAGCGACGCCTGCACCGCCATGGTCGGCAGGATGTTGCGCACGATGTGCCCGGACAGGATGCGGACGCCGCCGTTGCCGCCCATCCGAGCCGCCTCGACATAGGCCAGGTCGCGCCGCACGTTGACCTCGGCACGGGCGAAGCGGCCATAGAACGGCAGGTTGATCACCGCGGTGGCGAGGATGATGTTCAGCACGCTGTTGCCGAGCGCCGCGACGATGCCCATCGCCAGCACGAACAGCGGGAACGCCATGATGGTGTCCATCAGCCGGCCGAAGATCGCGTCGGCGAGGCCGCCCCAGTAGCCCGCCATCGCCCCCAGCGCGGTGCCGATCAGGAACGAGACGGCGACCGCCGAGACCGCCATGCCGAGGTCGAGGCGCGCAGCGACCATCACCCGGCTCAGGATGTCGCGGCCGAGCGCGTCGGTGCCGAACAGGTGCGCGGCCGAGGGTGGCTTGAGTCGGGCCGCCATGTCGGTCGCCAGCGGATCGTATGGAGCGACGACGGCGCCGAACACGGCGCAGAGCAGCAATATCGCGAACAGGCAACACGCAACGAGCGTCAGCCGGTTCTCCGCCAAAGCATAGCGCGTGGCGCGGAGCAGGGCGAGCGAACGCGGGGTGCGCAGCTGCGTGGTGGCGGACACGATCAGCCCTCCATCCGCACGCGCGGGTCGGCGGCGATGCTGAGCAGGTCCACGAAGAGGTTTAGCAGGATGTACACGGTCGCCATCATTAGGATGAAACCTTGCACGGCGCTGTAGTCGGACTGGATCACTGCCTTGACGGCGTAGGCGCCGACGCCGGGCCAGCCGAACACGTCCTCGATCAGCACGTTGGCGCCGAGCACGAAGGAGAACACCATGCCGAGCACGTTCACGACCGGCAGCATGGCATTGCGCATGGCATAGGTGACGAGCACCTTGCGATACGACAGGCCGCAGGCGCGCGCGGTGCGGACGAAGTCGCTGCCCAGCGCCGTCAGCATGGCCGCACGGGTGATGCGGGCGACCGGCGCCAGCGCGAACAGGCCGAGCGAGATCGCCGGCAGCGCCATTTGCGCCAGCACGCCGCCGAACGTCGTCCACTGGCCGGCGATCGCCGCGTCGACGAGGTAGAAGCCGGTGATGGTGGCGGGTGCCTCGAAATACACGTCGTTCAGCCGGCCGAGCGGTTCCGGCGCGATGCGCAGGAGATAGTAGAAGACGTAAACCAACAGCAACGCGATGAAGAACGTCGGGAACGCCGCTGCGAGGGTTACGGTGCTGCGGCAGAGATGATCAATCCACGAGCCCTCGCGCACCGCCGCCAGCACGCCGAGCGGGATCGCGACCACGACCGCGAACAGGATCGCCGCCGCCGTCAGTTCGAGCGAGGCGGGCAGACGCTGCACGAGGTCGGCGACCACAGGCTGGCCGGTGGTGAGCGACTGGCCGAGGTTCCCGTGCAGCATGTCGTTCGTGTAGCTGAGGAACTGGACCGGCAGGCTGCGGTCAAGCCCGAGATGCGCCCGTACCTGCGCCACCGACTCGGCGTTTGCGGCGGGCCCGGCGAACAGGACGGCCGGGTCGCCCGGCAGTGCGTGCGACAGCAGGAAGGTGACGATCACTACGCCGGCCAAGCTCGGTACGGCACCGAGCAGGCGCTTCGCCACGATCCTCAAAAGTCCCAACCCGTCCGCCCTCCGACTAGCGTCACCGATGCTCAACAAGGGATTGGCATTGGTGTATGGAGTTGAAAGCAATATCCATGCCGATCAGATCGCGGTTGAGCGCTAACCGATGTTGCTGCGGGGATGCGGCATGGTGGCCGGCTGGGCGGCGAAGCTCACGGACGTGGTGGCGTTGGCGTATAGTGTCGCGCCAGACTTTGGAATGGTTGCGCCGTCAACCGCGATGCTATTGACATAAAGATTGCGATCAGTTGCTGGCGTGCCGCCCCAGGCATCGTTCGTAAAGGCGACCGAGGCGGTATGCGGGCCGGGTCCGACAGCGACGAAAAAATCCATCGTCTGCACCTGACCCAGCTGGTGGCTTGCCGTCACCGTCGTCGCAGTGCCA
>CAZZWN010000036.1:6776-18857 GCA_964657765.1 uncultured Acetobacteraceae bacterium
TTCTGACACGTTGAATGTCATGTGGCTGGTCGCCGGCTGACCGAGCTGGACGGTGGCGATGCCGTTGGCGTCTTGTATACGGCCCGAACTCGCGACGGCAGTATCATCGAACGTCATGCCGTCGATATACGAGTTGCGGTCGGTCTGCGGGGTTCCGCCCCAAGCATCGTTCAAGAATTGGACACCGATGGTATGGGCAGTGATGCCAAACGCACCAGTCAGCGTAACGTCCTGCGTCTGGCCGGCCGCATGGGATGCCGTTGCGGTCAAGGCGCCTCCGACCGGCACTCCATCGACGAGGATCTGGAACTTAGCGTCCCCGAGATAAGCGTCCCGCGAAACGTGGATGGCCAATGTGTCAAGCGTGGCCGGTGGCGGGAGAGAAGCCGGAGTATTGGGCAGCACTTGGATCAGAAATGGATGATCGGTCAGATCGAGGTTATCGGCACTAACGTTGTGCAACGTCGTGATTGGGCTCGATCCAACCATGGGATCAAATACCAACACCGTGTTGTAGGAAGCCTTCAAGTCAACTGTCGTGGCGAAGTGCTGTGGAGCGCTGGCGCTTAATGTTGCGGTGTTCCAAAGTTGCTCTTCGTTCCAAACAGCGATGACGTGCGATCCATCGGGTTGCCACTGCTTTTTCTATTGCCCCGACCGCACCGCTGGTCGAGCACGGGCCCGAAAACCACGCTCCCCGCAAAAGTCTGGCCGCTCTCTCGCAGCCGGCTAAGGTGTCGATCGGCGAGACTCCCATCCTGGTCGCGCCGACGGGTGACGACAAAGCATCGGGACCATCTCCCGAGAGTGCCGCCCATCAACTGCGTACGAAGGCGCAGTCCGGCGAGACTGGGCGGATAATCTCTTCGGCGGGCAGCTCCCGTAAGATAGCGTAGTAGTCCCAGGGATAGGCCGACTGCGCCGGCGTCTTGATCTGCGCCAGCCACATGCCCCTGATTGCACGGCCGTCCTTGCGTATTGTTCCGCGGCCGAGCAGCGGGTCGTCCATCGGAATGCGCTTCATCGCCTCGACGGCCGCGCGGCCGCTCGCCCGGGCCTGCGCCGGGCCAATCTGCTGCGCCGCCTTGAGATAGTGCAGCGCGCCCGAGTAGGCGCCGGCGTGCAGCAGCGTCGGCATCACACCGCGGTATTGCGCCGCGAACCGCTTCGCGAAGGCGCGGGTGGCGTCGGTGCGGTCCCAGTAGAACGGCGTCGTGAACACGACACCCTGCGTCGCCTCGAGTCCGGCCGCATGCACGTTCGTGATCAGCATGATCCCGGCCGCGATGCGCTGGCCGCCCTGCGTCAACCCGAACTCATGCGCCTGCTTCAGGCAATTGCTCATGTCGTCGCCCGACATCATCAGCGCGACCACCTTCGCCCGGCTGGCCTGAGCCGCCACCAGGTAGGAGGAAAAATCGGCCGTTCCGGGAAAGGGGTAGCTGACCCGGCCGACCACCTTGCCCCCGGCGGTGTCGATGAACCGTGTCGCCTCGTCTTCGAGCGAATGGCCGAACACGTAGTCGGCGGTGATGAAGAACCATGTGTCGGCGCCGGACGCGACCAGGGGACGGATCGTGCCGGCGACGAGTGAGTAGGTGTCGTATGTGGTCAGCACCTGGTTGGGGCTGCAAGCACGGCCGCTCAGCTCCATCGTGCCGGCGCCGCCGAACAGCGCGACCTTGTCCTTCTCCCGCGCCAGGGTGCCGACCGCCAGCGCGATCGCCGAGCCGGGCACGTCCGTGATTACGTCCACGCCATCGCGGTCGAACCAACTGCGCGCGATGGCCGCGCCGATATCCGGCTTGTTGTGATGATCGCCGGCCAGGACTTCCACCTCGAACCCGGCACCGGGGTTGGCCGCCATGAAGTCGTCCACCGCCATACGCGTGGCGACCACCGAGCCATGACCGGCTGCTTGGCTATACACGCCCTCCAAATCGGTCAGCACGCCGATCTTGAGCACGGGTTCCGCCGCGCGTGCGCGCCCGAGCACAAGGCCCATAGCGCTCGACGTGCCAAGGGCCAGCGCCGAGCGGCGTGCGACAGTGCTTGGCATCAATCCCTCCCGGCGGCGCTGCCTGAGGCGCAATGTAGCCGTCATCTGTAGTGGAGCAACGATCAGACTTAGTGGCAACCCGGCCGCGCCGCGCACCCGTTGTCGCAAGCGGAACGGGGGTTTTAACGTGCAGAGCGCGCAAAGCTGCCCTGTGGCCGGCTTGCCGGTCGCCGACCATTTACGGTCGGAAGAGATTTTCGAACCCAGATGGAAGTGAGCCCATGTGCGAGTTGGTGTATGCGGCGACTTACGAAGGCGATACGGCAGTTGCGACCGTGCTGCGCAGGCTTGCCTATGTGTGATCGTGCGACGGGAGGAGGGCGTAATGCAAACCTTGATCGGCCTGGTGCTTGCAGGTGCCACGCTGCTAGCCTCGACTGCCATGGCGGCTGAGCCGGATGCTGCGCGAGTGCTGGCCCCCAGCGGCATGCTGCGGGCCGCCATCAACTTCGGCAATCCTGTGTTGGCGCAGAGGGATAAGGCCACTGGAGAGCCTCGGGGCATCTCGGTCGCGCTGGCGCACGAACTGGGGCAGCGCCTCGGCGTGCCCGTGAGGTACGTGGCTTACGAAGAGGCCGGGCTGGTCGCCGCGGCCGCCGTGCAAGACGCATGGGACCTGGCTTTCCTCGCCGTCGATCCGACGCGCGGTACGACGATCGAGTTCACTGAGCCCTATGTGCTGATCGAGGGGACTTATGTCGTGCCGCCAGGCTCCAAGCTGAATAGCATCGAAGCCGTAGACCAGCCAGGCGTTCGCATTTGCGTGACGACGAACAGTGCCTATGACCTGTTCCTGAGCCGAACGCTGAAGCATGCCGAACTCAGCCGGTTCGCGAATGGCGGCGAAGCCGAAGCTGCATTTCTGGGCAGCGGCTTCGACGCACTTGCGGGGGTGAGGCAGCCGCTGGCGGCGCTGGCGCGAGCCCATCCGGAGTTGCGGCTGATGCCTGGCCGCTTCATGGCGATCCGGCAGGCGATGGCAGTGCCGAAAGGCCGGGCTGCGGGCATCCCATTCTTGCGCCGCTTCGTGGATGAGGCGAAGACGTCGGGCTTTGTTCGCGCTGCACTCGACGCAACGGGCCAGCAAGAGGCTGAAGTAGCCCCAGCCGAATAGACCCGCGCTCAACAAAGTTAGTTTGCCCAGCCCGTCCTCCTTGCCTGGATTGCAGCGTTGCAACGCGTGCTGCCGGCTTCGCGTCGGTTGCCATGCTCCTGGCCCTGGTCAGAGGCATCGTCTCCGATTGATTGGTGTTGGCCGACACGACCTCCGGCTGCGGCCGGGATGGCCGGCGGAGGGACGATTGCCATCCGCCGTCGGACAGCGCGCTTGCCCAACCTAGCAAGCCCGGCCACTCTCCCGGCCAATAAGAAACAGGATAGATCGGGACGATGCGAATTCTGGGTTGGACCGTGCTCGCGGTCACGTTGGCGGTCGCCGGCCAGGCGCAGGCGCGGATAACCCGCCTCGAGATCACCCGCACCGAGCCTGCCTTCGGCGGCGAAACTTTTGGGGCAGTCGGCGCCTACGAGCACGTCGTCGCCATCGCCCATGGCGAGATCGACCCGGCAGAGCCCGGCAACGCCGTCATCCAGGACATCGGCCTCGCTCCGCGCAACCCCGCCGGCCATGTCGAATACAGCACGCAGGTCGAGCTGCTGCGGCCTGTCGACATGGCGCGCGGCAACGGCGTGGTGATGATGGAGGTCGCGAACCGCGGCAACAAGCTGGCGCTCGCGAACTTCAATGCCGGCAGCGCTGAGAGCGTCGCCGACCTCAACGCTCTGAAATCGCCGCGCGACGGCTGGCTGATGCGGCAAGGCATGACGCTAGCCTGGTGGGGCTGGGAGATGGACGGCACGCCGGGCCGGGGCCGCGTGCTGATGCCGCCGGTCGTTGCCCACAACCTGGACGGCTCGCCCGTTACCGGCGTCGTCCGCGCCGAGTTGCTGACGCCCAGTCCGGTCAGGACGATCGGCTTCGCGCAGAGCGGCCAGGTCCAGGCCTACCCGCCCGACAGCTATGTCGGCTATCCCGCCGCCAGCCTCGACACCAAGGGCGCGACGCTCACGGTGCGCGCGCACGAGCAGGACCGCCGCGAGCCGATCTCGAACGACCGCTGGAGCTTCGGTTCCTGCCCCGACGGCGGCCCGGCGACGCCGGACCCGATGCACCTTTGCATGGCCTCGGGCTTCGAGCCCGGCCATCTCTATGAGCTGATCTACACCGCGCGCGATCCCGCCGTGCTGGGGCTCGGCTTTGCCGCCACAAGGGATCTCGGCGCCTTCCTTGGCCATGCGGAGAAAGATGCGAACGGCACTGCCAACCCCGTGTTCCGCCGCGACACGAGGATGATCCTCGAAGGCACATCGCAGAGCGGCCGCATGGCCCGGACCTTCCTGTTGCTGGGCTTCAACCGGGGCGAGGATGGCCGCGCGGTGTTCGACGGTGCCTATCCGCATATCGGCGGCGGCCTTATCGCGCTCAACATCCGCTTCGGTCAGCCGGTGCGCGCCTGGGGCGAGCAGACCGACCATCTCTATCCCGCCTACGATTTCCCGTTCACCTACGCCAAGCAGACGGACCCGCTGACCGGCCGGACGCAAGGCATCCTCGATCGCTGCACCGAGACGAGCACCTGCCCGAAAATCTTCCACGTCGCGACCGCGCTCGAGATGTGGGAGGGGCGGCAGTCGCTTGGGCTTACCGATCCGCTCGGGCTGCGCGACGTGGCCGACCCCGAGAACGTCCGCACCTTCATCATGGCCAGCACGCAACACGGCGCAGCGAGCTTGCCGCTCCCGACGCAACCCCCGTTCGGCCTTTGCCAGCAGCAGCCGAACCCGAACCCGCAGGTCTGGACGATGCGCGCGCTGCTCACCGCCTTAGTCGCGTGGGTCAAGGATGGGACCGCTCCGCCCGCCAGTGCGACGCCGCACATCGCCGACGGCACCCTCGTCGCTCCCGACCGCGTGGCCCTGCCGGCGATCCCCGCGAACACCTATGGCGGCACGCCCCGCCCCGCGGTGTCGGACCGGCGTCTCTACGACACGCTCCATGTGCTCGATTTCGGCCCGGGCTACCGGCCGGGCGAGAGCAGCGGTGTGATCTCGATCGAGCCGCCGCGCGTGGGTGCCGCTGCCTATGGCGTGCTGGAGGGCCAAGTCGACGCCGATGGCAACGAGATCGCAGGCGTGCGCTCAGTGTTCGAGCAGGCGCCGATCGGAACCTATCTCGGCTGGAACCTGTTCCGCGCCGGGCGGCTCGAGGGCGGCATGTGCAACCTCCAGGGCTCGTTCGTCCCGTTTGCCGGGACGAAAGCGGAGCGCGAGGCGATCGGCGACAGCCGGTTGTCCCTCGAGGAGCGTTATCCGACGAAGGACGTGTATGTCGCCGCAATGCGCCAAGCGGCCGATGGGCTTGTTCAGGCGCGGCTGCTGCTGCCCGACGACGCGACCGCGATCGTCGGTGCGGCCGAGCGTGACGGCATCCGCACCGGGCCATAGCTGTGGCGGCGCGACGGGCGCTTCCGCTCCGTGGGGGGACGCGCGTCGGATGCCTCGGGTGCGACGCCGCCGGGTCAGGACGCGGTGCCGGCGGTTGCGGCCGCGATCCAGTCTACGGTGGCGGACAGCGCCTGGCGGGCGTCGCCGTGCGCTGCGGCGAACACGGCGAGTTGCCGGTCGGCGCTCGTGCCCTGCGCTGCGATCGTGCGCAGCCGCTCCAACTCGGCCTCGCACCCCAGCGCCGCCGCGTCTGTCTCCAACTGCGACAGCACCGCTTCAAGCCCGACCGCGAACGGCACCGTTGTGCCGTCCAAGTCCAGGAACGCCGCACGGATGCCATCGCGCTGGGCCCGCCACAGGTTCTCGGCGGTGATTGCCCGTGCGGCTCCGGTTTGCCCGCGGTTCAGCGACGGCGAGCGGTCGACCAGCCGCACCAGGCAGCGATACAGCGATGCGACCGCCAGCGTGTCGTCCAGCCGGGTGCAGCTGTCGGCAACACGCAGTTCCAAGGTGGGGTAATGGATCGACGGCCGCAGCGTCCACCACAGGAAGCTCGCATCGTTGATCGCGCCCGAGAGGATCATCGCCGCGACGTAGCGGTCGTAGTCGGCCGCATCGTCGAAGAGGTCGGGCAGGCCGGTGCGCGGCATCTCGCCCCAGACCGAAAGGCGATAGGCGGCCAGTCCGGTGTCGCGTCCCTGCCAGAACGGCGACGATGCGGAGAGCGCCAGCAGCAGTGGGATGAACGGCAGCATGCGGTTCATGAGATCGACGCGCTCCGCCGGGTGCGGCACTTCGACATGCACGTGCATGCCGCACACGAGGTTGCGTTGCCCCAGCAGCTGCATCTGCTGCATGAGCCGGTCGTAACGCTCCTTCTTGGTCTGGCGCTGCCGGTCCCAGCGGGCGAGCGGCTGCGTGCCGGAGGCCAACACCAGGATGCCGTGGTCGCGCCCTGTCTCAGCCAAGCCCGCGCGCAGCTCCATCAACTGCGCTCGGGCAGCGGCGGGGCTGTTGGTGGGCGCCGTCGCCACCTCCACCTGGGCGGCGAGCAGCTCCCGCT
Organism: uncultured Acetobacteraceae bacterium; assembly: GCA_964657765.1. GTDB lineage: Bacteria > Pseudomonadota > Alphaproteobacteria > Acetobacterales > Acetobacteraceae > CAHJXG01. Next base: position 13,403 of record CAZZWN010000036.1, read on the forward strand.
CGGCAGTGGGTACGCGGGTCCGGACCGCATCGTGGAACGGCTTCGTGCGGCGAGCAGTGCCACGGGTGGCGCAGTCTGCGAGGAAAAACTCTTCCTCGATTCCGAAGCGATAGCGTGTGTCCATGTCGATCCTAAACTCAGTTCCCACTACTCACTGTAGTCTAGCCGCCAAATGTTCCTCGCGCTGCTTCTGCTGACGATGCTTGTCGTTGCCATCGTTCTTGGTCTTCTGGTGAGCCGGGCGTGAAATCGGCGCCTAAACGGATCCTCTCCAGGAACTTAGACACCGCGCTGTTAACGATTTGGGAGCGCTCAAGCATCGGTGCATGTCCGGCGCCGTGTACCGTGATTGTCTCCACATCTTTGAAGTTCGATGCGACCCATTCCGCCTCCGCGAGCGGGTCTTTCCAGTCTGGATCCGCATCTCCCATCACAATAAGGACTGGAGCCTGGACGCGACCTATCCACGGCTTGGCGGCGCGGTGGTCGGCGCCGGCGAGCGTGGCGCGGAACGCAGCCCATCGTCCTCGGCGCGTCATTGTGGCGGTCGAACTTGCTGCCCGGTCACGGGCCTTGTCTCCAAGGCCGGGCCACAGTTTGGTCGCGTAGATGCGCCACAGATAGGGTCCCCACGGGCGAGCAAATAAGGCCTGCTGGATCGAACGCATGACCTCACCGCCGCTGTTGCGGAGAAAGGGTCCTAGAAGGATGAGACCGGCTACCCGGTCAGGACGACGACCAGCTGCGATGACCGCCGCCGCCGCCGACAGTGATGCCCCTGCCAATACAACGGGCGCTGCGCCCAGCACGTCGATCAGCGTCAGAAAATCCTCTGCGGCGGCTTCATCACCGTAACGATTGAACTTCGCCGTGCTGTCGCCGTGCCCGCGAAGGTCAACGCGAGCTACGCGATATCCGCAGGCTACGAGATGGGTGGCGAATGGGGCGAACGCGTCGCGGGTGTCGCCCAGGCCTGGCGAGCAGATGACGAGGGGCCCGTCACCCTCAACCTCGACGGCAAGCTTGCCCCCCTCAGTATCGACAAGGCTCATGGTCATAGCTCAGTCCCTTCATACGTGTAGCCAAGTCTATTGCCCGGGCAGCGTTCCTTTTGTTAAACGAAGCGACCAGCGGCATTCGATTCCAATATTCGCGGAATAAGGCAATGCGACCGCCGCGAAGGCTCACGACCGAGAAGTAACGCTGACGCTTGGTGTTTCCGTCACGTTCGTTGCAATCATTTCTTCGTCCTCGAGCGGCGCGAAGCTATCCGCGAGATAGCGAGCAGCAGGATCATTCCGTCGGAGCCTTGCACGCGCCCGCCGCACGGCGGGGCTCTTGCCGCCGGCGTCGCCCGGGTCCGAGGCGAGGTCGACCGTATTTAGGTGGATGGCAGCCCCCCGACGCGTTTACCCTGGCGTCCCAGACTCTATTGGCTGCGCTGCTACAATCGTCTTGCGACGTTTGCCCCGGTCGTGCACATGCACGAACCTACTTGCGCGGCCAGGCTTGCAAGCCAACCTCTACAATGGCCAGCAAGGAGGAACGCGGTGTTCCATCGCGTGCCAGCGTCGACATTCCTTGCGTCAGGGCCATGACAAGACCCACCAGGGCGGTAGCATCCGTCTCGGGCGGCAGCCCGCCAGAAGCGGTGTCACGTTCGACACGCGCGCGAAGCCGCCCGGCAATCGATCGGCGGATGTCGGCAATCGCAGTCTGCACATCGGCCGACGCGGCCGAGCAGCTGGCGGTCGCGCTGGCAAGCAGGCAACCCCTCGGCGTTGCATCGCCAGTATACGCGATGGCTGCGGCGGTCAGCATCTCGCGCGCGGCCGCGTACGAACTCGGCGCGCCATCGATCGCCTGCGCCATCGCCTCGGGATCGCCGGCGTAGCGGTGTGCCGCTTCCAGAAACAGCCGCCTCTTGTCCCCGAACGCTGTGTAGAGGCTGGGCGCCGTCACCCCCATCGCGGTCGTCAAGTCGACGATCGACGTCGTCTCGTAGCCATGGCGCCAAAACGTCAGCATCGCTTGTTCAAGCGCGGCATCACGGTCGAACGATAGCGGCCTGCCGATGTTCCTCCGTGGGGCCGAACTGGCTTCGGGATGATCCATAATGAACACTCGGAAACACTTTGACAGCTGTCGATCAGCATAGCATACCTTTCATATTGAACGCTATGAAAGTGGTCTGCGATGTCCCTCACCGACTTTCGTACGCTTGGCCGTTCCGGCCTTGTCGTTAGCCCGCTCGCGCTGGGGGCGATGACCTTCGGACCGGGCGCCTGGGGTGCGGACGAGGCGACCTCGCGGGCGATCTTTGATGCCTACCGCGCAACTGGCGGCAATTTCATCGACACCGCCGACATCTACACGGGTGGGCAGAGCGAAGAACTGGTCGGTCGGTTCATCGCCGACAGCGGCGCGCGAGACGAGATTGTACTTGCCACCAAGTTCGCGTTCAACGGGTCGGCTAGCCCGCTGATTCCGACACAAGTGGGCGGCGGCAACCCCAATGCCGGCGGCGCTGGAGCCAAGAACATTCATCGGGCGCTCGATGCCTCGCTGAAGCGGCTGGGCACCGACTATATCGACCTTTATTGGATGCACATCTGGGACGGCGTCACGCCCGTCGAGGAAATCACTCAGACGCTCGGTGACCTTGTACGGGCTGGCAAGATACGCTATTACGGGTTGTCGGACATGCCCGCCTGGCTGGCGATGAAGGCAGCGACGATCGCGGCCGAGCGGCGCGTGCCCGGGCCGATCGCAATGCAGGTCGAATACTCGCTTGTCGCCCGAGACGTAGAAAGCGAGCATTTCCCCGCGGCGCGGGAGGGGGGCATGGGCATCATGCCATGGAGCCCGCTCGCGGGGGGTTTCCTGTCCGGCAAGTATCAGCGCAAAAACACTGCCGACACCGGCCGGCTGAGCGGTGCCAACCCGTTCGGCGACAGCAAGTTTGTGGATCGCAATTGGGACATCCTCGACGCCCTGAAGACCGTTGCTGCGGAGCTCGATCGGCCAGCGGCGCAGGTGGCGCTCGCCTGGACCCTCGCACGCGCCGGTGTCGCCTCGACGTTGATCGGAGCGAGCAAGGTGTCGCAGCTGGAAAGTAACATTGCAGCGACGAATATCCGGTTGGGCGCCGAGGCGATGAAGCGTCTCGACGAGGCAAGTGCGCCGGTGTTGGGGTTCAGCGCATCGCTGACGCAGCCGTTCATTCGCCGTATGGTCTTTGGCGGCCACGATGTCGCTGGATGGAACGAACAGCGCACTTGATCAGGCAACAAAACACTTCCAAGCCGCCCCAGCTGGTTCGTGGCCGAGATCGTCGCGATCTCAAATGATGGGGAGCTGCAGCTGCGCTGGCGCGATTTCCCCGGTGGTGAGGTATTCACCACGCTGGTTGCTCTTGTGGCTGTGCCGCCGACGTCGGGGCTGCGCTAACCAAACATCTGTGACCTCGCTAGAGGGTCCAAATCAGACTCCGCAATGATCGTTGCATTGGTGCGAAAGTCGATCGACATAAGCATGTTTTATTCCAATCTTGATCGAAAGCCTTGCCCGAAGCCACGGATGGCGATTGCAGCCGCGAGTGCCGTAGCTCCACCGATCGCCATCAAACTCGTCAGGCCGTAGTGATCGACCACGCCTCCGCCCAACAGCGCGCCACTTGCCAAGGCGAGTTGAAAGACCGAGACGAACACTGCGGTGGTGCTCAGCACAAGCTCCGGAGCGGCTCGGAACATCCAGGTTTGGAGGCAGATCGGGATGCCTCCGAAGGCGAAGCCCCAGGCAACGACCAAGGCAATGGCTGGCACCTGTGCCGATCCCACGAATGAGAGCATGATCAGCGCGCCGCCGAGCACCAGCGCGAAGGCGGCCAGAACCGTCCGGACGTTCCTCTGGACCAGGGCTCCGGCCACGAGATTGCCGAAGAAGCCCGCCGTCCCGTAGGCGAGCAGGACCAGCGATACGATTGCGGACGACGCCCCGGCACGCTGCTCGAGGAACACCGAGATGTAGGTGTAGGCCATGAAATGGCCGACGATCACCAGGACGACGCACATCAGCCCCAGGCGGGCCTGACCGATCGAGAACACTTCGGCCAGGTGCCACAACTTGGATGGCACGGATGCCGGAAGTCTCGGCAGCACCAGGATTTGCGTCGCCAGCACCACGGCGCCGAGCCCGGCGGCGACAACGAACGCAGCGCGCCAGCCCATGGCGTGACCGAGCAGCGTTCCCGCTGGCATGCCGAGCACCGTCCCGATCGATATGCCCGCGAACACGATCGTCACCGCGCGTCCGCCCGAGTCCGGCGCCACGAGCCGTCCCGCCAGGGCGGCCCCGAACCCCCAGAAGCCACCGACGCAGATGCCGAGAAGAAGCCGACCCAAGAGCAGGACAGGCAGGCTGAGGGCAGAGGCGACAACGAGGTTGGAGATGACCAGCAGCGCGGTCAGCAACCACAGCAAGGTCCGGCGGTCCAGCGTTCCCGAGGCAACGACAAGGGCCGGTGCAGCCACGGCAGCAACCAAGCCAGGGATCGTCACCATCAGACCTGCCGCTCCATCGCTGGCATGAAGGTCTCGGGCGATCATCGGCAGAAGGCCGATTGGCAAGAACTCGCTGGTGACCATCGTGAACGTGCCGAAGGCGAGCGAGGCGACCGCGAGCCAGCCCCGAAGCCGGTCGCCATCCTGATTCCCGCCCGCGGTGATCGCGGCGCTGACAGGAGTGTGGTGTGCAGTATCGCGGACTTGGTTCAAAGCTGGCCTCCTTCGAATAGAGTGGAACGCGCGGCGTATGGTCCGCGCGTCCGGAGCGGATGGCCTTAGGTTCTGCGGAGCGTTTCGAAAGCGCGCCGCATCTCGCCGACGAAAATCTGCGGCTGTTCGAACGCAGCGAAGTGCCCGCCCTTCGCCACCTCGTTCCAATAGATCAGGTTGGGGTAATCGCGTTCCGCCCAGCTCCTTGGCGCCTGATAGATTTCCTTGGGAAAGATCGTGACCGCCACCGGCGTCTCGATCACGCCCTGGGACAGGCTGCCGCCGTTGTTGTCCGCGTAGATTCGCGCGGAGGACACCGCCGTGTTGGTGAACCAGTAGAGCGTGATGTTATCGAGGATCTGGTCGAACGTCAGACCACCGAACGGGCTCTCGCGGTTGTCGGTGAAGGCGTGGAAGACCTGGTAGATCCAGGTCGCTTGACCCACCGGTGAGTCAGCGAGGGCGTAACCGACGGTCTGCGGCTTCGTGACCTGTTCGAGGTAGTAGCCACCTTCGACAGTCTGGAAGTTTTTGGCTTGTTCCACGGCGCGCGCCTCGTCCGGCGACAACTGCGCGGGCATAGCTTGTGGAAAGACGAACTGCCAATTCAGGTGGATGGCGGCAAGGCCGGGCATGTTGAGCTGCCCCAGAAAGCCGGTGACTGTGGCACCCCAGTCGCC
>CAZZWN010000037.1:0-18831 GCA_964657765.1 uncultured Acetobacteraceae bacterium
GGCTCATGCTCCGAAAGCTATGCAATCCAGCATGAACTTACCGGACAGACTCTTAGGGCCTGGCAGGCCTATGCCGCCAAGTGGCCTTGTATAAGAAAGCCGGAGTTCCCCTACCGCTGCGCCAACCGAAAGTACACCCCCGCCAGCTTCGCCGGCAGCTCCTCCAGCCGCCGCACCGCCATCGTATTATGCCGCCCAAAGATCGCCGAGCCCGACCCAGCATCATCCGGGTCCATCACAATCCCAAACACGTCGACCCCGCGCAGCCGCAGCCCCAGCACCGCCCGGTGCGCATCCTCCACCAGCTCCCGCGGATGCGCCACGTCGATGTCGGACGGCTCCCCGTCCGTCAGCACCAGCACCAACTTCCGAAACGTGCGCCGCGGCGCCAACTCGGCCCCAGCATGCCGCAACGCCGCCCCCAAACGCGTCGACAAGCCCGGCGACAACCCCGCCAGCCGCGCCGTAACCGCCGGCGACAGCACCTCATCGAAATCCTTCAACCGCGTCAGCCGCACGTCCTCGCGCCCGGCCGAGGCGAACGCGCGCAACGCATACTGGTGCCCCCGCACCTCCAGCGCCGCCGCCAATGCCGCCACCGCCAGCCGCTCCGACGCCAGCACCGACTGGCCCCCGGCGCCGATCGCCGCCGTGGACTGCGACACGTCCATGATGATCAACGTCGCCAGGTCACGCCCGAGCGGCCGGCGGTCCCGGTAAACCCGGGCGTCCGGCTGCATGCCGCCGCGCCGCGCCACGGCCGCGTCGATCGCCGCATCGAGGTCGAGCAGCTCGCCCTGCTCCTGCCGGCTCTGCCGCACGCTTTGCCCCACGACGCTGCTGCGCACCAGCCGCGCCACCTGCGCCCGCAACGCCGCCTCCCCGGCCCACTCGGCCTCCGCGGGGCGCAGCACCGGCAAGGTGTCCCGCAGCGTGGTCCAGTCCGGCCGCTCCACCCCGGCCGCCGCGTCCCATTCGGGATACGTCGCCAGCACCGCCCCGCGATCGTCCAGCCCAGCGTCCCGCGCCCGCGGCGCAGACTCGCCGTCGCCGGGCTGCTCCTCCCCATCGCCGTCCGAGCCGCGTGCGGTGTCGACGGTCATGCTCAACGCATCGTCCGGCGTCTCCGGCAGGTCCCACAGATGCATGTTGTCGTCGCGATACGCCGGTTCGATGACGTAGGTCTTGGCGTTGAACTGCAGCCGCAACTGCCCGAGGTCGTTGCCCAGCAGCCCGCCGATCGCGCGGCTCATCGCGGGGTCGTGGAGGTTCGCGGCGGCAAACAGCGCACGACCCTTTGCCACGAAGCCGTCGGGGTCGGCATATCCCGGATCGAGCAACGCCCGAGCCAGCCGCGCCAGCAGATTTGCCGTCGTGATCGCCCCGCCGGGCTGCGCCGCGTGGAACCCGGCCCACAGCCGGCGCAGCCCCGGGAAGCGCTGGATCGCCAGCGCCTCGACACGGGCGTCCTCCACCAAACCCACCAGCGCAACCTGCAGCGGCCGCAGTTTTAGCACCGGCTGCCGCGTCCCCGGCGTCGTGAGATGCGCATACGCGTGGGCCGCCGCCGCCCGATACAGGTCCCGCACCTGCCCAGCCGGCGCGCCGGCGAACACCGGCGGCAGCACCGCCATGCCCGACGCGATCATGGTCCGACGCGGCGACCCCGCAGCACCGAGCGGCGCCGCCTTCAGCCGCGGATCGCCGCCCCATACCCCGGTGACGAACGCTTCCAGCATCCGCTCGCTTTCGGTAAAGCCAGCCGTGCCCGCCCGGCGCGCCAGCAACGCCTGGGCCAGCGGGTCCTCGAGCGCGAAGAACGCCGCCCGCCGCGCCTTATTCCGCACCGTCGCCTTCAGGCCCGCCGCGACGAAATCGGCGAATGCCATCCCGTCGCCGCCGGCCAGCAACGCATCGATCCGCCGCACGGTGCCCGCCACCAGCGTCGGCGCCTCGCGCGCCAGCCGGCCCAGGCCGCGCCACCAGGCGGCCAATCCGGCCGGGTTCGCACCCATCAACCGAATGGCGGTCGGCAGCGCCTCCAAGCAGGCGAGCGCGGCCCTTGCGCCGGCGAACCGGCAGACATCGGCGGCGGCGTGCCCACCCGCGACGACAAGCCGCAGCCCTCCGGGATCAACGACGACGCCGGCGTGCCAGAACGCCGCGATGCAGGCCGGCCCGGAATTGACCCGCGACAGCTCCAGGGTCGCGCCCGCCCACTCATCGGCCAACGCCGCGTCGCCGCGTGCCAGTGCCGGCCATGCCCGCGCGAAGCCCGGCCGCAACGCCTCCCGGTCCCGCACCAGCCGATGCACCAGGTCGATGTTCGCAGCCGGGGCGTCGCCGAACTGCTGCCGCGCCGCGCTCACGCCGCGTATGCAGCGATCACCGCCTCCAATGCCTCGCGCATGTCGGGATCATCGGTCAAAGGCAGCACGACGCTGGCCCGCAGCGCCTCGTCGATGGGGATGCCCGCCGCGATCAGCCGCCCGGCGTGGACGATCATGCGGGTCGACGCCCCCTCGCTCAGCCCGCGCCCGCGCAGGTTGCGCGTGCTGGCCGCGACGCCGACCAGGCCCGCGGCCGTATGCCCGTCGACCACGGCCTCGTGAGCGACGATGGCGGCCTCGGCGTCGTGCGCCGGGTAGGTGAAGTCGATGGCGATGAAGCGCTGCTTGGTCGACTCCTTCAGGTCCTTCACCGCGCTCTGGTAGCCCGGGTTGTACGATACGACGAGCAGGAAATCCGGATGCGCCGGCACCAGCTCGCCCTTGCGGTCGAGCGGCAGCACCCGGCGGTTATCCGTCAATGGATGGATCACCACGGTGGTGTCCTGACGCGCCTCGACCACCTCGTCGAGGTAGCACATGGCCCCATGGCGCACTGCCGTGGTCAGCGGCCCATCCTGCCAAACGGTGCCCTCGGCGGTCAGCAGATAGCGGCCGGACAGGTCGGCGGCGGTCATGTCCTCATGGCACGCCACGGTGATCAACGGCCGGCCCAGCCGCCACGCCATGTGCTCGACGAACCGCGTCTTGCCGCAGCCGGTCGGGCCCTTGAGCATGACCGGCAGCCGACCCGTCGCAGCGGCGGTGAACACTGCCTGCTCGTTCGCAGCCGAATGATAGAAGGGCGCGCTCGTGATCCGGTAGGGCGTCAGGTCCATCGCGTGCTTCTCATGCTGATGCAGGCATTCAGCCTCGACCGACGCCCAGGTTCAATGATCAGTCTGGGTTTATCAGGGCCGCAGCGCTATGCTTTGCCGCCGCCCTTGGCACCCGGTGCCGCATTCTTGAACGGCGCGTGCCAGATCGCCTGCACCGGGGGGTATTGCAGCAGCTCCAGCCGGATCAGTTCCCCGGTCAACCCGCGCCACATCGCCGCCAGCCTGGCCGCAAGCGCATTGCCCGAAGCCCGGTCGCCATGAACGTTCGCCAGCTTCAGATGCGGCTGCCAATAGGCCGGGCGGTAATGAAGATGCACTTCCTCCGCCGGCAGCTCCGTGAAGATCATGTCGTGCAAACGGAGCAGCAGATCGGTCGGCCTGACCCGCAGGCAAAGCGTTGGGGGAGTGCCGTCAATGATGCACGGTTCGGCGAGGGTGACCGGCAGCGTCCCCATCTCCGGCAGCTTCCACTTGAGCACATCGACGATGTGCGCTGCGCGAACATGGTCGCCGACGACAAGGATGGTGACGCAGGGCCCGTATTGCGTAATCAGGTCCTGGTCCCGGATGTTGAGCGCGCCGAGGCTTGCATAGACGCGCTCAACCTCAAGCGAAGTCGTTGGATCGAGGGTTAGGTTGACCGCGAACGGCAAAATAATCCGTTTTTCCAAGCTGAGGGCATCGCTCCGACGCTAGGGCAGCGGGTCGGTCAACGATAGGAGAAAGCTTTAAAAACGCGCCTTAGCCAGCCCGCAGCGGCGGAGTTCCGGATGGCATGTCCTCGCGTTAGGTCCTCACCTCGCCGACGATCGATTTGAGGATCGAGGCCCCCAGCGTGTATTTCGGGTCCACCATGTTCCCCAACCGCACCCGGCCGCACTGGGTCAGCAGCATATAGGCGTCCAGCTCGTCGAAGCCAAAATCCGCCGCCATCCAGCGGACCAGCTCGCGGTAGGCGATGCGGGCCGCGTCCTCCATCGGCCGTCCGGAGCCGATCGTCATGAAAAACTCGGCGGTTTCCAACCGCGGCCAGGCGAGCGTCCAGCCCTTGATCAGGTCCACCTGCACCGTGGTGTGCGTCGGGTGCTCCAACGCGACGCCGCACAGCTCGCCGTCCCCCTGGGTGGCATGGCAGTCGCCCAGGAAAAGCCGTGCGCCGGGAGCGTTCACCGGCAAGTAGATCACCGTATCCGGCGCCACATCGGGCAAGTCCATGTTGCCGCCGTAATAGTCCGGCACCAGTGACGAGATCGCCTCGATCTCCGGCGAGGTGCCGATCGTGCCGATGAACGGCTGGTAGGGCAGCGTGATCGTGTCGCTCCATTTCACGCCGCCCTCGACGGTGACCTCGAGCTTCTTGACCCGCTCCGGCAGCGGGCTGTTCAGCAGCGCCGTGGCGCCCGTGCCCACCAGGCCGCCGAATTCCGGTATCACGCAGGTAGTCCCCACCGGTTGCGGCCCGCGCGGGCGGATTGAGTGGATATGAACGGCGAGGCAGTCGCCCTTCTCCGCCCCGTTCACGAAGATCGGGCCGTTCTGCGGGTTGAGGAACGGGAAGTTCAGGATCTCGCTCGGCTTGTCCGTCTCGTGCAGGATCTTGCCCTCGAACGCGTCGTGCGTCTCGCAGGTGATCACGTCGCCGGGGTCGACGCTCAGCACCGGGCTGGCGAACGGGCCATAGACGTAGTGGTATTTTCCTTGTGTCGCCTCGGTTATTTCATGGTGGCGGCCAGCCCGGCCTGCGGCGACGCCCCGGCGGGCCATGATGGAGCTCTCAACCCAGGACATGCTTGCCTCTCCCTTTTTGTCAGACGGCCAAATAGCGCCGCACCGTGTCGCGATCGTCCAGCATCGCCGGAGTAAGCTCGGCGACCACGCGGCCCTTGTCCATCACGTAGCACCGCTGGGCCATTGCGCGGATCATGTCGATGTTCTGCTCGACCAGCACGATTGTGAGCCCATCCTGGCGGTTGAGCTCGACGCCAATGCGGGCGATGTCCTGGACGATGGAGGGCTGGATGCCCTCGGACGGCTCGTCGAGCAGCATCAGCGCCGGGCGGCCCACCAGCGCACGGCCGATCGCCAACTGCTGCTGCTGCCCGCCGGACATCGTGCCCGCCACCTGCCGCCGGCGTTCGCGCAGGACCGGGAAGTTCCGGTATATGCGCTCGTAGTCCGCCGCGCTGCCCCCGCTGCGGCTGATGGACTCTCCGACCGCAAGGTTCTCCTCGACGTTCATGCGCGGGAACACGTCGCGGCCCTGCGGCACGTAACCGATGCCGAGCCGGGCGCGCCGGTGCGCCGCGACTGCGTTGATCTCGGCGCCGCGAAAGCGGATCGACCCGGCGTCGGCCGGCAGCAATCCAATCAGCGCCTTGATCAAAGTGGATTTGCCGACGCCGTTGCGCCCGATGACCGCGACGATCTCCCCCGCGCGAACGTCGAGGTCGATGCCCTGCAGCACCGGCTTGCCGCCATAGCCGCAGCGCAGGCCATGCACCGATAGCAGCGGCGGCTCACCCACCGCCGGCTCCCAGCGCATCCGCGTGACCCTGGCCGAGGTAGATCTCGGCGACCCGCTCATCGGCGACGATGCTGTCGATGCTGCCCTGGGCGAAGATGCGGCCGAAATGCAGCACCGTCACCCGCTTCGCGACCTGACGGACAAAGGCCATGTCGTGCTCCACGGCCAGCACGGTCATGCCGTCGGCGTTGAGCGACTTGATCATCTCGCCGGTGCTGTGCGTCTCGTCCGCCGACATGCCTGCGGTCGGTTCGTCCAGCAGCAGCAGCTTCGGCTTCAGGCTCACGGCCATGCCGATCTCCAGCCACTGCTTCTGCCCATGGCTGAGGTTGCCGGCGCGCTGGGCGGCCTCCGCACCGAGGTTGAGGAAATCGAGCTGCCGGCGGATCTCGCCAGCCAGGCTGTGGCCCTCCAGGTGGTGCTGCAGGGCGATCTCCAGGTTCTGCCGGACGCTGAGCGCCTTGAAGATGCCGGGGACCTGGAACTTGACGCTCATGCCGCGCCGGATGCGGTCATGCGGCTGCATCGCGGTGATGTCGTCGCCGGCATAGAAGATTTGTCCGCTGCTTGGCGAGTATTCGCCCAGGATCAACCGGAACAGCGTGCTCTTTCCGGCCCCGTTCGGACCGATCAGGCAGTGCAGCTCCCCGGCCTGCAGCGTGAGATCCACATCGGCCGTCACCTGCAAGCCGCCGAAATGCTTGTTGAGCTTGCGCGTCTCCAGCATCGTCATGACGGCTTCGGCCCGGCGCCGCGGCGGACCCGGCGGAACAGGCTGGCACCGCCGCGTATGAGGGCGGTGATCAACCCGTCCGGCGCCAGCAGCACAGTCAGCACCAGCAGCAGGCCCATCGCCACCAGCGCATATTGGCTGCCGTAGATGGTAAGCGCCTGGAAGCCGCCGAGGACCAGCAGGGTGCCGAGCAGCGTGGTCGTCAGGTCGCCGCGCCCCCCGACCGCCACCCAGACGATCGGCAGCGACGCGGCGGTCAGGCCCATGCTGGAGGGCGTGATGTATTGGCCCCAGCTTGTATACAGCACCCCGCTGACCCCAGCGAAGCTGCTGCCGATGACGAAGGCGGCGAGCTGGTACTTGCGCACGTCGTAGCCCAGCATGGTGGCGCGCTGCGGATTCTCCCGGATGGCGACGAGCACGTTGCCGAACGAGGAGTTCACAAGGATGCGCAGGCCCAGATAGGCCAGCAGCAGCAGGCCGAGGACGACGTAGTACAGCGGGATGTCCGGCACGAGCGCGATGTCCTCGTCGCCGGGCCAGGGAATGGTCAGCGGCGGCATTCCGCTCATGCCGTTGAAGCCGTTGAGCCGGGCAATGCCTACGTGCCATTCCGGCCCGGCGGTCTGCGCCATGAACCGCTCCAGCACCAAGGTGACCGATAGCGTCACGATGCCCAGGAACACGCCGCTGATGCGTCCGAAGAACAGGAAATACCCGAGCACCGCCGAGAACGCCGCCGAGGCAGCGACGGCGGCGACGGCGCCGATCAGCGTCAGGCCGTGGTCGGCGCCGAAATTGAGCGTGAGGATGCCGTAGGCATAGCCGGAGACGCCGAACAGCGCGGTCTGCCCAAAGCTCAATGCGCCGCCATAGCCCCAGATCAGGCACAGGCCGAGCGCCATGAACACCCAGTTGAAGAAATAGATCGTGTTGCCGACGGTGTAGCCGTCCTCCGTCAGCGGATAGGCTATGGCAAGCGCCACGATCGCGGCAAATCCGCACCAGAACCATGGGCCACGCCCCAGCGTCTGCGGACCTTCAAGCCGTGCAAGCAGGCGCAGCAGCCGGGGTGTGCGCCGGGCCGTGGCCATCCTACGCGCGCTCACGCAAAATCAGTCCCGAGATGCCGCTCGGCAGCACCCGGATCACTGCGATGACCGCGACCAGCAAGCCGATCTGGCCGGCGAGCTGTCCCTGCCATGTCGTCATGGCCGCCTTCACCAGGCCCAAGGTCAAGCCGGCCGGAGCAGTGCCGAGGAAGACGTCGCCGCCGCCGACCACGACGGTGACGAACGCCTCCATGATGAACTGCGCGCCCATGGTCGGCACCAGGGTCAAGGTCGGCGCATACAGCCCGCCGGTCGCCCCGGCCAGCGCGGCGCCGATGCCGAAGGTCAGGCTGTAGATCAGCCGGGTGTCGACGCCGAGCGCCTCGGCCATATGCGGCGCCTGGATGGTGGCCCGCGCGACCACGCCGAAGCGGGTGCGGTTGAACAGGAGATACAGCGCCAACAGGATGGCGGCTGCGGTGCCCATCAGCACGAAACGGTAGACGGAATAGGACAATCCGCCGATGGCGACGCTGCCGAGCGGGGTGCTGATGTCCGTAAGGCTAGGGCCGAGCACGATCAGCGTGCCCTGCGACACGATCAGGCTGATGCCCCAGGTCGCCACGATGGTGTCCAGCGGACGTTCGTACAGGTGGCGGATGACCAGGCGCTCCAGCACGATGCCGGCGGCGCCCGCGGCGAGCGAGCCGCACAGGATCGCCAACGGCAGCGGCAGCCCGGCCTTCGCCGCCGTCACCGTCACATAGGCGCCGCACATGATGAACTCGCCATGCGCCAAGTTGATCACGCCCATCATGCCGAAGATGATCGCGAGCCCGGCGGCGCACAGCACCAGGAACGCGCAGGCGTCGCCGAACTGGTAAAGGAACCCGAACGCAGCGTCGAAGCTTGGCACCGGCGCTATTTCGGCGGCGGGTTGCTGGGCGTGTACTGGGCGTTCGGGTTCTTCTTCGTCAGGTCGCAGCCGGCATCGCCCAGCCAGTATGGCTTGATGTCGCTCCAGGTCTTCGGGAACGAGATCGAGTGGTCCTGGCCGACCTCTGCCAAATAGATGGTGTGCGACATGTGCTGGCTTTTCGGGTCCAGGCAGACCTTGCCCTCGGGCGCGTCGACGCAGAGGTCGCCCTTGGCGACTTGCTTGCGCAGGTCGTCGCGTTTGGTCGATCCGCCCGCCCGCTCGACCATCTCCTTGTACAGATAGACCGCCAGATAGGAGTTCTCCGCTTCCTGGTTGATGTAGGGCTCGTTCGGATACTTCGCATGCCACTTGGCCACGAAGTCCTTGCTTTTCTGGTCGTCGACCTCCTCGATCCAGTTGGTCGTGACATACATGCCGGCCAGGCTCGGCGGCTTGAAGCGCTTGTGCTCATAGGCCTGGCCGACGTTGACCGAGCTGCCCATCGGCACGTGCAGGTTGGCCGCCGCCGCCTGCTCGTAATACGAAGACTGCGCCGTCCCGACCAGCAAGGTGATCAGGATGTCGGGCTTGGCCTTTTGGATGTTCTGGATTGTGGAAGAAAACTGCGAGACGCCGAGCGGGATGAACTCCTCGCCGGCCATCGTGCCGCCGTTCTCCTTGACGATGTTGCGCACCCATTCGGCCGAGATCTGCCCGAAATTGTAGTCGGCGGCGATCGTGTAGACCCGCTTGCCGAACTTCTCCATCATCCAGGGGATCAGCGTTGAGAACTGCTGCTCCGGCACCGCGCCGGTCACCATCATGTGCGCGTCGCACACGCCGCCCTCGTATTGGTTGTTGTAGAATGCAAAGCCGTTGAGCTGATCGACGATCGGGCGATAAGCCTCACGCGACGCGCTGGAGAAGCCGGCAAATACCACATCGGCCTTATCGCGCTGCAGCACGCGCCGCATGAACTCCTGAAAGCGCGTGTTGTCGGATTGGGTGTCGTAGATCACCAACTCCAGCTTCCGGCCGGCAATGCCGCCGGCGGCGTTGATCTCGTCGGCTGCGATCTGGATGCCATGGACCTTGCCGATCGTGGCCAGCGCGAAATCGCCGGACTGATCCTCAAGCACACCAAGCTTTATCGGCTCTGCCGCCCTCGTCACCGTCGGCAGTATCGCCAGCATAGCCGCCGCCGCACCTGCCAAAATAATAGCCTTGTTCCGTGACATCAGCATTCTCCAAGGTTGAACGGTCGTATTCTCGGGCCGCTGCGGACGGGTTGCTTGGTTGCAGGACCGTACAGGATGAATAAACCGTAAGACAGTGACTTTCGTAAGACAGTGACCAAAGTTCAAAGCAAGGAATATGCCATGCGCGTATTACCCACGGCGGAACAAGTTCAGATTATATTGGAAACCGAACAGTCGGGTGCATGCGAGGTTGCCTAGCCTCGATCGCCTGGCACTTCATCAGCGACTTTGATTATGTCGTGAGGGAGATTCGTGGTTGTTATCGGCCCAAAAGCCGTGCTGTGCTTCGACGCTGTATCTAGCTGGAGGCATCGTTCATGGATCTTGGGCTCAAAGGCCGGCGCACGCTCGTCACCGGAGGCACAAAGGGCATTGGCCGCGCCATCGCGGAGTGCTTCGCCGGCGAGGGCGCAGACGTCGCCCTCTGCGCACGTAACCCTGGCGAGGTCGAGGAGGCCGCCATTGCACTGCGCAGCAAGGGCGTGGCGGCATTCGGTCAGGCGGTCGATATCTCCGATGGTCCAGCGCTGCACGGCTTCGTCGAGGCTGCCGCCGCGGCATTGGGCGGGTTGGATATCGTGGTCGCCAACGTCAGCGCATTGGCGATCGCTCAGGATGAGGCCGCCTGGCGCGCCGGGTTCGAAACCGATCTGCTGGGCGCGGTGCGGCTGGTCGAGGCCGCCCTGCCCTACCTTGAACAATCCAGCGCCGCCTCGATCACCTTCATCTCCAGCGTGTCGGGCCGCGAGATCGATTTCGCCGCCGGTCCCTACGGGGCGATGAAGGCAGCCCTGGTGCACTACGCCCAGGGCCTCGCCTTTCAGCTCGCGGGCAAGAACATCCGCGCCAACACGGTTTCGCCGGGCAACACTTATTTCGACGGCGGCGTGTGGGCACGCATCGAGCGCGACAACCCGGCGTTCTTCGCCCAGGCCCTCGCGCTCAACCCGACGGGCCGCATGGGAACACCCGAGGAAATGGCGCGCGCAACCGTGTTCCTCGCAAGCCCGGCCGCAAGCTTCGTTAGCGGCACGAACATGGTCGTGGACGGCGCCCTGACGCGAGGCGTGCAGCTCTAAACGCCTTGCACGCTGGACCTAGCGCCCCAAGCGCTGGTCTTCGATTAAGCCCTGGTTCAAGCCTCGGTCAGCCAGCCCGGGTTGTGGATCGTGCCGTCGAAATGTTCGGAGATCTTGTAGCGCTCGGTCTTGCCCGTCATCGCGATCTGCGCGCTGCGGGCCAGCAACGCCTGGCGGGCTTCCGGCGTCGGCGGCGTGTAGGTGCGCACCGCCTCCAGCGCCTGGTGCAGGATATCCATGCTGTCGATGCCGGTCATCTGGCAGCTGATCGGCAGGCTCATCGGGTATTGCAGCATCTGCATGGGCGGCACCACTCCCGACTGCAGGATGAACGGGTCGCCGAACGCCTTCATGCCGATGATGCCGGTGCCACGCGCCACCGCCATCGGCACGACGGTCTGCTCGAAGCTGTCGTAATGCGCGTCCATGACGTTGAGCGGCATCTGCACGCTATCGAAATGGAAGCCGTGCTGGTCGGCGGTTTCGAACATGCTCGCATGGATTGCCGGACTCTTGTGGCCGGTGAAGCCGATATAGCGGAGCTTGCCCTGCTCGCGCGCCTTCAGCACGGCCTCGAGCGCGCCGCCTTGCGCGAACACTCGCGCGGGATCGTCGGGGCGGATGATCTCGTGGAACTGCAGCAAATCGAGATGGTCGGTCTGCAGCCGGGCCAGCGATGTCTCGATCTGGCCCATCGCCGCCTTCGCGGTGCGCCCGTCGATCTTGGTCATCAGGAAGACGCGCTTGCGGTAGCCCTGCTGCGACAAGGCCAGTCCAAGCCGGACCTCGCTCTCACCGCCGTTGTAGTCCCAGCAGTTGTCGCAGAAATTGATCCCGGCATCGATGCTGGCATGCACCACCCGGATCGCCTCGTCCTTGGTCATCCCGCCCGGCTTGGCGAGGTGATAGCCGCCGATGCCGACCAGCGACACCGCCTCGCCGCTGCGGCCCAGCGCCCGGTATTTCATGTCCGGGTGCTGCGGGATCGCCGCGGTGACGGTTCCGGGCTGCGGCGTCACGTTGCCTAGCGCCACCACCGGGGCAGCGTTCGCAGCCGCCGTGCCCAGTGCCGTCACGGCGCCGACGGTCTTGATGAAATCACGACGATCCATGGTCGTACTCCCCTATCCGATCAAGCAAGTGTCCTGCCCATCACGCGCAGAACCCGCAACGCGGCACAGGCCGCGCCGTATCCATTGTCGATGTTCATCACGGTGAGGCCCGGCGCGCAGGAAGCCAGCATCGCATCCAGCCCGGCACGCCCGCCGGCGGCAACCCCGTAGCCGACCGATGTCGGCACGCCGATCACCACTCCCGGCAACAGCCCCGCCACCACCGAGGGCAACGCGGCGTCCATGCCCGCCACCACGACGACGACCGCATAGGCGCCGAGCTCATCGACCCGCCGCAGCAGGCGCCACAGCCCGGCCACGCCGACATCGGTCACCTCCGCGGCATCATGGCCGGAGAATCGCAGCGTGCGCACGACCTCACGCGCCACCGGCACATCCGACGTTCCCGCCGTCACCACCGCCACATGCCGGCCCTCCTGCAGCATCGCGGGCTGACCATGCCAAGCCGTGCGCGACACCGGATCGTAGTCGAGCCGTGCTGCAAGGTCCCCGGGCAAATCCGCAAACCGTGCAGGGTCGAGCCGGGTGAGCAGCAACGGCGTTTCCGGCACCGAGCGCAGGATAGCTGCGATCTGGTCCGGCGACTTGCCTGCGCAGTATACGGCCTCGCCGAAGCCAATACGAGCGGCCCGCCCGCTGTCGAGCTGGAATTCGGTCATGGCTGTGCTGGCCGGGGAACGTCGGAGGCAGGCCGTAGAAAGGCGCTGCCGGTCCGGTAGGCGGCGAACCCAAGCGCGCGGGGAGGCTCGCCAGCCTGCGCAACGAGGTCGGCGACCGTCCGGCGCAGCGTCGCGTCCAGCCCGTCCTGCACCGCCTGCAGCGACGCCGCGTCGAGCTCGATCACCAGCCCGTCGCGGCGGACCCGGCAGCGCACCACACGTCCCTTACTGCCGAGCTGTGCTGCCACCGACCGCTCCACGGCATGCACCAGGGCCAGCGTCGCCGGTTCGATGAACAGCCCGGTCTCGATCCGGCTGGACAGGCAAGGCGCCGATGGCAGCTCGGCCAAGTGGCCGAGGCCCACCAGCGGTGCGATCCGGCGCAGCGTCGCCTTCGAGATTGCCGCCTCGACGAACGGGTGCCGCACGCCGTGGGTCTCCGCCGCCTGCAGTCCGGGCCGGTAGTCGCTCAGATCGTCGGTATTGGTGCCCGACAGGACCAGGGTACCCGTGCCGCGGAGCCGTGTGGCGATGGCGCCATACAGGTTGGTCTTGCAGAAGAAGCAGCGGTTCGCCGGGTTGGCGCGATAGCTGGGATCATCGAACTCGCCGGCGTCGAACACCGTCAGCCCGGTCCCGAGCGTTGCCGCGAGCGTGCGGGTCCGTTCCGTGGCCTCCTGCGGCACCGCCGGGGAGGTCGCGTGGTGCAGCGTCAGGCGACCGCCCAAAACCGGCGCGGCGGCGGCGGATAGCGTCAGGCTGTCGATCCCGCCGCTGACCGCGATGGCGACGCGCGGCGCATCCAGCTGGGCCAGCAGCGCCTGCAGCCGGTCGAGTGCCGCACGCGGCTCCAGGGTGTCCGTCGCCGGGGTCACGGCGTTTCGTCCCGGGCCATTGCCATTGCTTCGGCCTGCCGCCGCAGCCGGGTGCGGCTGGCATGGCCGGGCACGCCGAGCAGATGGTCGGCCTCCGCCTTGCCGGTGCGGCCGTCCGGACGCTCTACCAGCTTCACGTCGACCGATGCGCCGTCGACGACGGTGTGGGCCATCCGGCGGCGCAGTGCCTGGCCCTCCACCAGATGCGTGCGCAACCCGATGGTCGTGGTCTCGCGGAAACATGCGGCGGTAACGTCGGGCAGAGCGTTCGGCGCCGCGAGGACCTGCACGTGCACGGCCATGCGGCCCTTCTTGCCGATCGCCGCCATCTGCACGACATCGTGCACGCCATCGACCGCCCTGATCCGGTCGAGGCCGGCGGCGAGGTCCTCGCCCGACTGGTCGTCCACCTCGAACGCGATCACGCCGAGCGAGCGGTGTCCGGAGGGAGGCTCGGAGGGTCGGGCCGTCTCAGTCACCAGCACGCGCACGCAGTTGCTGGTGCCCGGCAGGATTTTGGTGCCGAAGCCGATGCCACTGCCGGCCAGGCGTCCGGCCGGCCGCTTGCCAAGCATGCCGGTGTCCCTGAGGTAGCGCAGGATGGCCGCACCGGTGGGGGTGACGCGCTCGCCGGCGATGCCGTCATCCAGCATGTCGAACCCCTCCAGCAGCAGCGCGGTGGCCGGTGCCGGCACGGGCATGATGCCGTGCGTGGTGCGGACACGGCCCGCGCCGAGCGGCAGCGCCGAAACGCTCCAGCTGCCAGCGCCGACCGCGTCGATCAGCACGGCGGCGGCTACGATGTCGGCGATGGAATCGGCAGCGCCGACCTCATGGAACGAGACAGCCTCGGCGGAGACGCCGTGAACCCGGCCCTCGGCCTCCGCCAGGACCGAGAAGATCCCCACTGCATGGCCGAGAACTGCCGGATCGAGTCCGCAGGACAGCAATTCTGCCCGGATCTGCCGCCATTCGCGTTGCCCATGGTCATGCGCGTGCGCGTGCCCGTGATCATGATCATGATCATGATCGTGGGTATGACCGTGCGCGTGGCTTTTGCTCGTCTCAGTGGGAGCATCCGCGGGCCGTCCGTCTGCGCCCTCGACCCGGAAGCGCAGTCCAGCCAGGACGCCGTCGTTATGTGGCAGAACCCGGCAGCGCACCGGGGCCGCTTTTGCCACCGCGCCCGCGACCCGGTTTTCGTGTTCGGGAAACGCCGACAGCACTGCAGCCGCAAACATATCGCCGGCCATGCCGCCGAGCGGGTCGAGATGCAAATGGTTCATCACCGGATGATGGGTAGACAGCCGTGTCTTGTCCATGTTCCGAACGTGCCGAAGCAAGCCGGCCCGCACAGGCTCCCTCCACGCCGGGATCGCCGAATTTGCCTGTTCGTCCCGGTCTCCCGTTGCCGCCGTCCACGGTTTTTCGATGCCGGCCTGGGTGAAACTGCTGGATGCACACGGGGAACTGATCGGCTAGGGGCTGGTTAGCAGCTTCGCGCTGCTTTGGATTGGTCCGACGCTCGGCCCGGTTCCGGGCAGACGGGGGCGGAAAATCAATCCGCGCTGACGATTTAACCGCGATCGGATGGTGCCATGGATCGACGTAGCCTGTTTCGTTCCGCCGCGGCGAGCGGCCTGCTCGGCATTTCCGCGACGGTTGCCCACGGCGCCACCGAAACGCGCGGGACCGCGGCGCCGCTGGTCACCGGGCCGGAGGGGCCCATGCCGCCGCTGCCGCAGCTGACCGACCATGGCGAATTTCGGGGCGAGATGCGGGGCGAAATGCTGTATCGCAAGCTCGGCTGGACCGGCGAAAGCGTGTCGGCGCTCGGCTTCGGCGGCTCGCATTTCTCCAAGCCCGGCATCGACCAGGCGACCTCGGTCCGTCTGTGCCATGCAGCGCTCGACCGCGGCATGAACTTCATGGACAACTCCTGGGACTACAACAAGGGCGAGAGCGAGGCGCGCATGGGGGTGGCGCTCTCGCAGGCCGGTTACCGGAACCGGGCCTTCCTGATGACCAAGGTCGATGGCCGCAACAAGGACATCGCGCAGACGCAGCTCGACCAGTCCCTGTCACGCCTCAAGACCGATCATCTGGATTTATGGATGTTCCACGAGATCCTGCGCTACGACGATCCCGACCGGATCTTTGCCGCCGGCGGCGCGCTTGAGGCGGCAGTCGCGGCGCGGAAGGCGGGCAAGATCCGCTACATCGGCTTTACCGGGCACAAGGACCCGCGCATCCACATCTACATGATGGAAGTCGCCCGTGCGCACGGGTTCCAGTTCGACGTGGTATTGATGCCGTCCAACGTCATGGACGCGCATTTCCGGTCATTCGGCCGGCTGGCGATGCCGGTCGCCCTCCGGGAGCGGATTGGCGTGATCACCATGAAGGCGTTCGGCGGCTCCGATGGCGTCATCCTCAAGAGCGGCGCAGCCATCCAGCCGATCGACTGCCTGCATTATGCCCTGAACCGTCCGACATCGGTGGTCGTCACCGGCATCGACAACGACCGCGTGCTGGACCAGGCTTTTCAGGCGGCTAAGAGCTTCAGGCCGATGTCGCCGGCCGAGGAGGCGCGGATCACCAATGCGACCGTGGCCGAGGCGCGGAACGGCGAGTTCGAGTTGTTCAAGACCACGGCGCATTTCGACGGAACCGCCCAAAATCCTGACTGGCTCGGCCCGGACCGCGATGCGACGCTCGCACTTGCGCCCAAGAACGGCGGCTGACGGCCGGCGTCCTTAGTTCAGCGTCCTCAACCATGCTTCCAGGAGGCCATCGATGACCAATGCCCAGGACCTGAACAGCGCAGCGCTGCCCGTCACCCGTGTTGCGGACCCGGCCGACCTGCCGTTCGTCACCGACCCCGGCGAGCGCCGCGGCGACATGCTGTATCGCCGGTTCGGACGCACCGACGAGATGATCTCGGCGATCGGGATGGGCGGTTTCCACCTCGGCAAGAGCGCGTTGACCGATAATGAGGCGGTGCGCCTGGTGCATGAGGGCGTCGACCGCGGCATCACCTTCGTCGACAACTGCTGGGACTACAACAAGGGGCGGTCGGAACTCCGGGTTGGCGTGGCGCTCGATCAGGGCGGCTACCGGGACAAGGTGTTCCTCATGTCCAAGATGGACGGCCGCACCAAAAAGGAGGCCGCCACCCAGATCGACGCATCGCTGCAGCGGATGCGCACCGACCGCATCGACTTGGTCCAGCACCACGAGATCCTCCGTTTCGACGACCCCGACCGGGTGTTCGCCGAAGGCGGCGCGATGGAAGCGTTCGTCGAAGCGAAACAGGCCGGCAAACTGCGCTATATCGGCTTCACCGGGCACAAGGACCCCCGTATCCACCTTCAAATGCTGGCCATGGCCGCCGAGCGCGGCTTCCACTTCGACTCCGTCCAGATGCCGCTGAACGTCATGGACGCGCATTTTCGCAGCTTCGCGCACCTTGTGCTGCCCTATTTGGTCGAACACGGCATCGCGGCTCTCGGCATGAAGAGCTTCGCCGACAGTGTCCTGCTGAAAAGCGATGCGCCGATCAAGCCGATCGAATATCTGCACTATTCGCTCAACCTGCCGACCTCGGTCGTCATCACGGGCATGGAGAACCGGCGCGACCTCGATCAGGCGTTCGAGGCGGTCCGCACATTCCAACCGATGGCCAAGGAACAGGTTGCCGAACTGCTGGCCCGCAGCAGGCCCTATGCCCTCGACGGCAAGTACGAACTCTTCAAGACCAGCGCCGTGTTCGACGGCACTGCCAAGACCGCCGAATGGCTCGGAGACGACGTGGAGGCGGTCAAGAAGCTCGCCCCCGTCATGGAATGAGCTGACAACCCTGTAGTGACTTAAGTCAGGTCAATTTCTTCAGCACGTTGCTAACCCGCTGAATTTGTGGTGGAGCTGAGCGGGATCGAACCGCTGACCTCCTGAATGCCATTCAGGCGCTCTCCCAACTGAGCTACAGCCCCGCCTGTGCCGGGCATTGCGGCCCGACAGCGGAAGGCGCGGGTAATAAACCCGCCCGCGCCCGACTTCAAGTGGCTAAGCGGCCTTCAAATCCCCATGCACCGCAAACGAAGCCTCGGTCTTGGCCCGCAGTTCGTCCATCGTCACCCCCGGCGCCATGTCGACCAACGTCAGCCCTGGCCGGCCCACGTCGAACACTCCAAGCTCCGTCACCACCAAGTTCACCACCCCCGCCCCCGTCAGCGGCAATGTGCATGACCGCAGCAGCTTGGGCTTGCCCCCCGCCGTATGCTCCATCAGCACCACCACGCGCGGCACGCCGGCCACGAGGTCCATCGCGCCGCCCATGCCCTTCACCATCTTGCCGGGGATCATCCAGTTCGCCAGGTCGCCGTTCTCCGCCACCTGCAGCGCGCCCAGGATCGAGATCGCGATATGCCCGCCGCGCACCAGGGCAAAGCTCGCCGCGCTGTCGAAGAAGCTCGTGGTCGGCAGCTTGGTCACGGTCTGCTTGCCGGCGTTGATCAGGTCGGCGTCCTCCTCGCCCTCGAACGGGAAGGCGCCGATGCCCAGCATGCCGTTCTCGCTGTGCAGTTGGATATTGATGCCGGGCGGGATGTGGTTGGCGACCAAGGTCGGAATGCCAATGCCGAGGTTGACATACATGCCGTCTTCCAGCTCCCGCGCCGCGCGGGCCGCCATTTCGTCTCGTGTCCAGGCCATGCTGCGTCTCCTTACGCCGGAAGAGAATCGGTGCCGGCCGCGGCCGGGACAGGGGCGGCGTCGCGCTTGCGGACCGTCCGCTGCTCGATGCGCTTCACGACGTTCGGCACCTGGACGATGCGGTTCACGAAAATGCCCGGCGTGATGATGTGGTCGCCATCCAGCGAGCCCGGCTCCACCAGCTCCTCGACCTGCGCCACCACCATCTTCGCCGCCGTCGCCATGATCGGATTGAAGTTCCGCGCCGTCATCCGATACACCAAGTTGCCCTCGGGGTCGCCGCGCCAGGCGTGCACGATGGCGAGGTCGGCCACGATCCCGCGCTCCATGATGTAGCGCTGGCCGTCGAACTCGCGTTCGTCCTTGCCCTCGGCGATGGCGGTGCCGACGCCGGTGCGGGTGTAGAACGCCGGGATGCCGGCGCCGCCGGCGCGGATGCGCTCAGCCAGGGTGCCCTGCGGGTTGAACTCGATCTCGAGCTCACCCGCCAGATACTGCCGCGCGAACGTCGCGTTCTCGCCGACGTAGGAAGAAATCATCTTGCGCACCTGCCGGGTCTGCAGCAGCAGGCCCAGCCCGGCGTCGTCCACGCCCGCGTTGTTCGATACGCAGGTCAGGTCCTTGACGCCGCTCTCGCGGATCGCCTCGATCAGCGCCGTCGGGATGCCGCACAGGCCGAAGCCGCCGGCCATGATCACCATGCCGTCCCGCAGCACCCC
>CAZZWN010000038.1:0-18681 GCA_964657765.1 uncultured Acetobacteraceae bacterium
GGTCCGGCGGCACCCGCATCGGCGAGGCGCTGGCCGAGTTCAACCACCGCTGGGCTCGGCGCGTATTGGGCCAGGGTGCGGTCGTACTGCTGGTCACCGACGGGCTGGACCGCGACGGCGCCGCGGGCCTGGCCGAGAACATGGACCGGCTGCACCGTTCCTGCCGCCGGCTGATCTGGCTCAATCCGCTGTTGCGATGGGACGGGTTCCAGCCCAAATCCAGCGGCATCCGGGCGATGCTGCCGCACGTGGACGAGTTCCGCACCGTCCACAGCCTCGACAGCCTGCGCGCCCTGGTGGACCTACTGTCCCGCCCTGCGCCGCCCCGCGGACAGGCATTTGATCGGAGAGCCGCATGACGGAAGCAGAAGACGTGTTGAGCACCGCCGCCGCGTGGTCGAGGGCCGGCGAGCAGGTGGCGATCGCGACCGTCACGGAGACCTGGGGCAGCTCGCCCCGGCCGGCCGGCAGCCAGATGGCGGTGACGGCGAGCGGCCGGATGGCCGGGTCGGTGAGCGGAGGCTGCATCGAGGGCGCCGTGGCGGACGCGGCGAAGCGCACGATGGAAACCGGCATGCCGCAGCTGCTGGACTTTGGCGTGACGAACGAGCGCGCCTGGGAGGTCGGCCTGGCCTGCGGCGGCAAGCTGAAGGTGTTCGTCGAGCGGCTGGGATGAGGGGGCGGCTGCGATGAGGCTCGACCTGCTGGGCCGGCTCGAACAGGCCCGGGCGGCGCAGACGCCCATCGTGCTGGCGACCCGGCTGCCGTCCGGCGAGCAGTTCCTGTTGCCCGGTCCCGATGCGCCACCGGGGTTGGCGACGGCGGCCGAAATGGCATTGCGCGCGGACCGGAGCGGGACCGTCGAGGCCGACGGCGCGCAGTGGTTCCTGCAGGCCTACAACCCGCCGCTGCGCCTCGTCATCGTCGGCGCAGTGCATATCGCGCAGGCGCTGGTGCCGATGGCTGCCGGGCTAGGATATGGCGTGACGGTGGCCGATCCGCGCCGGGCGTTCGCCACCGATGAACGGTTCCCGGGCGTGACGGTCAGCACCGAGTGGCCCGACGAGGCGATGGACGCGCTGCGCCCGGACAGCCGGACAGCCGTCGTGACCCTGACGCACGATCCGAAGCTCGACGACCCAGCCTTGGACCGTGCGCTGCGGTCGCAGTCCTTCTACATCGGCGCGCTCGGGTCGCGGAAGACGCATGCCGCACGGTTGGGGCGGTTGCGGGAACTGGGCCATGACGATGCGGCGCTGGCGCGGATACGCGGGCCGGTCGGGCTCGATCTCGGTGCAGTGACGGCGCCGGAGATCGCGCTGTCGGTGCTGGCGCAGATCGTTGCGGTGCGGCGTGGGGCGGCGCTGGCCGGTTGATTTTCGGCCCAACGCTCCTGGCCGACGCGCTCGGCGCCATCCTGGCCCACACGCAGCGGCTGCCCGGCGGAGTGCTGCGGAAGGGCGCCGTCCTGGACGCGGCCGGAATCGAGATGCTGCGGGCCGCCGACATCACCGACGTGATCGCGGCGCAGCTCGAACCGGGCGACGTCGCGGAGGATGCGGCTGCGGCGCGGCTCGCGGCAACGCTTCTCGCGCCCGGGCTTACGGCGACGCGCGCCAACACCGGGCGGGTGAACCTCATCGCGGGGATGCCGGGCCTGCTGCGTATCGACCGGGCCGGGCTCGATGCGCTGAATGCCGTCGACGAGTCGCTGACCGTCGCGACCTTGCCCGACGCCGCCAGCGTCGCGGCGCGGGAGATGGTCGCGACCATCAAGATCATCCCATTCGCCGTGGCGGAGAGCGTGCTGGCCGAGGCGGAGCGCGTGGCCCGGCAGCGCCCGGTGCTGCGGCTGCATCCATTCCAGCCGTTGCGCGTCGGCTTGGTCATGACGAGCCTGCCAGGCATGAAGCACAGCATCCTGGCAGGCACTGCCGAGGCGACGGCCGCGCGGGTCGCCGGGCTGACCGGTGCGATGCTGCCGCCCATCGAGTGTGCCCACGCGGAGGCGCCGATCGCCGCGGCGCTGCGGGCGCTGATCGCGCAGGGGGCGGATATTTTGCTGGTGGCGGGCGCCAGCGCCGTCGTGGACCGCCGCGACGTCGGGCCGGCGGGCATCGTGGCGGCGGGGGGCGAGATCCTGCATTTCGGCATGCCGGTCGATCCCGGCAACCTGATCTGCCTTGGGCGCATCGGGGCGCGGCCGGCTATGGTGCTGCCGGGCTGTGCGCGCAGCCCGAAGCTGAATGGGATCGATTGGGTGCTGTCGCGCCTGTTCGCCGGGCAGGCGGTGGACGGCACCGTGCTCGCCGGGATGGGCCTCGGCGGGTTGTTGAAGGACATTGGCGCCCGCCCGCTGCATCGGGCCAAGGCGGTTGCATCGGCCGTGGCGCTCCCGGCAACCGCGCCGTCCGCGGTCGCGGCGATCGTGCTGGCGGCCGGGCGCTCCAGCCGGATGGCGCCGCAGAACAAGCTGCTGGTGCCGGACCGCGCCGGGCGGCCCATGGTGGCGCGGGTGGTGGACAACCTGCTGTCGAGCGCCGCGCGTCCGGTGATCGTCGTCACCGGGCATCGGGCGGAGGAGGTCTCCGCCGCGTTGGCGGGCCGGCCCATCCAGCTCGTGCACGCGGCGGATTACGCGGACGGCCTATCGGCGAGCCTGCGGGTTGGCATTGCGGCGCTGCCTATCACGGCTTCGGCGGCGTTGGTGTGCTTGGGCGACATGCCGCTGGTAACGGGCCGGATGATCGAGCGGCTGATCGAGGCCTACGATCCCGACGAGGGCCGCTCCGTCGTGGTGCCGACCTGCCATGGCAAGATCGGCAACCCTGTTTTGTGGGATCGCCGGTTCTTCCCGGACATCGCGGGCCTGGTCGGCGATGTCGGCGCGCGCGCCTTGCTGGAGCGGCACAGCGAATACGTGGCGCAGGTCGAAATGGGCGACGACGCCGTGCTGCGCGACTTCGACACGGTCGAGTCGCTGGCCACGCTGCCGGGCCATATGCGGCCGGCGTCCTAGCTCAACGCCGCCGCGACCCAAGCCGCCCAAGCCAGCGCCTCGCGGTCCCGCCCATACGGCGCGACGATCTGCACGCCGAGCGGCATCCCGTTCGGCCCGACGCCAGCCGGGACGGTGACGCACGGCACGTGCAAGCTGGTCCAAATGAAATTGAATCCCGCATCCCCGGTCCACTCCAGCCCGACCGGCGCCTCGCCCGGGGCGGAGGGCGTCAGCAGTATATCGAAGCCATCTATGAGTCCGGCGAAGCTCGACTGCAGCGAGCGGAACAGCGCCAGGCTTTCGACCATCGCCGCCTCCGGCTGCGCCAGGCCCCAGTCGAGGCGCTCGAGCAACGTCGGGCTGATCCGGTCGCGGGCGGTGTTGATCTCCCAGCCGAGAGCGCGGGCGCTTTCTTTGTTCATGACCACTGCGTGGGCCGCCTCGAACGCGTCGAACTCACGCGGAAGCTCGAAGTCGCTCAGCGTCGCACCGGCCCGGGTAAGCTGCGCCGCCACGCGCTCGAACAGCTCCGGAGTTTCCGGACCGGCGCGGTCCCAGACCGGTGTCCGGCAAACGCCGATGCGCGGGGGCGACGCTGGCCTCGTGTCGGGATCGCCAAGGTTGCGCCCCGAGATGGCGCCGGCGAACAGGGCGCAGTCGGCCACGCTGCGGGCCATGACGCCCACCGTGTCCAGGCTGTCCGACATCAGCTTCATTCCCATGCGGTTCACCAGGCCGAAGCTCGGCTTGTAACCGACGACGCCGCAAAACGCCGCCGCCGGGCGGATTATGCTGCCGGCGGTCTGGGTGCCGAACGCCAGCGGAAAGAACCCGGCCGCGACCCCGGCGGCCGAGCCGCTGCTGGAGCCGCCGGGCGTGCGGGCCGGGTCGTGGGGATTGGTGGTGGGGCCGGGCGAGCGGGTGGCGAACTCGGTCGTGACTGTCTTGCCGAGCACGACCGCGCCGGCGGCCTTGGCCCATGCAACGCAAGCCGCATCCGCCCGCGGGCGATGGCCGTGCCAGATCGGCGAATTGTATTCGCTTGGCATATCAGCGGTATCGAGCACGTCCTTAACCCCGATCGGAAGCCCATGAAGCGGGCCCGCCTGCGGCGTCGTGGCCCTGGCCTGGGCCGGGTCGAGGAACGCCATTGCCTGCACCACCGGCTCACGCGCCGCCAAGCGGTCGAGGCATGCCTCCATGAGATCGGTCGGCGCCAACGTGCCGGCGTGGATGGCGCGGGCGGCATCTGTCGCGGTCAGCGAAGCGAGGTCGGGCATATTTCCTCCAGCGTTCTACGAACCCAGGCTGGCGCACCTGAGGGCGCGGGTCCATCTTCGATATGTGATGCAGCGCTCCTCGACCCCAATCCATGTCGGCTACGCCCGGGACGGCACGATGACCTACCTCGTGGACGTGCCGCCCGAGGCGTTGCCGCCCGTGCTCGGGCGCGACCTCGCGGCGGCGTGGGATGCGGCGCGCGACGCTGCCTCAGACGCCGCTTGGGGCGCCGTGCGCCTGTTTCGCTTCCGCCGACCGGACGGCAGCGTCACAGACCTCGCTTTGTCCGACGAGGACGCGCGCTGCTGGGCGGGCGCAGTAGACGTGACTGTCGGCATGCAGACAAGCTACGGCCTCTCGTTGTGCCTGCGGCTGCTGGCGCTGGTGGACCTGCTCGCCCACGCGCCGTGGACCGCGGCGCTGTTCCAAATCGGCCGCACCGGGACCGCGCTGCATCCGGCCCTGCTGAGCGCCGCCGCAACCGCAGAGTTGACGCCGGAGGCACGGTTCGACGAGACCGGGTTTCGGGCGCGGCTTGCCCGGCTGCCCAGCCCGGCCCCATCCACAGGAGCACGTGCATGACTTCGATTTCAAAACAAGCGCTGGCGCTGGCCGTTGGCGTCGCGTTGCTCGCCGGATGCCGTGCCGCGCCGCAGTCGCGTGCGGACAGAGCGACCACCGCCGCATGCCGGGCCGACGTGGACCGTGTCTATGCGGCGCAGAACCGCTCTGATCTGTCGCGCCGTGACGAGCGGGACACGCCGCTATCCGACAACTATGCCTCGGGCATCACCTCCCGTGGGCTGGGCACGTTGTTTGGCCGGGGCAATGATATCTCGTCCTGCATCAGCAACTCCAGCGCGCCCGGCACTGGTGCAGCCGCAACCGCCGTCGGAACCGGGCCGACCTTCAATCCGACGCCGCAGTAGGGCGGGCGGCGCAACAGGGCAGGTCGCGCCGTTGCCGGATGGCGGCACCGGCCGTAAACCTTGCCGATCCTATCAGGTCGAGGAGCAAGTTCATGAGCAAGATCATCCGCACGGAACCGAACAAGGTCCTGGCTAAAGCGGTGGAGTATCACGGCTTCGTCTACACCCAGGGCGTGACCGCGAACGACGTGAGCAAGGACATCAGCGGGCAGACTGAGGAGGTGCTGGCGACGATCGACTCGATTCTCGAAATTCACGGCACCGACAAGACCCGGCTCTTGCAGGCGCAAATCTGGCTAAAGGACATCCGCGACCGCGACGCCCTGAACGTGCTGTGGTCGGCATGGCTGCCCGAGGGCGGCGCGCCGGCCCGCGCCTGCGTCGAGGCGAATATGGCGGATCCACGCATACTCGTGGAGATCATGGTCACGACCTGCAAGTAACCGCTGCCCCTGGCTGCGCGGCACTGGTCGGCTGCGCAGTCCAGATTTCAGCCGTCGAGTTGTTTAAGAGTGACTGATTAGCCGCAGTATGGCCTATATGCAACTACCCGCGAAATTTCATTACCTAATAATGCCTTTAACTTGAAATAGGCAATTGGTCCTAGCAATGGACCTTATACACAGGCCATTTTGCTTAAAACTTCGCACTTACGAAGAGGTGCCAGCCTCCCTTCTTGCCAGGTTTCGTGCCGCGCCGCTAACCCACAACTCACAAACCAGTGATGTTTGGCTAGCAGAAGGAACACGGCATGATCTTCCGGCGATGCGGACAGAGGACAGCTTTCGCCGCATTGCTTGCGTTGTCCGCCTTGGCCTACATGGCATTCTGCATGCAGCCAGCCAACGCGACGTGGGCCACGAATGGCTGGACGCAGCATATCGTCGTCGGGCCAAGCGCCCCGTGGACCCAGACCGGCACCGCATCCTACTTCGGCCAAAATAACGGCTTCTCGATGGTGCGGCACAGCCGGGCGGGCGCGCCTTTGCAGTGCGTGCCGTTCGCCAGGGAGAACTCGGGAATCGAGTTGATCGGGAACGCGGCCAACTGGTGGGACAACGCGGCCGGCATCTACGAGCGCGGCTCCCGGCCCGAGGTCGGCAGCGTGCTGAACTTCCGCTCCACCAGGCGGATGCGGCTCGGGCACGTGGCGGTCGTCACGCGTGTCATCGATGGCCGCGAAGTCGAGATCGACCATGCAAACTGGGCCTTTCCGGGCGGCGTGAGCCGGTCGATCAACGTCATCGACGTCTCGCCTGCGAACGACTGGTCCGCCGTTCGGGTCGCACTCGGCCAGACCAGTGTGTTCGGCAGCGTCTACCCGACCTTCGGCTTCATCTACGACCGCGCTGACCATGGAACATTGGTCGCCAACTCCGACCCGCTCCCGGCGCGTGCGGTGAGCCCGGCAGCGGACGAGGAGGTTGCCGAGGTCGCCGACGACGCCCAGCCGCGGACGCGCAACGCCGCCTATAGCCGCATGAGGACCGGTAAGTCCGTCCGCGGCGCGACGATGCGGCGCGTCGCCGCACCGATGCAGCCTGCCGTTCGCGCGGCACGTGGCCATCGCAACACTCCCAACTTCTAAACCGGCCAGTTCGCGCCATAGAGGACGCCGGCCGTCGCGCCGGCGGCCAGCAGCAGCACGGGGTGCAGGCGCGTCGCCAATATCGCCGCGGCCACGATAAGGGTGATGCACGACGTGAAAACGTTGGCGCTTGTCGACAGAACGAGCAGCGTCGCGCCCGCCATCACCGCTCCGACCGTCACGGGCACGAGGCCAGCCTGGACCTGGCGCCGCCAGGCACGCTCGCGGAAGCGATGCCACGCGCCGGCGGTGAGCCAGGTGAGCAGGCTGCTCGGTCCGATCATGCCGAGCGTCGCCGCCAGTGCGCCGGGCAGGCCGGCGACGCGCCATCCGACCAGGGTCGCAACCAGCATGTTCGGCCCCGGGGCCGCCTGAGCCAGCGCGAACAGCGCGGCGAACTCGGTGCCGTTCATCCAGTGGCGCTGATCCACAACGAGCCGGTGCATCTCCGGCAGCACGGAGCTGATTCCGCCCACGGCCAGCAGCGACATCTGCGCGAACACGAGCGCCAGCCAGCCGATGTCTGCGTGATGGGCGGTCATGCCGTCCCGCGGCGGTGCATGAGGATGCCGATCGGCACGAGCGCCAGCATCGTCGGCAGCAGCGGCAGGCGAAGGAACGCGATGGCGCCGAACGCGACGGCGGCAAGTGCCACATCGAGCGGCTGCTTGCGGATCGGCCAGGCGATTTTGCAGGCGGTGGCGAGGATGAGGCCGGCCGCGGCGGCGGCAAGGCCGGTAAAGCCGTGGCGCACCGTCGCCAGCGCGCCATACCGCGCATAGGCGGCCCCCAAGCCGATCGAGATCGCCATCGGCGCAGCCAGCAGTCCGGCCAGCGCCGCCAACGCACCCGGCACGCCGCGGAACCGTGCGCCGAGCGCCACCGTCACGTTGACGATGTTCGGTCCCGGCAGGAACTGGCAGAGCGCCAGCAGCTCGGTGAACTCGGCAGCGGTCAACCAGCGCTTGCGCTCGACGATCATGCGCCGGGCCAGCGGCAGCGCGCCGCCGAATGCCAGCACGCTCGTCGTGGCGAACGCAACGAACATGCTGCGGCTGGTTGGAACGGGAGCGTCGCGGACCTCCGCGGCGTCGGGCAAGATGGGCGTCATGCGGCATGGTAGCGGCGGGCGCGGCGCGGCAATAGGCGGGACGAGACGATGCTGGCCGAATCGGCTATGCAGGCAGAAAAGGACCGTCCGCCATGCCCGACCCCGTTATGCAGGACTCCGCCCAAGCGTTCCGTGCGGCCCGCGACCTATTGCTGCTGCATCGCCGGGATCTTGCGGCGGCGCGTGCGGCGTTCCGGTGGCCGGCGCTCGACCGGTTCAACTGGGCGTTGGACCATTTCGACCGCATAGCGGCCGGCAACGACACGCCTGCGCTGCGGTTTATCGGACCCGGTGCGCTCGACGCCAGCATCGGCTTTGCCGCTCTGTCGGCTCGGTCTAATCAGGTCGCCAACCATCTCCGGGCTTTGGGGGTCCGCCGCGGCGACCGCATCCTGTTGCTGCTCGGCAACGTGCAGCCGCTGTGGGAAGCGATGTTGGCGGCCATGAAGCTCGGCGCTGTCGTAATCCCGGCGACGACCATGCTGACCGAGGACGACCTGCGCGACCGCTTCGCCCGCGGCCGGGTGCAGCACGTGATCGCGGCGAGTGAGCTGGCGCCGAAGTTCGCGGGGATCGAGGGCGGCTATACGCGCATCGCGGTCGGGGGTGCCGAGGGCTGGCATCGCTTCGAGGACGCCTACGCCGCCGACCCTGCTTTCATCCCTGACGGCGAGACCTTGGCGACCGATCCGCTGCTGCTCTATTTCACCTCGGGCACCACCTCGAAGCCGAAGCTCGTGCTGCATAGCCATCAGAGCTACCCCGTTGGCCACCTGTCGACCATGTTCTGGATCGGCCTGCAGCCCGGCGACGTGCATCTCAACATTTCCTCGCCGGGCTGGGCAAAGCACGCGTGGTCGAGCTTTTTCGCGCCGTGGAACGCCGGCGCGACCATCTTGATCCTGAACCAGCCGCGCTTCGACGCGAAGCACCTGCTGGCCGTGCTGGACCGGGCGCGCGTCACCACCTTTTGCGCGCCGCCGACGGTTTGGCGGATGCTGGTGCAGGAGGACCTTTCGGCGCATCCGGTCCACCTGACCGAGGCGGTCGCCGCTGGGGAGCCGCTGAACCCCGAAGTGATCGACCGCATCCAGGCAGCTTGGGGCGTCGTGATCCGCGACGGTTATGGGCAGACCGAGACCACGTTGCAGATCGCCAACACGCCGGGGCAGACGGTCCTGCCGGGCTCGATGGGGCGGCCGCTGCCGGGCTACGACGTGGTGCTGGTCGATCCCGACGGGGTGGAGGCCGAGGAGGGGGAGATTGCGCTGAGGCTCGATCCGCCGCCGCTGGGGCTGATGCAGGGCTATTTGCAGGAGGATGGCAGCCTGCGCCCGCTCGATGGCGCGCTGTATCGCACTGGGGACGTGGCGCTGCGCAACGCCGACGGCTCGCTGACCTATGTCGGGCGGTCCGACGACGTGTTCAAATCGAGCGGTTACCGCATCAGCCCGTTCGAGCTGGAGAGCGTGCTGATCGAGCACGCGGCGGTGGCGGAGGCGGCGGTGGTCCCCTCCCCCGACCCGACGCGGACAGCTTTGCCAAAGGCGTTTGTGCTGCTGGCGGCGGGGTTTGCGCCGGATGCAGCGACGGCGCGGAGCATTTTCGAGCATCTGCGCGCTCGGCTGGCGCCGTATCAGCGGATTAAGCGGCTGGAGTTCTCCGACCTGCCGAAGACGATCTCGGGCAAGATCCGCCGGGTTGAGCTGCGACGGCTGGAGGCTGGGCGGCGGGCAAGCGGGACAACCGAGCCGGAGGAGTTCTTGGAAGACTAGGCTTTGGTGCGCCAACTTGCCGAGTCGCAAATGCTGGAAGTCCGGTGACCGCAAAACGACGCGATCTGGCCACGGCTTTACACAGAGCGCATGCTGTCGAGAGTTGGCTGCGTCGTACATCGAATCAGCGAGGGCTCCTGACCATGCCGGAGAAGCCGCTCAAGGAACACAATGTCACAAATGGTGCGGCGACTTTGGACGACGGTTCGAGGACCTGTGGAGATGACGCGGCACCACAATCCTACCAGTTCCTCATGGGCAGCGACATCGTGCGCGACGGCATGTTTTTGGAGATGCTCGACGCGAGTGGAACTTGTGTTGCAGAGGTCTTCTACTTCGACGTGACCGCAAGAATGGTCGTTACACTCGAATATACCGAGTTGCCCGTCGAAGCCGTCCAAGAATTGCTGTCCAGGGCCAAACTCGAGCTTCCATCTGTACAGAAGCCCGAGGCGACCACGTCAGCGGGCGAGGACGTAGGTCCACTGGAATGCGATGACTGATTTGGGCGCAGCGAAGACCTTTTAGGCCACCAGATTCATCGGCGTCCGCCCCGCCAACACCGCATCAATGCCGTCCAGCACGAGATTGCCCATCGCATCGCGCGTCTCCCGCGTGGCGCTGCCGAGATGCGGTAGCAGTACCACGTTCTCTAATGCCAACAGCCCGGCCGCCACGCGCGGCTCGTTGTTATAGACATCCAACCCCGCCGCGGCGATCTGGCCCGATTGCAACGCCGCAATCAGCGCGTCGTCGTCGATCAGCGTGCCGCGGGCGGCATTCACCACCACTGCGCCGTGTGGGAGCCGTCCGATCCGCTCGGCGTTCAGCCAGTGCCGTGTCCCCTCCCCGCCCGGCGCATGCAGCGACAGCACGTCGCAGACCGGCAAGAAGCTATCGTCGTTGTCGTGGAAGATCGCGCCCTGTTCCAACTCCGGCGGCAGGCGGGCCTGGTCGCGGTAGTGCACCGTCATGCCGAAGCCGCGCGCCATGGGCACCAGCTCGCGCCCGATGCGGCCCATGCCGAAAATGCCGAGGCGGCGGCCCGCCACACCGGTGCCCAGCAGTTGCGTCGGCGCCCAGCCGTTCCACTGGCCCGACCGCACCAGCCGCTCGCCCTCCCCGGCCCGCCGAGCCGCGGCCAAAATCAGCAGCATGGCGCACTCCGCGGTGGCGGCGCTCAATACGTCCGGGGTGTTGACGACGGCGATGCCGCGCCCGCGCGCCGCTGCAACGTCGATATGATCGAACCCGACGCTGAAGGTGCCGATCACGCGGACGCTGCCGGGCAGCGCCTGAATAACGCCAGCATCGAGCTTTTCGGCCGGGCAGCACAGCACCGCGCTGGCGCCCTCGGCGCGGGCCAGGATGTCCGCGCCGCTCACCGGCGCATCGTCCGCATTCAGCCGTGCGTCGTAGTCGCGGGCGGCGCGTGCCTCGATCGCGGGCGGCAAGCGCCGGGTCACCAGCAGGATCGGTTTGGTCATGGCGTCAGCTCCAAAGCGGGTCGATGGCGGGGTTGCCGGCCAGCACGGCCTCGATGTTATCGAGCGCACGGAAGCCCATCGCGTTGCGCGTCTCCGTCGTGGCGCTGCCCATATGCGGCGTCAGGAACACGTTCGGCAGCGCGGCCAACCGGGTGTCGAAATCCGGCTCCTTGCGGAACACATCCAGCCCGGCGGCAGACAGCTGCCCCGATTGCAATGCGTCGATCAGCGCATCCTCATCCACCAGCGTCCCCCGTGCTGCATTCACCAAAACAGCGCCGCGCGGCAGCAGCGCGATCGTCTCGGCGTTCATCAGCTTGTCGGTCGCGGCCCCGCCCGGCGCATGCAGCGAGATGATCTGGCTGCGCGGCAGCAACTCGCGCAGGCTCGGCACGAACTCCGCACCGTGCTCCTGCTCCGGCGCGGCGCGGGCCATGTCGGTATACAGCACGCGCATGTTGAAGCCGCGGGCACGCTGCGCCACCGCCCGGCCGATGCGCCCGAAGCCGACGATGCCGATCGTCTTGCCGCTGGCCTGGATGCCCAGCATGTCCCGCATGCCGAAGCTTTTCCGCCAGCCCGAGCGCATGACCTCGGTATGCTCCCAGGCGCGGCGGCAGGCGCAGAGCAACAGCATGAACGCGAGGTCGGCAGTACAGTCCGTCAGCACCTCGGGCGTGTTGGTGACGATCAGGCCGCGCGCCTTGGCCGCCGCCACGTCGACATGGTCGAAGCCGACGCTGCACGTCGCGGCCACGCGGACCGACTGCGGCAGGCGGGCGATAAACTCGGCGTTGAGCTTCAGGTTGCTGCTGAAGAACAGGCCCTCCGCCCGGTGGTCAACGAGCGCCTGGAGAACGGCGTCGGGCGGCATGTCGGCGCTGCCGGATAATACGGCGTCGAACTCGCTGCTGGCGCGGTCGGTGACGGCGGGCGGCATGGGCCGGGCGACGACGATACGATGCCGGGTGTTGGGCTTGGTCATGGAGAATCCCCCGCTGTTGGTTGGCGCCATGATGGCCGGGCTTGCCCGGATGCGGAAGGGGCGGCACGCTGGCGACGGGCGGGACGGGCTGGCGCCCGAGGGAGAACGCTCATGCACTGCGACCTGATCATCCGCGATGCCGTCATCCTGGACGGCACGGGCGCGCCCCGCACCCGCGGCGACGTCGGAGTGTCCGCCGACCGCATCGCCGCCGTCGGCGACCTGGGCGCTGCGACTGCGGACCGCGACGTGCTGGCGCAGGGCCGCGCCATCGCGCCGGGCTTCATCGACGCGCATACCCACGACGACCGGGCGGTGCTGTGCGGCCCCGCCTGCATGCTGTGCAAAATGAGCCAGGGCGTTACCACCGTCGTCATCGGCAACTGCGGCGTCAGCCTGTCCCCGGTGCGCATGGCGTCCCGGCCGGTCCCGCCGCTAAACCTGCTGGGCGACGAGAGCTGGTGGGTATTCGGCAGCTTCGGCGAGTATGCCGAGCGGCTGCGTGCCGACCCGGCGCCGGTCAATGTCGTGGCGCTGATCGGCCACATGTCGTTGCGGGTCGAGGCCCTGCAGGGCGACGTCGGGCGTGCTGCGACCGACCGCGAGTGCGAACAGATGCGCCGCCGGCTGGCAGAAAGCCTCGACGAGGGTGCATCCGGCTTCTCGACCGGCCTCTATTACGGCCCCAGCGCCGAGGCGCCGACCCAGGAGGTGATCGCGGTCGCCGAGGCGCTGCGGGCCAGGCGCGGCCTTTATGTGACGCATATGCGCGACGAGGGCGCCGGCGTGCTGCAATCGATCGAGGAGACGCTGCGGATCGGCCGCGACGCCGGCGCGCCGGTGGTGATCAGCCACCATAAATGCGCGATGCCGGAAAA
Source organism: uncultured Acetobacteraceae bacterium (assembly GCA_964657765.1). Classification (GTDB taxonomy): domain Bacteria; phylum Pseudomonadota; class Alphaproteobacteria; order Acetobacterales; family Acetobacteraceae; genus CAHJXG01. The sequence continues at coordinate 13,036 of CAZZWN010000038.1, forward strand.
CTACGGCCGCTCGGTCGAGACCTTGCCGGCAATCGACGCCGGGGCGCAGCGCCAGGCGGTCGATTTCGACATGTATCCCTATGCCGCCTCCTCGACGGTGCTGATCGCGGGCCGGGTCCGCGACGACGTGGCGACCAAGGTGACCTGGTCGGTGCCGCACCCCGAGATGTCCGGCCGCATGCTGGCCGACATCGCAGCCGAATGGAGCCTGACCCAGCGTGAGGCCGCCGAGCGGCTGTCACCGGCCGGCGCGATCTATTTCCAGATGGACGAGGCCGACGTGCAGCGCATCCTGGCGCATCCGCGCAGCATGGTCGGCAGCGACGGCCTGCCGCACGACGCCCTCCCGCATCCGCGGCTATGGGGCACGTTTCCGCGAGTATTGGGGCATTATGCCCGCGACCTCGGGCTGTTCAGCCTGGAGACGGCGGTGCACAAGATGACGGGCCGCACCGCGGCGGTGTTCGGGCTACTTGACCGCGGGGTGGTGCGCGCCGGGGCGTATGCCGACCTCGTGCTGTTCGACCCGGCCACCATTCGCGACATGGCCGATTTCGACCAGCCGACGCAGCCCTCGGAGGGCATCATCGAGACCTGGGTGAACGGCCGGTCGACGTATGTCGGCCATGGCGGCGCAACGATGGAGCAAGCCGGACGCCTGGTGACGCGCAACAGCGCCGGAACAGCGCATTTGCAATAATGTGTGGGTGTTGTACCACTTCTGAAAGTTTACCGTTGCATAGATGCAGCAATGATTGCTGGAAACGGTTCGCGCCGCGATAATTGCGCATTCGGTGCCGTCGAGCGCCGTGTGTCCGTCGAAATGAGCAAAACATGAATACCCATAAAGTCGCCTTGACCCTGTTCGCAGCCGTTATCGCTTCAGCCTCGTTCTCCGCCGCCGCCAACGCTGCGGCAGCCGAGCATCCGATGCATCACCGGCACCACGCGATGCATCACGCCATGAAGGGCCACCCGGGCATGCACCACGACGGCGGTGACGCCGCCGTGGACGCGTTGAACGAGCAAAGCCTGAACGCCGCCCGCAGCGGCACCGCCCCGGCTATGGCCACCCCCGCCAGCGCTGCCCCGACTGGCGCTGCTCAGTAACATTCGCGCAAGATAGACGATCAGCGACGGCGGCGTTCCTCCATGCGCCGCCGTTGTCGCCCCGGTCCAAAGCAGGACCGGCCTTAGCAGCGCCGCGCCGCTCCGGGATCATGTTCGTACCCGGCTTGCGATAAGCCCGGCCGCCTATCTGGCGCCTTCTTCCCGGCATGGGTGAGGATCTGAGGAACATCATGTCCAAGCTTTGCGCCGGGCCGGAGCCGGGCCGGCGATGCATCGGCTAACGTGCCGATGATGCCGCCCGATCTCTTTGCCTTCATCCTGTTCGCCGTCGTGACTTCGGTTACGCCGGGGCCGAACAACATCATGGTCGCGGCCTCGGCGGCCAACCACGGCGTGCGCGCGACCATGCCCCACATGCTTGGCATCAACCTTGGCTTCGGCTTGATGGTGTCCGTGGTGGGACTGGGGCTGGCCGGGCCGCTTGCCGCGTCGCCGCCGCTGCACGCGGCGCTGCGCTGGATCGGCGGGGCGTGGATCCTCTGGATCGCCTGGAGCATGATCCGCGCCGATTCGGCGACGCCCCTGCTCGGCAAAGCCGCAAGGCCGCCCATGGGCTTCGGCGCAGCCGCGCTGTTCCAATGGGTCAACCCGAAGGCGTGGGTCATCGCCGTCGTGTCCAGCACCGCATACACGGTGCCCGGCCATGGGCTAATAAGCCAGGTCCTGCTGATCGGCGCGCTGTTCAGCCTGGTCGGCGTGCCCTGCAACCTGACCTGGGCGGTGCTGGGCGCTGGTGCCGGGCGCGTGCTGCGCTCGCGTGCGCAATGGCGGACGTTCAACGCTGCGATGGCAGCGCTGCTGGTCCTCTCGGTGCTGCCTCTGCTGGTGCGGTGATGCGCTTGCCCCGACTGCTGCGCCCGCTGCGGCACCCGCCGATGGCGCTGCTATGGGGCGGACTCGCGCTTTCGTCGATCGGCGACCAGGCCAACGCCATCGCCTTCACCTGGATCGCGGTCGAGGCATTCGGCCCCGCGGCCGGGTACCTCGTCGCGATGGGGCCGCTGGTGATTTTGCTGGTGCTGACGTTCGGCGGACGGCTCGCGGATCGTTGGGCACCGTTGCGGGCAATGCTCGGCGACGATGCGATCCGGGCGGTGGCGCTGCTCGGCGTCGTCGCGGCATGGTCGGCCGGGTCATCGCCGGTGGCACTGCTTGCCGCGGCGGCCCTGCTGGCGATCCAACGGCGAGCGGCCTTGCCCGCTGCGCGGTCCGTGCTGCCGGCGGGCAACATGCTCGCGTCGATGCTGCATGGCGTCCGCGTGATCCGGCGGCACAGCCTGCTGACCTATATGCTCGCCGCGACCGGGCTTTTGAATGGCGCATGGTATGCCGTGTTCTTCCTGATTTTGCCCCTGCTGGTGACGCGCGACGGCCTCGTCGGGCCGGGCGTCGCTGCCTACGGCGCCGTCATCTCGGCTTATGGCTGCACCAACCTCCTCGCCAACCTGGTCATCGGCAGCCGGCCCATGCCGGCGCGGCCCGGCCGCCAAATCTTCCTGGGCAACCTCATCATGGGTGTCGGCATGTGTGGGCTCGCGGTCATCGAGGCGGCCGGCCTGCCGCGCAGGGCGCTGCTGCCGGCATATGCCGCCTGCGCCGCATTCTGCGCAGTGGGCGGCCCGATGCAGGACATCCCTGTCGCGGTGCTGACGCAAACCGAGCTGCCGCGCCCGGACATTCGGTCCGCCACCCGCGCCTTCATCGCAGCGAACCAGGGCGGCCTGCTGCTCGGGCTCCTGATCGCCCCGGCGCTGCTCGAACTGCTGCCGCTTGCGCTCGTCGTGGCGCTATGCGGCGCAATGATCATCACGTTCGGCACAATGGGCCTGCGCCGCTACACCTGACTGGCCCCAGGCTTGACCAGCACCGCGTGATCAGCACCGCTCGATCAGCCGCATGAGCGTGTCCAACTGGTCCGCCTCCGCCGCCGGCTTGTCCATACGCACCCGGGCCACGCGTGGGAAACGCAGTGCCACGCCGGACTTGTGCCGGTTGCTGCGCTGCGCCGCGTCGAAGGCGATCTCCAACACCAGGCCACGCTCCACCTCGCGCACGGGACCGAACCGGTTGGTGGTGTGGTTGCGTATCCAACGGTCGAGGATCACCAGCTCCGCGTCGGTGAAGCCGGAGTACGCCTTGCCCACCGGCACCAATTCGCCATCCTCCCGCCACAGGCCAAACGTGTAATCGGAGTAGTAGCTGCTGCGCTTGCCATGGCCGCGCTGCGCATACATCACCACGGCGTCGATCGTGAGCGGGTCGCGCTTCCACTTCCACCACTGGCCCTTTGGCCGGCCCGGCACATAGGCGCTGTCGCCGCGCTTCAGCATCAATCCCTCGATGCTGGCGGCGCGGGTGCCGTCGCGGATCACCGAGAGCTCGTCGACGGTGGTGAAGGGAATGAGTTCGGACAGGTCCATGCGGGCCGGGCTGTGCTGGGCATGCCACGCCTCCAACCGCCTCCGCCGCGTGTCGAACGGCAGCGGACGCAGGTCTTCGGCGGCGTCGAACAGCAGGTCATACAGGCGGACCGCGACCGGATAATCGCGCTGCGCCTTGGCGCCGGGCGCCTTGCGGTTGAGACGCTGCTGCAGGTCGGCAAAAGGTGCCACCTGGCCGTCGCGCAGCACCAGCAGCTCGCCGTCCAGCACGGCGTGGAACTCCATCGCCTCGACGATCTCGGGAAACGCGGCCGAGATGTCGTCGGCGCCGCGCGAGAAAATGCGCCGACCCAGCGAAGTCGCAACGAGCTGGACCCGGATGCCGTCCCACTTCCACTCGGCGCGGAAGGCGGCGGGGTCGAGTGCCGCGATGTCGGGCGCCTCCAATGGATGCGCCAGCATGGGGGAGCGGAACACCGGCGCGCCGGCCGGGTCGGGGCGCGGCCCAGTGCCGCCGATCCAGGCGAACAGCGGCGTATAGGGCGGGGTCAGGCCATGCCAGACCTCCTCGATCTCATTGGCCGCGATCCGCCCCTCGGCGACCTCCGCCAGCGCGACCTTCGCCAGCCGCGCCGACGCGCCGACGCGGAGCTCCCCGGTGATCAGCTTCAGCAGCGCATAGCGCACCGAAGCGTCGGAGGCGTCGAGCCAGCCGGCCAGCACGAAGGGCAGCTCGGACTTCGGCGTGCTGATCAGGGTCTGCACGACTTCGGTCATCCTGGGCGGCCCCGCGTTGCTGGCCGCCGCGGGCCAGATCAGCGCGACGGTCTCGGCCAAGTCGCCCACGTAATCGCGCGACATGGCGAACAGCACGGGGTCGGTGCGCTCCTCCACCAGGGCCCGGATCATGGCCGGCTTCGCCGCCTGGAATGCGAGTTCCCCCGTCAGTGCAGCGAGCCCGAAGCCGCGGTCGGGATCGGGCTGGGTGGCGAAATACCGGCGCAGCAGGGCGATCTTCGCAAGCCGGCCCGGCGTGAACACCAGGCGCTCCAGCAGCTCCGCAAAGGCGATCATGCCGCCGCGGGCGTGATCGTCTCAGCGTCCGGCAGATCGTCCTGCTCGTCGCCGTAACCGAGCAGGCGCAGCGCCCGCCCGCGTATGCCGCGCTTTGCCGCCTCGTGGATCAGCGCCTCCTCGCGCCCATGCGTCACCCACACCTCGGGTGCGGCGACCTCGTCCAGGGTTTGGTTCAACTCGTCCCAGTCGCAGTGGTCCGAGATCACCAGCGGCAGCTCGACGCCCTTGCTGCGGGCGCGCTGCCGGACCCGCATCCAGCCGGACGCGTTGCACACGACGGGCTCGGCCAGGCGGCGGGCCCAGCGGTCGGCGATGGCGCTGGGCGGCGCAATCACGATGGCGCCTTTCAGCTTGTCCTTCTCCGCGACGGTCGCCGGCAGCAGCTCGCCGAGCGGAATGCCGAGCCGCTCATAGACGGCGCAGAGCGGGATTTGCGCGCCGTGCAGGTAAATCGGCCGGTCCCAACCCGCCTGACGCAGCAGCGCGATCACCCGCTGCGCTTTCCCGAGCGCGTAGGCGCCGACGACGTGCGTGCGCTCGGGAAACAGCGCCACGCTGTCGAGCAGCTTGGCGATCTCATGCTCGGCCGGCGGGTGGCGGAACACTGGCAGCGCGAAGGTCGCCTCGGTCACGAACACGTCGCAGGGGATCGGCACGAAGGGCAGGCAGGTGGGGTCGGATTGGCGCTTGTAGTCGCCGCTGACGACGGCACGGCTGCCGCGCCACTCCATCGCGACCTGCGCGCTGCCCAGTACATGCCCGGCCGGCTGCATCCAGACCCTGACCTCATTGATCATGACGGGCTCGCCGTATGCCAACGCTTGCTGGACCAAGCCGGCACGGCCGGCGCCCATGCGGACGTCCATGAGCGCCAGCGTCTCAGGGCTCGCCAGGACGGCGTCATGGCCGGGCCGGGCGTGGTCGGCATGGGCGTGGGTGATCACGGCGCGCGCCACGGGCCGCAGCGGGTCGATGTAGAAGCCGCCCGGCTCGCAAAACAGGCCGTCCGGCAGGACTTTCAGCCAGGTTTCGGGGTGCGGCATCGCAGTGGGCCCGG
>CAZZWN010000039.1:0-18349 GCA_964657765.1 uncultured Acetobacteraceae bacterium
TGCTCGCCCTGGCCGGCCATGTAGCCGACGGTGATATCGGCCAGCACGTTGGTGTAGTCGACGCAGGTGCGGCAGGTCAGCGGAAAGAAATCGGCGGGCAATTTACTAATTGGTAATTGCAGGAACGGGATCACCCTGGTGCGCCCGTCGCGGAAGCGCAGCTCGACGTGGTAGTCGGCCCTGAACTCCAGATAGGTGATGTCCGCGGGATCATCGGCCAGCAAGGCGAGGAACGTATGAAAGTTCTCGGTCGTCGTGTTGTCGGAGCACGGCGTGCCGATGACGAAGATCCGCTCGAACCCAAGGCGCTGCTCGAGCGCGCGCAGGGCATAGACCTGGCATGGGATGCCGACCACAGCGATCCGCCGGTGGCCCGCCTCCCGCGCCGGTTCCAGCAATGCGAGCAGCGGCGCATAGCCCATCCGCATGCCCCGACACCGCGCCATGCCCGCGGCCGAGGTCACCAGCACCGGCACCGGCCGCCACGGGTCGTCCGGATGCGGCGCCATCGTCAGCACGGCGTCGACGGCCTTGGTCTCCAGCAGGCGCTCGGCGATGCGGGTCGTGATGCCGGTCCACTGCGCGCCGTGCTGCGGGGCGATAAGCGAGGCGCGCAGCATGCGGCGGAACGGGCCGAAGAACTGCTCGTCCGGACGCGCCGGATCGCGGGCGCGGCCGTGCACGCGGGCTTCGAGGCCGGGATAGTCCGGGGCGATGAACTGGCAGGCGCTACCGCAGTCGACGGGGTTGGCGCTGCGCGACACGCCGCAATCCGTGCACAGGCCGCGCGGGACCGGGTCGGCGACGGCGGGGGCGTATACGGATTGGGCGGCGGTCATGGCGGCGGCATCACTCTATCTTCGACCTGGCAACCGCATAGACGATAGCCGCTAGAATGTAACCCGCAAGCCGCCGAACCCGCCGACCGGCGCGGCGGGGCTATAGGAGCGCGGGTTGGTCGCGTTCGGCGCCTGGGCGAGGAAGATCGACGAGACCGGCGAGAAGGTGCCGTAGGTATAGTACTTCGCGTCATTAACGTTCTCGACCAGGCCAAACAGCTGCACGTTCGGCGTGAGCTGGTACTGGGTGTTCAGGTTCAGCGTGACGAAACCCGGCAGGCGCGGCGTGACGTTGGCGTCGTCGCTGAACAGGTATTGCCCGCTCTGGTAGATCCCTGTCGCGCCCACGGTCCAGTTGTCGGTGACCTTGTAGTACGCGCCGAACTTGAGCTGGTTGGCCGGCACGCCGGGAAGCCGGTTGCCGGGCCGGATGGTCAGGTTCCCGTCGGCGTCTCCCTGCGGATTGCTGCCCGCCGACTCGACGAAGCCACTCCGGTAGGTGGCGTCGGTATAGCTGTAGTTGACATAGGCCAGCCAGCGCGGCGTCCGGAGTTGCACCCCGGCGTCCACGCCCTGCCGCCGGGTCTGCCCGACGTTCTGGAAAAAGGCCCGGTTGAGGGTGGTGCTGTTGACGAAGGCAATGTCGTCGTCGAGCGTCGTGTGGAACAGGCCGACGTTGTAGGTGACCCGCACGTCGTCCGCCGGGCGGACCGTGCCGCGCAGCCCGGCCTCCACGCTGTGCGCCACCACCTGTTTCAGGTTCGGGTCGCCGGTGAAGAAGTTGGCGAGGCTGCAGCTATCGGCTGGCCCGGCGCAGGACAGCTCGGCCGGCGTCGGCGCGCGGTTGGCCTCCGAATAACCGGCATAGGCGGTGAGCCACGGGGCGACTTGGTAGGTGGCGCCGATGGCCGGGTTGAAGCGGTTGTAGGTGTGCTGTCCCGTCAGGTTGCCGCCGCCCTGGTCGGTCAAGTCGATCTGCGCCGCATTGAACCGGCCGGACGCGGTGACCGCGAGCCGCTCCGTCAGGTTCAGCGTGTCGGATAGATAGACGCCGTAATAGGCGTTGCTGGTCGCGAGCCGCACCGGCGTGTTGGTGCCGGGCTCGTCGATGGTGACGCCGGGGCCGATGAAAACGCGGTCGAGCGCCGTCAGGCCTCCGAGGCTCGCCGTAGCGCCGAATTCCGTCTGCGCCCCGTCGAAGCTGAGGCCGGCGACGAAATGGTTCTTGAGGCCGAACACGTCGCCGGTGTTCGTCGCCTGCACCGATGCGCCGTAGCTGTTGGTGTTGGTCGTCTGGTTGTCGAGTTCGGAATACGGACCGCCGTTGAGGAAGTCGGGAATCGGGCCGCCGCCCCGGGTCGTGCTGAACCCGCCGTTGGAGCTGACCAGCAGCCCGGACCCATCATTGGCGGGCACGTCGTTGGAAACGTTGCCGTTCACGACCCGCTGCAGCAGATAGCGGTAGTAGGCGAGCGCCTGGATCGAAGTCGTGTCGGACACGTCGAAGTTGCCCTGCAGGCTGGTCGACAAGTAGCGGTTGGCGATCTGGTTCGGCGCGGTGAACTGCGCGGCCGGATCGGCGGCCAGCAGCTCGATCGGCGAGGTGCCAGGGCCGTTCAGCACCGAGTTGGCGAGCGTCAGGTTCAGGTGCACCTCGGAGCGGTCGCCGCGCCAGCCGAGGTCGCCGTAGAAGCTCTGGATGTCGGAAGATTGCAGGTTGCGCCAGCCGTCCTGGTGCCGCGCGGTGGCGGCGACATACATGCTGACGTTGCCGGCCTGCTTGCCGTATTGCAGCTCGCCGACGACCCGGCCGAACGACCCGCCATACAGCGTCGCCTCGCCGCCATGATAGGTAAAACCGTTCTTGAGCTGCACGCTCACCGACCCGCCCAGCGCGTTCAGGCCGAATACCGGGTTCGGGCCCTCGAGGTTGACCTGGTCAATGGCGATGCTGGGGATCAGGTCCCAGTTCACCGTGTCGCCAAACGCGTCGTTGAAGCGCGCGCCGTTCACATAAACCGCAAGCCCCTGCGGCGTGCCCTGCAAAGGCGAGGCCTGGAAGCCGTGATACAGCAGCGTCGGCTGGTCCGGATTGCCCGACGCGCTGTCGAGGTTCACGCCGCCGACCTGCTCGTTCAGCGCCCGCAGCGCATTGGGCGTGCCGTCCCGGGCGATATCGCCGCTGTTCAGCACGCTGGTCTGGGCCGGCAGCTTGTTGCGGTCGATGCCGGAGCCCAGCAGCGGGCTGCTGCCGATGATGTTGACGGTCGGCAGCGCCGCCTCGCTCGCGGACGCGCCGCTGGCTGGGCCACCCGGCACAGCGTCGGCCTGGGCGAAGGCGATCACCGGCAGCAGTGCGGCAGCAGGCGTTATCGCCGCCACAGCAGCGGACAGCGCCAGAATTCTCATCACATTCCCCCACGGATTTTATGTTTGCTACAAACGAGCCTATGCTCTGTCCATAGCGAAAGTGACATTTGCACTTCTTGCAGGCGACAGTGCATTTAGTGCAGTTCGCGACTGCAGAAAGTGCAGTGCCTTGATGGAGACGAGCCTTGCATTCGCTGCGACTACGCCTGGTCTTGATCCCGACCGTCATCCTGGCCTGCGGCCTGCTCGTCGCCGCGGCGCTGGCGCTGCATGGCGCCAGCGCCCGCATACACCGCGAGGCGGCGAGCAGCCTGGCGGTCGGCCGGATTGTCGTCCAGGCGGCGCTGCATACCGCTGCCGGAGCGGCAACCCTGCCCGAGGCGTGGCAAGAGGTCGAGGCGCAGATGCTCCGCGTCAGGCACTTGGACATCGTCGTGATACCGGGAGAGCAGGCCGACGTAGCAAGCCTGAGGCCGCTCAGCCTGGGGGCCAGGCCCAAAGTGCCTGCCTGGTTCGAGCGGATGCTCCGGCCGCCGTTGGCCACGGAGACGTTCCCTGTCGTCTTCCACGGCGAGAGCGTCGGCCAGGTGCTGCTGCGCTCTAACCCCTACGATGAGATGAGCGAGATCTGGACCGACCTGCGCTGGCTTGCGCTGCTGATCGTCCTGATGTCGGCGCTCATCGTGCTGCTGATCCATGTCGCGACCGCGTTGTCGATGCGGCCGCTCCGGGCGCTGGCCGACAGCCTGGACGACCTGGAGCAGGGGCGGTTTCGCTCCAATGTGGCGCCGGTCCGCCTGGTCGAGCTGCAGCGCGTCGGCACACGGTGCCAAAGCCTCAGCAAGACGCTGCACCGGCTCGCGGCGGACAACAGCCTGCTGATCGACAAGCTGATCTCCGTCCAGGAAGCGGAACGCCGCGAAGTCGCGCACGAATTGCACGACGAGTTCGGACCGGCCCTGTTCGGCATCCGCGCGGAGGTGGCCAGCATCATGCGCCGGTGCGTGCCGGAAGCGCCCATGAAGGAGGACCGCCTGGCAGCCATCGCCGCCCGCGCCGCAACGATCTCTGTGCTGGTGGACGGCATCCAGCACACCAACGCCAGGATGCTTGCCCGGCTGCGGCCGCTGGTGCTGGAGGAAATGGGCATCGAACAGGCGCTGGGTCAGCTCATCGCGTCCTGGCGCGAGCTCCGGCCGGAGGTGGCGTGGTCGCTCGAGTGCTCATGCGGCTTGGATGCGTTGGACGATGCCGTCGCACTCGTGCTGTTCCGGCTCGTGCAGGAATGCTTGACGAACGCCGCACGGCACGCCGGCGCCCGGCACGTGCGCGTCCAGCTCCGGGGCGCGCCGGGCGACGGCAGGCTGCAGGCGACGATCGGCGACGACGGTTGCGGCTTCGCGCAGCCGCAGCAATTCGGCTACGGGCTGCTGGGCATGACCGAGCGGGTGCGCAGCGTGGGCGGCCGGATTTCTATGTGCAACGGTGCGCCAGGCGGCACGATGGTCGGCACGGGGGTCGACACGATGGTCGGCGCGATGATCGACGTGGTGCTGCCTTGGCACAGACTGGGACGGATCGAGCAATGAGGATCCTGCTGATCGAGGACCACCCGATCGTGCGCGCGGGTTGCCGCCGGTTGCTGCAGGACCACGTAGCCGACGATGCGGCATTCGACGTGATCGAGGCGAGCACCGGTGCCGAAGCCTTGGCGCTGAATGCGGCGGCACGGCCCGATATCGCATTGCTCGACCTGAACTTGCCCGACATGCCGGGCATGGACGTTCTCCGTCTGTTGCGGCAACAGACGCCGCAGCTCGCGGTCATCGTGTTCAGCATGTATGAGGACCTCCCCTTCGTGACAGCGGCCTTGGAGGCCGGCGCGCAAGGTTACGTCACCAAGAACGACGACCCGGCCAGCATGCTCGAAGCGATCGAGCGCGTGCAGGCCGGTGGCCGGTATCTTGCCCCGCGCGTCGCCCAGCGCCTCGCGCTGCAGCCGTTCCGGGACCACGATCCCCTGGCCGAGCTGAGCGTGCGTGAGCGCGAGGTGTTTGGCCTGCTCGGCAAGGGGCAAAGCCTGACGGAGATCGCGGGCCTGCTTGGCGTGAGCTACCGCACCGCTGCCAACGCGGCCGCGCAGACCAAGGCGAAACTGAAGCTCGGGTCGGCCGCGGCGCTGATAAAGCATGCGGTCGACAACGTTCGCAGCGACCTGCCGTGACGGCTTCGGGTTACTTGCAATCCGTGAGGTCGCTGTCGGACAGGGAGAACGCATACTTGCCGCCCCCCTTCAGCTCGACGCCGCGGATCGTGCAGACCCGGCCGGGCTTGGTGGTCAGCCGCACGTCGTAGCGGCCGGGCACGACGCCAACGAGGCGCAGCCGCTCGTCGTGGTCCACGCTGCCGTCGCGGTCGTTGGCGCATTGGTTCGCGCCGAACTCCGCGCTGCCGGAGGGCGCCATGACCAGGTTGGTGATCGTGAAGCTGGTCAGGTTCCAGAACGCCAGCCGCTCCTGCGCCACAGCCGGGGCCACGACGCTGCCCAACAGCAAGACAACGAGCAACGCGCGCATCGGACTACCCCAGCAACTGCCGCGCATGATGCGCGAGGTGATCGGCGACGAAGGTCTGGATGAACCAGTAGCTGTGGTCGCCGGGCTGCCGCCGCAGGGTCAATTCCTGGCCGGACGCCGCTGCCGCCTGCTCCAGCGCCTCGGGATGCAGTTGGCTGGCGAGGAACTGGTCGTCCTGGCCCTGGTCGACCAGGATCGGGCCGGGATAGGGGCGCTCACGCATCAATAGGCTCGCGTCCCACGCCGCCCATGCCGCGCGGTCGGGCCCGAGGTAGCCGGTGAACGCCTTCTCACCCCACGGCACCGCGACGGGGTTGGCGATCGGGGCGAACGCCGAGACGGAGTGCCACCGCGATGGCTCCCGAAGCGCCGTGACCAGCGCGCCGTGCCCGCCCATCGAGTGGCCGAACACGCCACGCCGGTCGGGCCGGATCGGGAAGTTCGCCTCGACCAGCGCCGACAGCTCCTGGGTCACATAGCTCGCCATGCGGTAGTTCGCGGCCCAGGGCGCAGCCGTCGCATCGAGGTAGAACCCGGCGCCGACGCCGAAATCCCAGCTTGCCGCCTCGCCGGGCAGGTCGAGCCCGCGCGGGCTGGTGTCCGGCATGACCAGCACCAGCCCATGCTCCGCCGCCATGCGCTGAGCGCCGGCCTTGATGGCGAAGGTCTCCTCGGTGCAGGTCAGCCCGGCGAGGTAATAGAGCGCCGGGCACTTACCGTGTTTGGCTTGCGGCGGCAGGAAGACGGCGAAGCGCATCGCCGTCCCGGTTGCGGTCGAGGCGTGGCTGAAGAAGCCCATCGTGCCGCCAAAGCAGGCGTGCTGGCTCCGGACCTCCATGGACGCCATCGGTCAGCCCACCGTTTCGGAGAACCCGAGCGCCGGCGAGCCAGCGTAGAAATTCGGTATGTCGGCAAAGATCTCGCTGCCGTGCTGGCCGGCGGCGGCCTTGAAGCTGTCCATCGAGTCGAAGTGCAGCATCGTCGTCACCACGTAGGCCGGCGCCGCGCCGTCCGGGGCCGCCACGCCGCGGGTCACTTGGTCGTGCTGCAGCCCCATCGGGCCCCATAGGCGGCGGACCAGCGGCATGTGCGTCTCCGCGTAGTAGGCATGGTCGAACCGCACGTTCTCGCCGCCCGGATACATGACAGTGACGATCAGCATCTTGTTTCGCTTCCTTTTTGGTGCCTTTGCGGCGATCTATGTTAGGGCGCCAATGGCGCATTAGGAAAGGGGCCGCAAGCCGATGCCTACAATCATATGACCGGTTTCCAAGCCATTATCCTGATCTGCCTCAACTCCGTACCCTCGGACCAGTGCACCGAAGCGACGGCGACGGACGTGCTGTCGAAGCATGTCGAGACCGAGCTCGGCTGCGCCAGCGGCTGGCAGGAGGTGATCGGCCGGTCCGCCCAGGCCTATGACATCGGACGCGACGCCTATGTGCGTACGATTTGCCGCCGGTCCCGTGCGGCGACGCCACGCCCGGAACAGTAGGCGTCTCGACAATCGCCGGCACATTCCCATAATCGAGCGAAGCGAACGTTGGCCGGGCAAACAAAGGCGCGGCGATTGGGAGGCATGATGCGGTATCTACTAGGTTTGGCGACGATTGCGGCCGTGGGGCTGACCGCCGGGGCGGCGCGGGCGGATGGCGACCCGGCGCTCGGCAAGACCGCGTTCAACAAATGCGCGGCTTGCCACTCCATCAAGGAGGGCGAGAACAAGATCGGCCCCAGCCTGCACGGCGTCGTCGGCCGGCCATCGCATAGCATCGAGGGCTTCAACTACTCCGAGGCGATGAAGGCCTACAACGTGACGTGGGACCCGGCGACGCTCGATCACTACCTGACCGATCCCCGCGGCGTGGTCGCCGGCACGAAGATGATATTCGTCGGGCTGAAAAAGGATGACGAGCGGGCGAACGTGATCGCCTACCTCGAGACGCTCAAGTAGCCGCTCAAGCAAAGCTAGCGGCGACGCGGGCGCCCTCGGCGATCCCGCGGCGCCGGCTCGCTTCGGGCACGACGAACTCCTGGATGACCCGGGCCGGGCCAGTGGACAGCAGCAGGATGCGGTCGGCCAGGGACGCAGCCTCCGCCTGGTCGTGCGTCACCAGCAACGCGGCGCAGCGTTGCGTGCGCCATGCCGTCGCCAGCACCGTCCGGCCCTGCTCGGCCATGGCCGGGTCGAGCGAGACGAACGGCTCGTCTAGCAGCAGCAGCGCCGGCTCGATGGCGAATGCGCGGGCGATGGCGGCACGGCGCGCCATGCCCAGCGACAGCGCCGGCGGATATAGGTCGCCATAGGGCGCGAGGCCAAGCAGCGTCAGCAGCGCCTCCGCGGCAGCCGGGTCGGGCCGGACCAGCGCGAGGTTCTGCCGGACGGTGCGCCACGGCAGCAGCCGCGGCTCCTGGAACACCGTGCCGATCCGCGGCGCAACGCCGCCTGCCCAGGCGATCCGGCCGTCGAACTGCCTATCCAGGCCGCCGATGATGCGCAGCAGCGTCGTCTTGCCGCAGCCGGACGGGCCGACCAGGGCGACGATCTCGTTCCGCTCCAAGGTCAAGCGCAGATTGGCCAGCACCGTGCGCGGCCCGGCGCCGCCCGGCATGGCCTTGGCGGCGATGTCGACCTCCAGCATCATCGCCATTGGTTGGCCCGCCGCTCCAGCGGCTGCAGCGCGAGCCACTCGATCAGCTGCACCACGACGATGAAAGCCAGGGTGTAGGCGAGGATGCCGGTCACGTCGAACAGTTGGAAATACACCTGGATTTGGAAGCCGACGCCGTCGCTGCGGCCCAGCAGTTCCGCCACGAGCACGATCTTCCAGATCAGCGCCAGGCCGGAGCGCGCGGAGGCGAACAAGTATGGGTAGAGCTGCGGCAGCACGACATGGCGCAGGATGGCACGCCGGCCCATGCGGAAGCTGTGCGCCATGTCGATCAGCCCTTGGTCCAACGTGCGGGCGCCCTCCCGCATCGTGACCGCCGTGCTCGGCAGCTTGTTGAGGGCAACGGCGGCGATGGCGGTGGCCTCGCTCAGCCCGAACCAGACATAGATCAGCACGATGGTGACCAGCGCCGGCAGGTTCAGCAAGGCGGTGAGCAGGCTGTCCAGCGCCCGATCCAGCCACCGCCAGCGTCCCATGGCGACGCCGAGCGCCGTCCCCAGCGCCATTGCCACGACGAAGGAACAGGCTACGCGCGCCAGGGTGATGCCCAGTTGGCGCTCCAAATTGCCGGACGCCGCCTCGCGCCACAGGGCGCCCAGCACAATGCTGACGGGTGGGAACAGCCGGTTGCCGATCAGCCGCGCCGCGACTTCCCAGCCCGTCAGCAGTGCGAGCGCGGGCAGAACGCGCGCGGTCCAGCCCAGGCGGCTGCGTTTCAGCTTGTGGCCCAGAAGGTGCCCGGCGCCAAATGGACGGCGGGTCCGACGAGCGCCGGGCCGCCGATGCCCGCGAGGATGTCGTAAAGCCGCGCCGTCGCCTGCAGGTCCCAATGATCCAGCGCGCCACGCCGGTACCACGACCGCAACTGCGCGAGCTCGTTCGGTCCGGACGTGCCGGTCAGGGGCGCGATGCGGTCCCATTCCGCATCCGACTGCACGAGGATCGACCGCGCCTTGGCCGAGGCGTCGATAAAGCCCTGCACCGCAACAGGGTTGGCGGCCGCGAAGGCGTCGGAGAACACCCAGCCGAGGTAGGGCACGCCGGACGGAATGCCCATCGCCTCGACCGCATCCTCCATTGCCAGCACCCGGCGCTGCCCGGCTGCCTCGGCGCGGGCGGCGAAAGGCCAATAGGTCAGCACGGCATCCAGCCGCCCGGCTGCCATTTGCTCGGCCAATAAAGGCGGCGGGCCGAAACTCTTTGTGGTGGCCTGGTCGAGGTCCAAGCCCAGGGTTTGCTGGGCATAGGCCCGCAGCAGCAGCCAGCTCTTGTCCAGCGGGCTGCCGGCGATGCCGAGCCGCCGGCCGCGCAGGTCCGCCACCGTCCGCACCGGCGAGTCCGGCGGCGCCATCAATGCGCCAAGCGCACCGAATGTCGGCGAGAGCGTCCAATCGGCGCCGGACGCACGCTGGCGCGAGGCCCAGAGCCAATCCTGCACCACCATGTCGACCCGCCCAGCCTGCAACGCGACCTGCGTCGCCTGCGCCGCCGCGAACTCGACCGGCTCGATCACGACGCCCGCCGCCGTATCGAGGCCATGCGTGCGCATGACGTCCAGCTCCCACGCCACGCTGCCGAAGCGCAGGGTGCCGACGCGGATCGGCGGACTGGCCCCCCGCGCATTCCCCAGCGGCAATGCCGCCAGAAGCGGCATCAGCAGCAGCGTGCGGCGTCGGTGGTGCATGCGGCCCCTCCCCGGGCGGTCTCGATTATGGTTATCCGCGCATACTGGGGATCAATGTCAATCGCGCCCTGCACACCCGGACGGCAGATGTAACGCTTCGGAAGGGGCTGACAAGCCGCCTGGCCCGGCCCACAATCAAGTCAGGCCGCGCACGGAACGTGGCCCTGGGGAGAAATGGATGCCGGCCCTTTCCGGTCCAATCGCATTGGTTCTGGCGCTCGTTTTGGCCACGCCAGCCTGCATGCCCGCGCCAGCCTTCGCCGCCGAGCCCGTGACCGTGGGCATCGGCTATCTCGCCTTGACGCCGAAGCATGTGGGGCCGCAGGTCGTGCTCGACCCACCGTTGACCGACGAGGGCGTGCAGGGCGCGCGACTGGCGTTGACCGACAATCAGACGACCGGGCGGTTCCTGAACCAGGCCTATGCCCTGCACGAGTCGCTGCAGCCGGACGCCGATGCCGTGCTGGCCGCCGCGCACGCGATGCTGGCGGGCGGCGAGCGGGTGATCGTTACCGATTTGCCGGCGCCCCTGCTGCTGCGGGTCGCGGACCTGCCGGAGGCGCATGACGCCATATTGCTCGACGCCACGTCCGAGGACGACAACCTGCGCGGCGCCAACTGCCGGGCGCGCGTGCTGCATTTGCTGCCGAGCCGGGCGATGCTGGCGGACGCGCTGATGCAGTTCCTGGCGGTGAAACGCTGGCGCAGCCTGCTGCTGGTGCAGGGCCGTAGCGACGCCGACGCGGCCTATGCCGACGCACTGCGCCGGTCCGCCCGCAAGTTCCAGATGCGCATCGCCGCCGACAAGCCCTGGACCTTCGAGCCCGGCGCGCAGCGGACCGACACCGGCCACGTCACCATCGGCGCCGAGGTCGCGCGTTTCACCCAGGGCCTGTCGTACGACGTGCTGGTGGTGGCCGACTCGGCCGATGATTTCGGCGACGACCTGGCGTTCCGCACGACGGACCCGCGGCCGGTCGCCGGTACGCACGGGCTGGTTCCCGCCGCCTGGGCGCGTCCGTTCGAGCAATGGGGCGCGACCCAGCTGCAGGCCCGCTTCCTGAAACAGGCCGGCCGGTTCATGACCACGCATGATTTCGGCGCATGGATGGCCGTCCGCGCCGTGGGCGAGGCCGCGAGCCGCGGGCCCGGCGCCGACCCGGCCTCCATTGCCGCCTATCTCCGCAGCCCAAAGTTCGAGCTGGCGGCGTTCAAGGGTTCCCGCCTTACCTTCCGCCCCTGGGACGGCCAGTTGCGGCAGCCGGTGCTGCTGGCCGATAGCCATAGCCTCGTGTCGGTCAGCCCACAGCCGGGCTATCTGCATCAGTTCTCCGAGCTGGACACGCTCGGCATCGATCAGCCGGAGACGACATGCAAAATGTAGCGTTTGCCCTCGTGGCGCTGCTGCTGACAAGCGTGGCGGCGCGGGCCGAGCGGCTGCTCGTGTCGAATGAGAAGGACAACACGATCACCGTCATCGATGGCGCGACGCTCGCCGTCACCAATACCATCAAGGTCGGCAACCGGCCCCGCGGCATCGTCGCCAGCAAGGACGGGCGCAGCCTGTATATCTGCACCAGCGACAGCGACCACATCGAGGTGCTGAACCTCGCGACCCTCACTGTC
This sequence comes from uncultured Acetobacteraceae bacterium, assembly GCA_964657765.1. Taxonomy (GTDB): domain Bacteria; phylum Pseudomonadota; class Alphaproteobacteria; order Acetobacterales; family Acetobacteraceae; genus CAHJXG01. The sequence continues at coordinate 11,768 of CAZZWN010000039.1, forward strand.
GACCGCATCCTGCCGAGCGGCCCGGACCCCGAGCTGTTCGCGCTCAGCCCGGATGGCGATACGCTGTATATTTCCAACGAGAACGACAACATGGTGTCGATCCTGAATATCCCGGACGGGCGGATCATGACCGAGATCCCCGTCGGCGTGGAACCGGAGGGCATGGGCGTCAGCCCCGACGGCAAGGTGCTGGTCAACACGTCGGAGACGACGAGCATGGCGCACTTCATCGACACCGCGACGCAGCAGTCGATCGCCAACGTGCTGGTCGGCAGCCGGCCCCGCGTCGCCCGGTTCACCGCGGACGGCGCGCAGGTCTGGGTCAGCTCGGAGGTAGGCGGCGTCGTGTCGATCATCGAGACCGAGACGCACACCGTGTCGCACACCATCAACTTCGCCATCCCCGGCGTCCCCGCCGAGAGCGTGCAGCCGGTCGGCATTGCCATCACGGCAGACACCAAGACCGCCTTCGTGGCGCTCGGCCCGGCCAACCGCATCGCCGTGGTCGATACGAAGACCTTCGAGGTCCGCAAATACCTGCTGGTGGGGCAGCGGGTGTGGAACATGGCGTTTTCGCCCGACGGCAAGCGGCTCTATGCCACCAACGGCGTCAGCAACGACCTGTCGGTGATCGACGTGGACGCGCTGCGGGTCACCAAGTCGATCCCGGTCGGCGGGCTGCCCTGGGGCGTGGTGGTGGTGCCGTAATGCCCGATTCGATCCAACTTGGACCGATCGCGCTGGAGGTCGACGGCCTGACGCATAAGTTCGGCGCCCGCACGGTGCTGCACAACGTCGGCTTCCGCATCATGCCCGGCGGCTTCACCGTGCTGCTCGGGCAGAACGGCGCCGGCAAGACCACGCTGTTCGCGCTGATCACCCGGCTCTATCACGCGCACCAGGGCCGCATCGCGGTGTTCGGGCAGCCGTTCCGCGCCAATGCCTCGGCAGCGCTCGCGCGCATGGGCGTGGTGTTCCAGCAGCCGACGCTCGACCTCGATTTGACGGTGCGGCAGAACCTCGAATACCACGCGGCCCTGCATGGCATGTCGGCGGCGTCCGCAGCCCCGCGTATCGCCGACGAGCTGGCGCGGGTTGGGTTGGCGGAGCGCGCGCGCGACCGGGTGCGGCTGCTGTCCGGCGGGCAGAAGCGCCGGGTGGAGCTGGCGCGCGCGTTGGTGCACGAGCCGGCGCTGCTGCTGCTGGACGAGCCGACCGCCGGCCTCGACATGGCGAGCCGCGCATTCCTGCTCGACCACGTGCGCCACCTGTGCCGGGAGCGTGGGCTTGCCGTGCTGTGGGCGACGCATCTGATCGACGAGGCCGGTGAGGATGCCGGCGTCGTCGTGCTGCATAAGGGCCGCGTGCTGGCGAGCGGCCCGGTGGCGGATGTCATGGCGCAAGCGGGCGCCCCCGACCTGAAAGCTGCGTTCGAGGAGCTGACCCATGCTGCGGACTGACATTCGTCCATTGGCGACGCCGGCCTATGCGCGCTGCATGGCCGGCATCATCCGGCGCGAGGGCCTGCGCTGGGTGCATCAGCGCGGCCGGTTCATCTCGGCCCTGGTGCGCCCGCTGGTGTGGCTGGCGATCTTCGCCGCCGGGTTCCGCTTCGTGCTGGGCGTGTCGATCATCCCGCCCTACGAGACGTATATCCCCTATGAGGTCTACATCGCGCCCGGCCTGATCGCGATGATCGAGCTGTTCAACGGCATGCAGAGCAGCCTTTCGATGGTCTACGACCGCGAGATGGGCAGCATGAAGACCCTGATGGTCAGCCCGTTCCCGCGCTGGTTCCTGCTGTTGTCGAAGCTGCTGGCGGGCGTCGCGGTCGCGGTCGTGCAGTCGTACATCTTCCTTGGCATCGCTTGGTTCTGGGAGATCGAACCGCCGGTGATCGGTTATTTCACCGTATTGCCGGCGCTAATCTTGTCGGGGCTGATGCTTGGGGCGTTGGGCCTAGTGATGTCGTCGTTCATTCGGCAACTGGAGAATTTCGCCGGGGTGATGAACTTCGTCATCTTCCCGATGTTTTTCGCGTCCTCCGCGCTGTATCCGCTGTGGCGCGTGAAGGAAAGCAGCCTGTTCCTTTGGTGGGTGTGCCAGTTGAACCCGTTCACCTCGGCAACCGAGCTGATCCGCTTTGCGCTTTACGGCCGCATCGACTGGCTTTCGGCGGCAGTGGTCATCGGCTGTACCTTGGTTTTCATGGCATTGGCGGTGGTGGGATATGACCCGGGCCGCGGCCTGATGGCGCGGCGGGCTGGGGCGGAATGACGCCGTCGAGGGTCATGCTGCTGGGCGTATTCGCGCTGGCGATTGGGGCTGCCGGACCGCCGGCCGATCCGGATTGGCCCTGCATGCAGCGGCTGGTGCCGACCCTGACCGCCAGCACGCTGTGGGGCGGGCATGACGCGGCGGGCGATTGGCGCGCCGACCCGGCCGTGGCGGCTGTGGTCGCCGCCGTTGCGCCCCGGGGGGTGTCTGCCGCCGACGGTGCGGCGCGGCTGGATCAGTTCGTCGCGACAGTGCCAGCGGCGGACCGGCCTGCGGTTTCGGCGCAGGTGTTCGCCGGGCTGGTGGACGAGACGAATGTGCAGCGCTCGCAGATCATCGATCGCCTGCGCGACATCGCACGGCGGCAGCGCACGCTGACCGAACTGACGTCGCGCGTCACGGTCGATCTCCGCGCGCTGCCCGCCGACGCCCCGGCCGCCCAGCGCGAGGAAATCGTCAGCCGGCGCGGGTTCCTGATCCGCGAATACGAGCAAATCGAGCGCACGATCCGTTATGCGTGCGAAGCGCCGGTGCAGATGGAGCAGAAGCTTGGCGTCTTGGCACAGGCGTTGCAGCGAGGGTTGGGGAGTTAGACCGGCCCATGCCGAGTGTCGCCCAGCTTCTCCTGTACCGCCACCGCTGCCGGAAGAGGACGCCAGAGGACCGTCATCTCCTGTATTAGGCCCGTGTCGTTGACGCGCCAGTAGTCCATGCCGTCCAACTCGATAGACCCAACCGTGACCCCAAAATATTGAGACACATGCTCGGGTCCATGCATCATCTCCTTAAAATCGAACTTGTCGACTACTTCTAGGAGCCCCTCGACGACTGGTCGTATTGCCGCCTTGCCCTTGAAAGGCTCGACATGAAGCGGCGTCTTGAGGATCACGTCGTCAGCCATGTGCGTTAGCATAGCATTAAGATCTTTGCGCTGCATCGCGGCCATGAAGGCGTGAAGATGTGTCAGTTCCATAGAATAGCTCCAGTATTATGAAGATTAAGTCGGTAAATTCTCTTCGTTGGCTCTGCGGCGATCATCTTGAACCCCAGATGTTCCCACATCGCTATGGAAGATGTAGGACGGCACGCTTCGGCGAGGACGCCAATATCCCCTCGTTTCTCGCCAAAAGGTTTCGCCTGATTGCGGCTTGACACTCGCCGTAGATTGACGTTGTGGGGCCGAGGCGGGCAGTCGACGTTAGGGAAGTAGACAGCGTGAGCGTGGCCGGGCACGCTATGGCGCGAATGCCCGAAATGCTGCGATTTCCGCCAGATGCACCTCGCGTGGTCGAGTTTCTTGCTTTTCCGTCGGTGCAAGTGCTCGATGTCGCGGGGCCGCTCCAGGTCTTCGCGTCGGCCAACGACATCGTAGGCGAGGCAGCGGGGACCGTGCCTTACGCCGCCAGCGTCGTGGCCCAAGGTGGCCAGGGCGTCATCGCGTCGGCTGGGCTGGGGCTCGCGGCGGGTCCGTTGCCGTCGATTGATGCGGAACTGGATACGCTGATGGTGGCCGGCGGCCCGGGTGTGCAAGCAGCGGCGAGGGACCCGATGTTGGTCGAGAGGGTGCGCGCGCGGGCAATGCGGGCGCGCCGGGTCGCCTCGGTATGCACCGGGGCCTTTCTGCTCGCCGCAACGGGATTGCTGGATGGTCGGCGAGCTGCAACGCATTGGTCGGTCTGCGCCGAATTCGCCCAACGCTTCCCCGCCGTGCGCGTCGAGCCGGACCCGATTTTCGTGCGCGACGGCCCGGTTTGGACCTCGGCAGGGGTGACGGCGGGCATCGATCTGGCACTGGCGCTCGTGGAACAGGATCTCGGCCGTGCCGTGGCGCTGGCCGTCGCGCGCTATCTGGTCGTCTTCCTCAAGCGCCCGGGCGGGCAGGCGCAGTTCAGCGCTGCCCTGTCCTTGCAGGCGTCCGAAGATAAATTCGGGGCTTTGCATGAGTGGATCAACGAGCACCTATCCGGCGACATCTCGCTTCCAGTCCTCGCCAGCCAAGCCGGAATGAGTGAGCGCAGCTTCAGCAGGCACTATGCGGAGGCGACGGGGCTGACGCCGGGTCGGGCCGTGGAGCGGCTGCGGGTCGAGGCGGCCCGGCGGCTGCTGTCGGAGTCGCGCCTGCCCATAAAGCGCATTTCGCAGCGTTGCGGCTTCGGTTCGGAGGAGACGATGCGCCGCAGCTTCTTGCGCCTGCTAGCCGCCACGCCGCAGGACTATCGTGCCCGCTTCGGCTTCTGAACTTCAACTTCGACGCGGATTAAGCTCTGCAGTACGGCAGGCCCTATCACTCGAACTCCTCGGGCAACGTATCCTGCGTCGGCAGCCCTGCCGCCTTCCAGCCATCCACGCCGTCCGGGAACCAGGCGGCATGGAACCCCATCGCCGCAGCACGGCGCGCCGCATTCCAACTCATCCAGCAATCCGCAAGACAGTAAAAGACGATCAAGCGGCCAGGATCACCCTGCGTGACATCCCGCAACCGCTGCTGCAATCGCGTGGCAACCGTCTCAGGCAGTGCACCCCGCCCGATCTCGGGCCACCAGACACTGCCCGGAAGACTCGCGTGACGGGCCGGCAGCCACGGCGTGCCGGGCCGCATGTCCGCCGGCCGCCGTGGCGCGGGCAGCACGTCGATCAGGATTGCGTCGCGCCGGGAAACAAGCTGCTGCATCGCCGGGATATGCAGCACCTCGCCACCCGGCACAGTATCGGGCACCGGCGCGCGATAGTCGTTCAAACGGTATCCGTCTGGGACCGGTACATCGGGGTCTGCATAAGCCGGCGCAGCCCCTAGCGCGACCATCAGCGCCGCAAGCAGCAGCCTCAAGGCGTTGCCTGGCCCAAGTCGTCCAAGGTCGGCATGCCGTATTCCGCCAGTATCGCGGCAATCTCGGTCTTATGCTTGCCGATCGCCTGATTGATCCGCCGGCGCCACTCCGGCTCGTTCGCCCGCACGCCCATCGCGATGCGGTAGTCGAGCCGTGGCGCGCCTGGCTCCGGCTCGATGAACGCAGCCGTCAGCGGCAGGTGATCCTGCTTGATGGCATAGCCTGCCGTCGGTCCCCACACCAAGGCGACGTCGATCTTGTCATCTACCAAGTCCTGCAGCATGGCGCGCGGCGGGTTGCTGATGCGTGTGTCGACCCGCAACGCATAGGGCCGCACCTGATCCATCAACTTATGTCGCACCAGCAAGTCGGTCGGCGGGGTCGCGGCGATCACGCCGAACCTCTTGCTCGACAGCATCGGATCGCCCACCGATCGCGTGGTGATCGCGTCTGCGGTCCGCGTTACCATCATGTAGCCGGTATGATAATACGGATTGGTGCTGTCCATCTCCCCATCGCCACTGACGGTGCCCATCACCAGGTCGCACTCATGGGCGCGCAGCGTATTGCGCACGAAGCCGGTGGTCTGGGGGAACCACACGTAGGTGACCGGAAGGTCGAGATCGGCGCCAATGATTTCGGCGATGCGGTTCTCGAAACCTTGGCGCGCCTGATTGGAATAGGGAAGATTACTCGGATCGGCGCAGACCCGCAATTCCGTGCGCGAGATCATCTCGGCGCGCTGCGCCTGCGCAGGCACGCAGGCCAGCGACGACGCCGCCAGGACCATAAGCGGAACAGTCCAGCGAAGCACCAGCCTAACTGTCATCGCCGATGCGCTTCGGACGTCCGCGCGGCAGCTTGTCGTCGGACCGCGCCTTCAGGTAGCCATAGATGTCGTCCATATACAGCACGACGTCCTCGGTCGTGCCGAATGCCGGCATGACGTTGTTCTGTGTCTTGGTGACGTTCTGCCGGCCGTTGACGATGGTATTCACCACGTCGTCGTACGACATGTGCTTCAGTGATTCGGTAAGGCTCGGGGCATAGGAGCTGCCGGCGCCGTCCGGGCCATGGCAGCGCATGCAGGACTCGCCATAACGCCGGTAGCCATTGAAGGTATGCTGGTCCACGCGGCCATCCTGGACCAGATACACAGGCTCGTTCTCGGCCTTTGCGCCGTGCGACCCGGCGAGAACGGCAATTAGCCCGGCGCAGGCCAGGCCTGACAACGCCAACAGTGATTTATTACGCATCTGTAGTCTCCGGAAGTATCTCCGGCCACGCTGCATGCGCGGCCGGAGACTGCAGGTGTCGGCTTAGTCGAGGCCGAACACGGTCAGCACGCCACCCAACTGGGTATAGTTGGACAGCTGCTTGTAGGCGCCGACGGCACCCAAGCCATCGGTGTCGTTGCCCAACCCGGCTGCCATGCCGATGCCGGCCCATCCGCCGACGCCGGACAGCACGGCGATGT
>CAZZWN010000040.1:0-18053 GCA_964657765.1 uncultured Acetobacteraceae bacterium
GACAGGGTGTTCGGGTTGCCGCCGCTCGACGAGTGGTCCTCGATCAGCACGACGACGCCCTTGGACGTCAGGCCCTGCACCAGGCTATCGATGACGTTCGGATCGGTGCCCGGCGTGGCCGCGACCCGGACCGCGTTGATACCGGGAAATGTCTGCAGGATCGTGGCCGCGTCGACTTGGCCGGGGAATATGTTGATGCCGCGAGCGACGAACTGGTTGCCGCTCGGATCGATGATTTGGCCATTTGCGACCGAGAACTGGGCCATATGGGGTCCACCTATCTCACGCGATCGTGATTGATCACATATTCGTGAGATACCTCTTTGCCAAAGAAATCGCCATGGGGTTGAGCACATCGCCTGGTTTTGAATTGTCATAGGAAACGGGCAGCAGGATTTGAGACGGCGCAGCAGTCATCATACCGAGCGTGAAAGCCGCCAGCGGATCGACGCGCTTGACACGCAGGTATGGCCCGTAGAGACCGCCGATGACGCCCTGAACCTCGCCGGAACGTTCACTCGAACCTGCCGGCTTGATCCTGCTTCTAACCCATTCCCGATTGGTTCATGGTTCTTAGAGCGGTTGCCGATCGGGGTCAGATCGCTTCATTGCAAAGCAGGGGATGCATATGGGCGACACCGAGGGCTAAAAATCGCCGGCGATACAATGACGCCGGACGTGAGGAAGTTGTAAACTTGATCAACAGCACGAGATAATCTCGATTCGTCTTCAAACTTAAAATTTTCCGGGCTATGTGTGTTTTTTGATGGCGTGCAAGGGAGGACAGTAGGTGGCTGCGCTACGGTATGTGACATTCGGCGTGCTGAGCCTGATCATCCTGGTCTCGCTAGAAAGCTTCAATACCGCCTTCTCAGGCCTCTCAGATTCCGACGCCGTCCGCCAAGGCTCGGACCTGCGGCCACAAATCGCGGCAATCGCGCTTTGGCTCGTGCTGGTGTCCCTATCATTCATCCCAACGGTCGCGTCCCTCCCGCTGCGGACGAAAGGGCTGCTCTGGCCTGCCCTGCTGCTGGCCTGGGTGGTGCTCTCCTCGCTCTGGAGCGATGATCCGCTCAACGCCATGCCCAAGGCGGCCGTGCTGCTCGTCTCCTCCCTCGCCGCGTGGCGCACGACGTCGATCGTGACCGTCGAGGAGATGTTCACCTGCATCTACTACAACATCGCCTTCCTGCTGCTGGCGTCGGTGGGGCTCGCGGTGTTCATGCCGACGGTGGGCGTCGTGCAGCACGAATGGCAGCATGTCGGCGACTGGCAGGGCATCTTCGGCACGAAGCAGGGACTGGGCATGGTGTCCGCCGTGTTCCTGGGCATCGTCCTGCTGCGTGTCGCGCGGCGCAGGACGCTGTTCGACATGGCCATGTGCGCAGTGGGCCTCCTCTGCCTGATCAAATCCGGCTCCCGCGGCGCTGGCGTGATGGCGTTCGTCGCCGTGGCATTTCTGTTTATCGGACGCAGGCACCCGAAGCTCGCGGTGATGGTAAGCGGCGTCCTGCTACTCGACTTGGCGCTAGCGGTGGCCAACATCTCCTATTTTACCGCGACCGGCGATTCGTCGATTCACGTTCTCGGCTATGACATCAACTTCACCGAGCGAACCTTCATCTGGCAATACGCCCTGAGCCTGTGGCCCAACCGGCCCTTCTTGGGCTACGGCCTTAATGGGTTCTGGACGAATTCGGACGTCTACTACGCCTACCTGCGGCTGCACGGCTGGGTTCTCGACAATTATCACAGCGGCTATCTCGCGATTATCGTCGAAACCGGCATTGTCGGATTTGGACTGTTCGCCGTGGTCACCTTCCAGTTGATGGCCAAGCTCCGCCATCTCATGAGGACGGTGAAAAGCCACCGGGTCAGCTTCGAGATGTCCGTCGGGTTTCTGCTGATGTTCTTCACAATCAACCTATCGGAAACCTATTTCCTCAGGTCCACCAACTTCATGGCGGTATTATTCGCCTTTCTCCTCGTCAAAATTCTTTCGGTCCCGGCGAGCCAAACCCAACACCAAATCACGCTGCAAGGGATCAATCTCCCGCCGGCGCGCGCGAGGCGCCCTGTTTCGGTATAGCATCCTGGGCGCGGCGCCGGCCACGCACCCCCCATCGACCCGATAGCCGAACGCGCCATGAAACGAGCGTCGCTCAGCATCCTGGCTATCGCCGCCATTGTGATAAGCGGGTTTCGCGCGCCTGACCTGGCGGCGGCGGAAGCTCCGGATGGCTTCCGCCCCGCCGGCCGGGGCGGAAGCCTGCTGCCGGCGGGATGGCTGAGCACGCGCGGCGGGCAAATCATCGACGACAAAGGCCGGGTCGTCCGCATCGCGTCCGTCGGCTGGTACGGCACTGACGGCCCGGCCGGCTACGCACTGCAGGGCCTATGGACCGCAAGTTACCGCGTCATCTGCGATAGCATCGTCGCCGCCGGCTTCAACACCGTCCGCATTCCCTGGTCGGACATAAACCTCGACGCGCGCCCGCTAAACACCAACGAAAGCGGCACGATCGACTTCAAGGCCAATAGCAGCCTGACCGGCCTGACCACGTGGGAGATCTTCGCCGCGGTCGTCGAGTATGCTGGCCAAATCGGCCTCAAGGTCATCTTCGACCATCACACCAACGACGGCGGCGGCGGGCAGCAGCCGAACGGGCTGTGGTTCGACCGCGGGCCGGGCTCGAACGGTACGGACGGCGCCGGGCACTTCGGCACCATTACCGCCGCTGCATTCAAGGCGAACTGGCTGCGATTTGCCAAGCAGTATGCCGGCAATCCGACGGTGATCGGGTTCGATCTCGACAATGAACCCCATCGCGGCAATTGGGGCGCAGGCGGCCCGACCGACATCTGGGCGATGTATGTCGACGTAGGAAATGCGATCGGAGCGGTGAATCCCGGAGCGTTGATCATCTGCGAGGGCCTGCAGAACTACCGCGAGAATGCGCCCGAGGGCGATCTGCGACCCGCAGCCGCGAAACCGGTCACGCTGCGCGTTCCAAACAAGGTCGTCTACTCCGTGCACTCCTACCCATTCGAAATCAGCGCCTTCGCCCCGGACAGCGGCCCGGCTGCGGTCGAGCGCTACGAGGCGAACTGGGGTTTCATCGCGCGCCAGAACATCGCTCCGGTCTGGATCGGCGAGCTCGGCGCCAGCAACCCCGGACCCGGCGGCAGCGCGCATGACTGGGCGGTGACGCTGCTCGACTACATGAACGGCTTCGACCCACCGCTTTCCGGATCGTGGTGGAACATCGGGACGGAGGCCGAGGGCGCCAACCCAAACGGCCTGCAAACCGCATGGGGCGTAGGGAATTACCGCCCCGAGCAGCTTCAGAGTACCGACCGGCTGCTATTCCGCCCCTAAGGACTCAACACCGCTTTGGTGGCCTGATTCAGCATACTGGTGCGGGCGCATTGTTTGCCGCTGCTCCTCGTCTTAGTCGTTGCTGTTCACCTAGGGTTTCGGCGATAGTATCGGCGGCTGTTCCCGGCCATCGTCGTCGGCTGCGCAAGGTGCGGAGGCCGTTTGGGTGCGGCGCAGACGTGGGAAGCGAGTTAATCTGCTGTCCAAATAAAAATAATGCCGACCGGAGGAAAAATGGCTGACGCAATCCAGGATTTCGACGCCGTCATAATCGGCGCGGGCTTTTCCGGCATGCACGCGCTGAAGTCACTAAGGGACGAACTGGGGCTGAAGGTGCGGGTCTACGAGGCCGGGGCGACCGTGGGCGGCACCTGGTATTGGAACCGCTACCCTGGCGCGCGCTGCGACTCCGACGCATACATTTACTGTTTCACCTGGGACAAGCAGTTGCTGCAGGAGTGGGAGTGGTCCGAGCGCTATCCCGAACAGCCCGAAATCCTGCGTTACCTCGAGCACGTGGCCCAGCGCCATAACCTGAAGCGCGACATGCAGTTCGATACACGCGTGACCGGCGCCGAGTTCAACGAGGCGTCGAACCTGTGGACGGTGCGCACGGACCAGGGCGAGGCGGTCACGGCGCGATACCTGATTGCGGCGGTGGGCAGCCTTTCGACCACGAACATGCCGCGGTTCGAGGGCCTGGAGAGCTTCAAGGGCAAGTGGTACCACACCAGCCAGTTCCCGCACGCCGGCGTCGACTTCACCAACAAGCGCGTGGGCGTCGTCGGCACCGGGGCCACCGCGGTGCAGGCCATCTCCGAGATCGCGCAGCAGGCCAAGCAGCTCACGGTCTTCCAGCGCACCGCCAACTACTGCGTCCCGGCGCGCAACGGCAAGGTGGACCCGGAGCTGACCCGCGCGCGCAAGGCGGACTACGACGGCGTGGTCAAGCGGCTGCGCTCCTCTTTCTTTGGCCAGGAGCACTGGTTCATCCCGAAGTCGGTACTGGAGGCGACGCCGGAAGAACGGGAGCGCGAGTTCGACCGCATGTGGGACACGGGCGGCTTCGCCTTCTGGCTCGGCAACTACCAGGACATGTTCTTCAATCAGGAAGCCAACGACCTCTGCGCCGACTACATCAAGCGCAAAATCCGCAAGACCGTGAAGGACCCGGCCGTCGCCGAACGGCTGATCCCCAAGGGCTACGCCTACGGCACCAAGCGGCAGCCGCTGGACACCAACTACTACGAGACGTTCAACAAGGACAGCGTGCTGCTGGTCGACGCCGAAATGGACGGCGGCATCGAGGCCGTGACCGAGACCGGCATCAGGGCCGGTGGCCGCGATTACGCGCTCGACATAATCGTCTTCGCCACCGGGTTCGACGCGATGACCGGGCCGCTGAAGGCCTTGAACCTCAAGGGCCGCGGTGGCCGCAGGCTGGATGAGCAATGGGCGGACGGGCCGCACACCTATCTCGGCATCTCGGTCGCCGGGTTCCCGAACCTGTTCACCATCACCGGGCCGCAGAGCCCGTCGGTGCTGTCGAACATGCCGGTGTCGATCGAGCAGCATGTGGAGTGGGTTACCGACTGCATCGCCGCGATGCGCCGGGCCGGCAAGACCACGATCGAGGCGACGCCCGAAGCGCAGGAGCAGTGGGGCGCGCATGTCAACGAGGTCGTCGGCATGACGCTGATGACCGGCGCGAACTCCTGGTACATGAGCGCCAACATCCCCGGCAAGCCGCGCGCGTTCCTGCCCTATTTGGGACCGGAGGGCGTCGGCGGCTACCGGAAGAAGTGCGACGAGGTGGCGGCAAACGGCTACGAGGGGTTCGAACTGGCGTAGCGCAGCCGATACAGGAGGCGGGTTGCAACCCGCCCAATAAACCAATGGGGGCAACGTTGATCGACAACAGCTACTACTCGCAGGACGTGCACGGCCCGTACGAGCTGCACGACATCGGCAATCTCGAGCTGGAGGAGGGCGGCACCATCCGCGGCTGCACGCTCGCCTACGCGACGTTCGGCACGCTCAATGCGGCGAAGGACAACGCGATCCTGGTTACCACCTGGTACTCCGGCACCAGCAAGATCATGGAGCAGGTCTATATCGGCCAGGGCCGCGCGCTCGATCCCGACAAGTATTTCATCATCGTCGTCAACCAGATCGGCAACGGGCTTTCGACCTCGCCGCACAACACGCCGGCACCGGGCGGGATGGCGAATTTTCCGCGTGTGCGGATCGGCGACGACGTGCGGGCGCAGCACAAGCTCCTGACGGAGAAGTTCGGCCTCACGAGCCTCGCGCTGGTGGTCGGCGGCTCCATGGGGGCGCAGCAGACCTACGAATGGGCCGTGCGCTTCCCCGACATGGTGCAGCGTGCGGCGCCCATCGCCGGCACGGCCAAGAACACCCTGCACGATTTCCTATTCACCGAGACGCTGGTCGAGGCGATCACCTCCGATCCCGGCTTCAACAAGGGCTTCTATACGTCGTCGGCGGACGTGCGGGACGGGCTGCTGCGCCATGCCAAGATGTGGGCGGTAATGGGCTGGAGCACGGAGTTCTTCCAGCAGGACCGGCACAAGGCGCTGGGCTTCTCGTCCATGGACGACTTCATCATCAATTTCATGAACGGCTATTTCGGCGTAATGGACCCGAACGACCTGCTGTGCATGGCGTGGAAGTGGCAACGCGGCGACGTGAGCCGCCACACCGGCGGCGACCTGCGGGCCGCGCTGGGCCGCATCAAGGCGCGCACTTTCGTGCTGCCGATGTCGTCCGACATGTTCTTCCCGCCGGCGGATTGCCAGGCCGAGTGGCGGCTGATCCGCAACGCCGAGTTCCGGCCGATCGACACGGTCGACGGGCACCTCGCGCTGTTCGGCGCCGACGCCGACGCCATCAGCCAAATCGACGGGCACCTGAACGAACTTCTTTCGCTTGGTCCGGTAGCGGAGTAACAGCGTACGCATCATCGCTTTACGAAGTGCTCTGCACAGACGTTTTGACTGATTACCGGATCGACGATCCGGCTGTCGCTAACGCTGCCCGGCCTGGGTGCCTCCGCAGGCGGCCGCTTATGGTGGAAATCTGCCGGTCCGCTTCGGAGCGACCGGCAGAAACAATGCCGGCTCATCATGGGCGTGGCGACACCTGCGCGCAGCGCGACCGATGCCACAACCTATCGCACTCCCGCGCCAGTCGCGACGTCAGCTGAGTGGAGAATAAGCCACCGGCAACGCTATCGTCGACGTCGCTTCCAGAATCTGGTCAGGACCGCCGCGAGGAGGCCAGACGCCGCTGGAATACGCGGCCGCTCGTAAAGCGGTGCGCTGGCCAAGGTCCGTGAAGCCCCAAATGTGCGTGATCCGCGGCGGCCCGTCGAAAGCATACATGTTGATCACCAGCCGGTCCGTGTACTCCCGCGCAGGCTCGATCGCCTCCTGCCAGCCGGCGAGCGTCGGGGACAGGCCACCCGGTTTCAGCCGGTATGTCCGGAACTCGTAGGCTGGACCGCGGGCGCCGGTGCGCAACGGTGGCAGGAATGGGAACGGCGCGTAGCTTTCCATGCTGAGCGAGGCTACCGTGCTGCCCGCGTTGAACGGGGTGTCGCTGAGCAGGGCGCGTTGTCGCTCTGCATCTAGGCTGTTCCGAGTGTCGAAGCCACGCAGCACCAGCAGCCGCCCGAGCGTGCCGATCTCCGTTCGCCAGCACCCCAGCAGCGACCCGGCCGCGCCCGAAGCGGAGATCCAGGCGCTCGCGCCGTCGGCTACCTCGCCGATCGCCAGGAGCGGACAGGCCAGGGTGGTCAATTCATAGAACATGGACCGATTCTCCTCGTCCTGGAGGTCTCAAGGCCGCCATGAGCCATGCGGCAGTTCCCCGTCGCGGGTCGCGGCATCGAGGGCCTGCTGAAGCCCATCTCGGTCGAGTGGGATGCAGTAAGCCGGTTTTGCCCGCTCGAACCGCCAACTGTCCGCAAGCGGCCCGGTGTCCAGGGCCTCGAACCCGAACGCCTCGTGCAGTTCCGCCACCATGCGCTTCGCCCCCTTGTCATTCCCGGCGATCGGTAGCGCCCGCCGCCCGGAGGGAACGGGCACCCGCCGGTCGTCCGGCAGATCCCGGGCCAGAATGGCGTTGAATGCCTTGACAAGCCGAGCGCCCGCCAGGCGCGCCGATACGAGTTCGCTGGTTGTGATGGTCCGCTCATCTAGCGCCGCAATCGCACCATCGCGCTCCGGATAGTAGTTCATGGCGTCGATAACGACCTTGCCGGCCAACGCCGGGACCGGAAGACTGTCCAGGGCCATGAGCGGAACCGCCAATATGCAAAGCTCACCGAAGCCGGCGGCCTGGTCCAATGTTCCGGTCGTGCAGCCAATCTCCGCTGCAAGCCCGGCCAGAGCGTCCGAGTGCCTAGAGCTGAGCATAACCTCGTGGCCCCGGTCCACCGCGAGATTTGCCAGCGCGCCGCCGATCAATCCTCCGCCGAGTATACCGATATTCATGCCGGTTCTCCCATTCATCGTCACTGAAGCTGGGACTGACAGCTCGCCTGGATTAGCTGTGCATCCGGCGCGTGTTTCGAAACCCGGAGTAGCGAATGGCGGACAGGCTGACCGAGATGGAGGCGTTCCTGCAGACCGCAGAAGCCGGATCCTTCGCGACTGCGGCCTCCCGGCTTGGCGTGTCGGCGCAGATGGTCGGCAAGCACGTCGCCGCCATTGAACAGCGGCTCGGCACGCGGCTGCTGAATCGCTCGACCCGGCGACAAAGCCTCACGGAGGCCGGCCGCCTCTACCTGGAAGGGTGCCGGCGCACGCTGGCCGAGGCGGAGGCAGCGGAAGCGGGCGTGGCCGCACAGGCGAGCACGCCACGCGGCACGCTGCTAGTCACGGCCCCGGTGGCGTTCGGCACCATGCGCCTGGTGCCGGAGGCGACGCGCTTCCTGGCGCGCTACCCCGAGATAAGCCTGCGGTTCGAGCTGACCGATCGGCGCGTGAACCTCATAGAGGAAGGCTTCGATGCCGCGATCCGGGTCGGCCGGCAGCCAGATTCCGCCCTGGTGTCGCGCACGCTCGCGCCGTACCGGCTGGTGCCATGCGCCTCGCCCGACTACGTTGCCCGCCGCGGCTTGCCGCTGCACCCTGCCGAACTGCGTGGGCACGAGTGCCTGGACTACGTGTTCCCCACCCATCCCGCCCCACCCCTCTGGCGCTTTGAAGGAACGGCAGCCGCGGTCACGATTGAGCCCGCGGGCCGGCTGTTTGCCAACGACAGCCGTGCGCTGGTCGAGGCGGCGCTACGCGGCTGTGGGATCATCCTGTTGGCTGAGTTGCTGCTGGCCGAACACCTCGCCGCCGGGCGCTTGGTGCGCGTGTTGCCGGACTACACCGGCCCGTCGCGGCCGATGCTCCTGATGTTCGCGGCGCGCCAGGCACAGGCCCCGAAGCTTCGGGCCTTCCTCGACTGGGCAGGCGAGACTTTCGTGTCCGGCTGAGAAGACCGACTTGGGCCGATTGTTCACTCAAAAAGCGGCGGACGTCGAACGAGTGGGCGTCATGGGCGGGTAGCTGCCGTAACGCCAAATTTCCAAGTGTCCGCTTACGAGCATGTCTGTTCGAGCCGTCACCGTCCGCCTTGAGTCGAAACCGGTCCCGGCGGAAGACAGGTTATGGCTCGGCCCGTCCCCTGCGCTTGCTGCGGCAACCAGTCAGATGCTTTTTACGAAATACTAATTGGACGGCGGATAGCCCCGCGCCAGCCGCATCTGCCGCAGCCACGCGAGCGAGAGCCGCATCGGCCCGACCGGGCGGTGGCCGAGCTCCCGCATCGCGCCGCCGACGGCGAACAGCTCGCGGTGGCTCGCGAATACCCGGGCGAACGCGGGCCATAGCCCAAGCGTCGGGTCCCATGCGCCGATCGCCTCGGCCCCGGCACCGTTGACCTCGATGATGGTGAACCGCCCCGCCTGAAGCTCGGCCGCCGAGGCGAAGCGGACATCGAACCGGCCGGCGTGGAAATTCCCCATGCCGCGCGCGATCATGTGCACGCGCGCCAGCAGCGCCGGAGTGGACAGGCTCGGCGCGTCCTCATACCGCGCGCCGACCCGCAGGCTATGCACCGTGGTGAGCGGGACGATTTCCTCCAAGGCCGGCACCCGGTCGGCATCGACGACTGCGGCGCCGCGCGGCCATCGCGGGTCGGCGCTGAGCAACTGCCCCAGCGTATGCCGTCCGTCGCCATGGACAGCCGGCCCGTGTCGCAGGGTGACGCTCAGGCTGGCGCTGCGTTGCTGCCCCGGCCAGCGGCGGTAGAGCAGCCCGGCCTCATGCGGGCCCGGCGCCAGCGGCTGCAATAGGATGACCGCGTCCGCCGGCATGGCGGACTGATACGCCACGAGCGCCTCCGCATCGTCGACCCGCCGCACTCCATAACCGCACCAGCCGACGTCCGGCTTGGCGACCAAGGGGAACTCGATGCCGGCCCGCCTGCGCGCAACCTCGATGTCCTCATGCGGCCGGACCGCCGCCGTTGGCGAGACCCAGGCGGCATGCTCGCTCTGGATCAGGCACAGGCAGCTCAGCTTGCCCTCGCCGGCGAGGCCGCCCGTCAGGATGTCGGGGTTGGCGGCGCTGGGTAAAGTGAGGCTGCGGTGACGTATGGCCAGCAGGAACCAGTGCAGCACGAGAGGAATGCAGAGCGCCCATTTCGGCAGGCGCTCGAACAGGCTGCGGCGGGGAGTTGGCATGCACGATTGAACGTTTCGTGCTTTGGAAGGTTCTCGGCAGGCGGCCCGGGCGCCTGCCGAGACCGTCAGTCCGCAGGCGCCGTCAAGTCCGGCCCGATATCAAGCCCAATATCGAGGATCGCCGCGCTGTGCGTGAGCCAACCGATCGAGATCAGGTCGACGCCCGCCTCGGCGATCTGCCGCGCGGACTCCGGCGTGACGCGGCCGGACGCCTCGGTAATGGCCCGCCCGTCGACCCGGCGCACCGCCTCCGTCAGTTGGGCCACCGACATGTTGTCGAGCAGCACGACATCGACCCCGACCGACAGCGCCTCGTCGAGCTGCGCCAGCGTGTCGACCTCAAGCTCGATCTTGACCAGGTGGCCGGCCCGGCCGCGGGCCAACGCCAGCGCCTGCGTCACCCCGCCCGCAAGCGCAACGTGGTTGTCCTTGATCAGTATCGCATCGTCGAGGCCGAACCGGTGGTTGGAGCCGCCGCCCACGCGCACCGCGTATTTCTCGATGGCGCGCAGGCCGGGCGTGGTTTTCCGCGTGCAGGTGATGCGCGCCCGCGTATGCGCGACCGCCCGCGCCACCGACCGCGTCGCGCTGGCAATGCCGCTCAGGCGGCAGAGGAAATTGAGCGCCGTCCGCTCGCCGGTCAGCAGCGCCGCCGCCGGCCCCTCGATCGTGGCGATAACCGATCCCGGCCCAACGTCGCTGCCATCCGGACAGGCGACCACGAACCGCATTTCGGGCGCCAGGAGCTGGAAGGCGAGCCGTGCCAGCGAAAGCCCGGCCACGACGCCGGGTTGGCGCGCAACGAGACGGGCCTCGGCCCTCAGCCCCGGCGGCACGATCGCCTCGGTGGTCAGGTCGCCGGCGCGCCCGAGGTCCTCCAGCAGCGCCGACCGCACGAGCGGCTCCAGCATCAGGTCCGGCAGCGGATGGATGTGCGTCATGGCGTTCTCTCGCATGTCAGGCGGTCCTCAGCATCTGGCCCGGCCCGCGGTGTTGGACCGGAAGCCGCGCATCCTGGGCCACATCGCGCCCAAAATCGCGCCCGACATCACGGTCCGGGTAATCGGTTCGGAAATGGCTGCCGCGGCTCTCGGTCCGGCGCTGCGCCGCGGTCACGATGGCCTGGGCGACCAGCGCCGGGTCGGACGCCGCACCATCTTGTTGGATCAGCGCATCCAGCCGGTCCGCCGCCCATGCGAGCGCGTCGCCGTCGCGCAGCACTCCTGCCGCAGCGGACAGGATGGGCCGAACCAGCGCAGCGTTCGCCGGAACCAGCTCGTGTGGGACAGTAAAACGGCGCAGCGCATTCCGCGTCGAGCGGCGGGCGCCACATCCGGCGATATCCTCCGCCACCCAGCCGGCCATGACGGCGGCCTCGAGCAGCGAGTTGCTGGCGAGGCGGTTGGCCCCGTGCAGCCCGGTGCACGCGACCTCGCCTGCCGCCCACAGCCCGTCCACGCTGCTCCGCCCGGATGCGTCGACGGCGACGCCGCCCATGTGGAAATGCGCGGCCGGACGGATCGGGACCGGCGCGGTTGCGGGGTCGATGCCGGCCCTGCGGCAGACTGCGGTAATCCCGGGGAACCGCTCGGCGAAGCGCGGCCCCAGCGCCGAGCGCGCGTCGAGGAACACGCGGTGGCCGAGCTGGATATGCCGCCACACCGCACGGGCCACGACATCGCGCGGCTCCAACTCCGCCCGCCCCTGCCCGGCCATGAAGCGCAGGCCGGCCTCGTCGATCAAGGTTGCGCCCTCGCCGCGCACCGCCTCGCTCACCAGCGGCATCGGGTCGGCGCCGATGTCGAGCGCGGTCGGGTGGAACTGCACGAACTCCATGTCCGCAAGCCCGGCGCCGGCCCGCGCGGCCATCGCGAGGCCCAGGCCGATCGCGCCGCGCGGGTTGGTGCTGTGGGCGAACAGGCCGCCGATGCCGCCCGTCGCCAACACGACCCGGCTGCTGCGCAACATGGCGGCACGGCCATCCCGGACCACGATGACGCCGCATATCGCGTTGTCCTCGACCATCAGGCGCCGAGCCTGCACGCCCTCGACCACCAGCACCGAGGGGCTGCGCCGGACCGCGTCGATCAGCGCCCGCATGATCGCGGCGCCGGTGGCGTCGGCGGCATGGACGATGCGCCGCCGGCCATGTGCCGCCTCGAGGCCGAGGCGCAGCGCGCCCGAGCCGTCGCGGTCGAAAGCCACGCCGAGCGCCAGGAGCCGGGCCACGACATCGGAGCCCTCGGCCACCACGCGGGCCGCAACGCCGGGCGCGCACAGGCCGTCGCCGGCGTCGATCGTGTCCTGCAGATGCAGCTCCGCGCGGTCGTCCGGCCCAACCGCGGCGGCGAGGCCGCCCTGCGACCAGCCGCTCGCGGCGCCCTCCCCGAGCGGCGCCCCGGCCAGCACCAGCACCGGCATCGGCGCCAGCCGCAGCGCGGTCAGCAGCCCCGCAAGCCCGGCGCCGACGATGATCGGACGGCCATCGTCCGGCAGGTCGCGCGCAGACCCGATCATAGCGCCAGCATCCGCTCGACCGACGCCCGGGCGCGCACGGCGACGGCGGGATCGATCGTCACCTCGTGCCGCATCTCCTCCAGCGACCGGCGAATGTTGCCGAGCGTGATACGCTTCATGTGCGGGCACAGGTTGCACGGCCGGATGAACTCGAGGTCGGGATAGTGCATCGCGACGTTGTCGCTCATGGAGCACTCCGTCAGCAGCACGACGCGGGCGGGGCGGTGCGTGCCGACATAATCGGACAGCCCCGCCGTCGACCCGGCGAAATCGGCCTCCGCCACCACGTCCGGCGGGCACTCCGGATGCGCCAGCACGACCAGGCCCGGATGCTCCTCGCGCAACTGCCGGACCTCGGCGGCGGTGAAGCGCTCGTGCACCTCGCAGCGGCCCTTCCATGCGATGATCTCGACCTTGGTCAGCGCCGCCGTGTTCTGCGCCAGGTATTCGTCCGGCAGCATGATGACGCGCGGCACGCCCAGCGCCTCGATGATGTGCAGCGCGTTGCCGGAGGTGCAGCAGACGTCGCTCTCGGCCTTCACCGCGGCGGAGGTGTTGACGTAGGTGACGACGGGAACGCCGGGATAGCGCTGGCGCAGCAGCCGCACGTCGGCCGCGGTGATCGACTCCGCCAGCGAGCAGCCGGCCCGCAGGTCGGGGATCAGCACGCGCTTGCCGGGGTTCAGCAGCTTGGCCGTCTCGGCCATGAAGTGGACGCCGGCCATGACGATCACCTCGGCCTCGACCCGCACCGCCTCACGCGCGAGCGCCAGGCTGTCGCCCACGATGTCCGCGACGCAGTGGAAGATCTCGGGCGTCTGATAGTTGTGCGCCAGGATCACGGCGTTGCGCTGCCGCTTCAGGCGGAGGATGGCGTCGATCTCCTCGGCGAAGGACGGCCACTCGATGGGGGGCACCACATGGCGGACGCGCTCATAGAGCGGCGCCATCCGGTGCAGCATTTCGGTGTCGAGCATTGCATCACCCCAAGAGACAACAAGGAATGCTCACGATGAGCATTTCAATATGCTGGGATTGAGCATAATAGATGTCAAGCGGTATCGGAAGCTACATGGCGCCCTAGCGGGAGCGGGAGAGCGGCAGCTTGGTCCCGGAGACGGCGCGCTCCAGCAGCACGGACCGCTTGAACCGATACAGCTTCGCCGGCCGGCCGCCGGTGTCGGTCGCGAGCGCACCGGTGTCCTCGACGAGGCCCTGCTGGTCGATGAGGCGGCGGAAGTTCTGCTTGTGCAGCAGCCGGCCGGTCACCGCCTCGAACACGCGCTGCAGCTGCAGCAGGGTGAAGTCGGCCGGCATCATCTCGAAGATCACGGGCCGGTATTTGATCTTAGCGCGGAGCCGGGCGATCGCGGTGGCCAGGATGCGGCGATGGTCGTGCAGCATGGCGACGCCGGCGTTCGGCGACGCGGGCGATAGTCGCTGTTGGGCGAACTGGGCCGCCTCGGGCACCAACCCGGCCTCGAACAGCAGTTCATAGCGCTGCAGCACGAGCTCCTCGTTCCATGCCCCGGCTTTGCCGCCCGCGGACGGCGGCGCTCCGAACGTCAGCGCGACCCGCTGCCGTCGGGACGCCCGCTCCGTTGGGTCCGCAATGCCCTCGGCCCAGTCGCGCAGGCCGGCGGCAAGCTCCTCCCGCGCGACGCCGGGCCCGGCGCGCTGATCCTCCCAGGGGAAGTAGCGATACCAGCCCTGCCAGCTCGCCTCGTAGCCGTCCGACACAAGCGTTTCGCGCGTCAGGCCCAGGTAACTGATGCCGATGATGGGCCCGGCGGATGCGTGCCCCGCCTCCCCGGTCCGGTCGCGGTCGGCGAAGGTGTAGAGCTGCTCGACATAGCCGAGCGGGTGCCCGGTCTGCCGCTCCACCCAGGCGCGCAGGCTGGCCTGCAGCGACCGGTCGATCGCCGCGAACGGCCCCGACGGCAGCGCGGCCTGATGCAAGGTCAACACCCGGGGCTCGTCATCGGTCACGGCGACCAGCACGGCAATCAGCTCGGCCGAAAGCTCCATGGCCGGGCGCGACGCCGGTGAGGCGTCCGGCCGGGGCTGGATAGCGGGGCTGTGTCGCATGGTTGCGATATGGCATGAAAACGCGGAATGCGACAGCGAGCGGCCGGCGGTTGGCCTGCATGGCCCCATGGCCCGCGAGCATGGCGTTCCTTGTCTCTCCTGCCGATCCCTGCTCAGCTAGGGCCCATCGAGGAGGCGCCATGCTCACCCTTTGCGGCATCGTTATCGTAGTGGCCGGCTTCGTCGCCGGCATCAATCCGCTGCTGGTCGTCACCGTCGCCGCGCTCGCGACCGGGCTGGCGGCGGGGCTGGACATCGTCGCCGTGGTCTCCGCCCTGGGCCGCGCCTTCACGCAGAACCGCTACGTCGGCATCGTCTGGCTGGTGCTGCCGGTCATCGGCCTGCTGGAGCGCGCCGGCCTGCGCGAGCGGGCGCAAACGCTGATCGCCCGGTCGAGGCAGGCGACCACGGGACGTGTGCTGATGCTGTATTTCGTCGTGCGCCAGCTCGCAGCCGCACTCGGCCTGACGGCGCTGGGCGGCCATGCACAGATGGTGCGGCCGCTGATTGCGCCGATGGCGGAGGCGGCAGCCGAACGCCGCTTCGGCACGATCACGCCCGGCACCCGCTTCCTCATCCGCGCCCACGCCGCCGCGGTGGACAACATCGCGGTGTTCTTCGGCGAGGACATCTTCATCGCCATCGCCTCGATCCTGCTGATCAAGGGCTTCCTGCAGACCAATGGGATCGACGTGCAGCCGCTGCACCTCAGCGTGTGGGCGATGCCGACCGCGTTGATGGCGCTGATCGTGCACATGGCTCGGCTGTTCCTGCTGGACCGCCGATTGCAGCGGGAGGCAACGGCCACGACCAAGGTCGTGGAGCCCGTGCCATGATCACCTTGCCGATGATCTATGCCCTGGCGGGGCTGATGTTCGCCGCCGTCGCCG
The DNA here is from genome assembly GCA_964657765.1 of uncultured Acetobacteraceae bacterium. Taxonomy (GTDB): domain Bacteria; phylum Pseudomonadota; class Alphaproteobacteria; order Acetobacterales; family Acetobacteraceae; genus CAHJXG01. The sequence goes on from CAZZWN010000040.1 coordinate 15,635, forward strand.
TGCAGGGCGCGCTGGACCGGGCCAACCCCCGCCGGTTCGTCAGCGCCGGGTTCTGGGGGCTGTATGCCGTCAACTTTCTCGCCGGGTCCTATTTGCCGGACCTCGCCAACGGCGTGCTGGTGCTCGCCATGGTGGCGCTGGCGGCGGCCGGGCTGGGCCGCGGCGCGCCGCCCACGACGACGACGGAGCAGCGCACCGCCGGGGCCGCACGATACGGCAACATCCTGTTCATACCGGCGCTGCTGATCCCGGGCGTCACCCTGCTGGGCTCGCTGCTGCTGAAATCCGTGATGGTCGCCGGCCGCCCGCTGATCGAGCCGACCCAGGCGACGCTGATCTCGCTCGGCCTGGGGGTAGTAGTGGCATTGGCGGCGGCCATCGCCCTGCTGCGCCCGCCGCCGCTGGCGCCGGTGCGGGAGGCACGCCGGCTTATCGAGACGATCGGCTGGGCGGCGGTGCTGCCGCAGATGCTGGCGGCGCTCGGCGCGGTGTTCGCCGCCGCCGGGGTCGGCACGGTCATCGCCGGGTTGCTGAACGACTACGTGCCGCTGGACACGCCGTTGCTGGCGGTCGCGGCCTACGCGCTCGGCATGGCGCTGTTCACCGCCATCATGGGCAACGCCTTCGCCGCCTTCCCGGTGATGACCGCGGCCATCGGGCTGCCGCTCGTGGTGCACAAGTTCGGCGGCGACCCGGCGGTGGTCTGCGCGCTCGGCATGCTGAGCGGGTTCTGCGGCACGCTCATCACCCCCATGGCCGCCAACTTCAACATCGTGCCGGCGGCGCTGCTCGAGCTGCCGGACCGCAACGGCGTCATCCGCGTTCAGGCGCCGACCGCTTTCATCCTCCTGTTGGGGAACATCGTCCTCATGTACGTCCTGGCCTTCCCCCGATGACGCAGCTCACCCCCGAGCTCGCGAACCAGTTCGCCGCGATCGGCCTCGGCCACGTCACCCGCGAGTATCCGAACAAGCTGGACCACGTGCTGGCCGGGCCTGAGGACGCGAGCGGCCCGCGTGCGCTGCATCCGGTGTTCTACGGCAGCTTCGACTGGCACTCCTGCGTGCACGGCTATTGGATGCTGGCACAGCTCTACCGGCGCTTTCCCGCGATGCCGCAGGCGCCGGCGGTCCGCGCCCTGTTCGACGCGCATCTCGTGCCGAGCCGGGTCGCCGGCGAGTGCGCCTATCTGGACCGCCCCGGCGCGCGCGGGTTCGAGCGTCCCTACGGCTGGGCCTGGCTGCTCAAGCTCGCGTCCGAACTCGCGTTGCACGAGACGCCGGAGGGACGCGCCTGGTCCGCTGCCCTGCAGCCGCTGGCCGACGTCTTTGCGGCACGGTTCATGGCGTTCCTGCCGCTCGCCACCTACCCGGTCCGCACCGGCGTCCACACCAGCACGGCGTTCGCCGTCCGCCTGGCGCTCGACTACCCGGATGCGGCGTTGCACAGCGCGCTGACGGATGCGGCGCGGCGCTGGTATTTGCAGGACGCCGACTGCCAGGCCTGGGAGCCCGGCGGCGACGAGTTCCTCTCCCCCGCGCTGATCGAGGCGGAGTGCATGCGCGCCGCCCTGCCGCCGCATGAGTTCGGCCCCTGGTTCGCCCGCTTCCTGCCGCGATTGAGCGTCGGGCAGCCCGCGACGCTGTTTACCCCCGCCACCGTCAGTGACCGCAGCGACGGCAAGATCGCGCATCTCGACGGGTTGAACCTCAGCCGCGCCTGGTGCTGGCTCGCGCTGGCCGAGTTCGCGCCCGACCCGGCGGCGATCCGGCGAACGGCGGCGGCGCATATCGACACGAGCCTGCCGCATGTCAGCGGCGACTACATGGGCGAGCACTGGCTGGCGAGCTTTGCAGTGCTGGCGTTGGGGTGACGCGTCCTGTGACGCTGCCGACCCCGGCCACACGGTCTGGCGCCCAGCATTTCACCTTCGGCCAGCGATCCGGACCGGCAGCGTCTCATACCCCTTCACAAAACTCGAATACACCCGCCGCGGTTCGCCCATCACCTCGATGCCGGTGAAACGCGCCAGGATCTCCTCCCAGACCACCCGCAGCTGCATCTCGGCCAGGCGCTCGCCCACGCAGCGGTGGATGCCGAAGCCGAACGACAGATGCTTCTTCGGCTTGTCGCGGTCGATGATGAAGCGGTTCGCGTCGGGGATCGCCGTCTCGTCGCGGTTGCCCGACACATACCACATGATCACCCGGTCCCCCGCCCGGATCTGCTGCCCGCCCAGCATCGTGTCCCGCGTCGCGGTCCGCCGCATATGCGCGAGCGGCGTCTGCCAGCGGATGATCTCGGGCACCATGCTGGCGACCAAGGCCGGGTCGGCGCGCAGCTTGGCATACTCGTCCGGGTGCTCATGCAGCGCGACCAGCCCGCCGGTGATCGAGTTGCGCGTGGTGTCGTTGCCGCC
>CAZZWN010000041.1:0-17966 GCA_964657765.1 uncultured Acetobacteraceae bacterium
ACGGCTGGCGAAAATGGTGCCGCTGGTGACACTGAACTGATATTGGCACGCCTTGCACTTCCAGATGCGACGGACGGTGTAGGCGTAAACCGCCGTGCACTGGCAGCGCGGGCAGAACGCAGCGCCGCCGTTGTCGGCGAAGCGGATGGCCGTGAACGTGTCGTGGGCCTCATCGTCGCTCATGCGGAAGATGGCTTTGAGGCTCAGCGTGCGGGCGGCGGCGGTGAGTAGGAAGTGCTGCGGCATCGAAGACGTCCACCATTTAGGATGTCATCATCTATAATAGCTGTATTAGTCTACGTCAATTGTTTTAGTTGACCTAATTGCCGATTCGAGCTACAGACTAAGCATGGCGCGCGCGTATCAGACATTATTGTCGCCTGAGCAAAGCCGAGCGGGGCGCGCCTGGCTTGATTGGACCCAGGATCGATTGGCGCAGGAGGCCAGCGTCGGCTTAAGCACAATCAAAGATTTTGAGAGCGGTAAACGCCTGCCAGTCCGCAATAACCTACTTGCAGTCAGGCGGGCGCTTGAACAAGCCGGCCTCGCATTCCGATTTGCGGACGATGGCACGCCGAGCGGAATTGATTCTGAGAAGAAGGGTGGGCCGAGCAGCGAGGTTGCTGCCCGGCCCGAGATTGCCACTAGCTAATCGGCTGGCTGCGGTAGTGCTCGCGCACGAACTCAACCTTACCAAAGCGAACTCGATAGTAGCTTTTTACTCGTACCATGTTGGGGGTCTCCCAAGGCGGGAGCGTGCCCCTTGCGCGCGAAGGCGCTGGACGCTATTCTCAACCTGTTTGGGACTGATGTAGCGACCAGCCGCTACCGCGCGTCGCTGCCAGGGGCAACACCCCCAGTTTTGACGTTCGGCAGCTCAGCCTTGATCGGAAGCCCGTTTTGAACCGCCCTAACGGTTCTGACGGGCTTTTCGACTCTAGCCTGAATGAAGACTTACCAAAGTGTGGCCTATCTATCAAGGGGGGGTTTAGGAGCATGGCGAAGTCCCTTCGACTTATGATACACATCATCCGTGTCCATAGACCGAGCCCGTTCCGATCTGGCATTTGTAGAGGCTGAGATCAGCGAATTGTTAGCGCTCTTGCAGGAAAAGCGGGAGCGCGCCGAGAAACTGCGCGCATTCATCGAACTAGCCTCTGAGTACGAAACACTTAGCCCAGCGTCATCTGCTACAATTCCTGTACCGGCCCCGGAGCGAGAAGCAGAAACTGTTTCAAACACACTGCCAGAAAGTTCCCCTTTTTATGGGAAGAGCCTTGGCGCGGCGGGCCTAATAGCACTCGAACAGGCCAACGAACCAATGACCGCGGGGGCAATTGTAAAAACTCTGAAAGAGGCGGGGTGGCAGTTCGTGTCATCAAACCCTTCGCAAGCGATTTATTGGGCGCTACGAAAGACAGGGGAGGCCGTCACGATTGCCGGCCCTAAGTGGGCGCTAACTGAATGGCGACCTAATCATGTCGCCAAGTCCAGCGCCGGGCTAAAGGCAGCCCGGCAACGTGGCGTCCAGTTAGGGCCGCCGAAAAAGATGACTGACGATAAAGTAGCGCAAATGAAGGCGATGATTGCGGACGGAGTAACCGGAACAGAGATTGCTAAAAGGTTAGGAGTTAGTCGGCAAACGGCATACAGATACATTGCTTACTTAAAAGAAAGTATTCAAAAAGCTCCTGGGCAAGAGTATCTTGGTCCAAATGTAACCCGCCTGGTTCGGTAGGCTCGCACGCTAACCCCATTACGCCTTTTAATTGACCTCAACTTTTTTAGGTGTGACTGCTACATAATACCGGATGCGCTGGAGGTCAGCATGATCCACAGCGTCGCGGGCCTGCTGGACGGCGGACGCCTGGTGATGCGCCCGCCGTATCGCGAGCCGCACCACGGCGCGTCGCAGGCGGCGCTGACCGGCGGCGGCCAGCGCGCCAAGCCCGGCGAGGTCAGCCTGGCGCATCGCGGCGTGCTGTTCCTCGACGAGCTGCCGGAATTTCCCCGGCCCGCCCTGGAGGCGCTGCGCCAACCGCTGGAGAGCGGACGCACGACCGTCGCCCGGGCCCTCGCCCATGTCACCTACCCCGCCCGCTTCCAGCTTATTGCCGCGATGAACCCGTGCCGCTGCGGCTACCTCGGCGACCCCGCCCGGGCCTGCAGCCGTGCGCCCCGCTGCGGCGAGGACTATTTGGCCCGCATCAGCGGCCCATTGCTTGACCGCATCGACGTCACGGTCCACGTGCAGCCGATCCCGCCGACGGAGCTGTCCCGTGCGCCGCCCGGCGAGGCCAGCGCCCCCGTCGCCGCCCGTATCGCCAACGCGCGCGCGGCCCAATGCGAGCGCTATGGCGAGGACGGCCCGGCGACCAACGCGGAGGCCGAACTCGGCGCGATCGAACTGCAGCCCGAAGCGCGCCTGCTCGCCGAGACGGTCGCCGAAAAGCTGCGCCTTTCCGCGCGCGGGTTCACGCGGGTGCTGCGCGTGGGCCGCACGATCGCCGACCTGGCCGGCGCGGCCCAGGTACGCCGGGCCGACGTGGCGGAGGCGCTCGCGTATCGCCCGCGCATCCCGGGCCGGCCGGGTTAGCTTTCGAGCCGAAAAGCGTCGGCAATGCGCCGCACCCGGCCGGCGTCGTCGACAAGCAGCACATCGAAGCGCACGCCCGCCCGGCCCCACTCGGGATGCTCCGCCAGCGCGACCTCGCCCGCCGCCAGCAGCCGCGCACGCTGGCGAGGCCCGAGGGCGATGGCGGCGGACTGCAGGTCAGGACGCGCCTTCACCTCGACGAACGCCAGCAGGCCGTCCCGCTCCGCAACCACATCGATCTCACCCGCGGCTGTACGAAGCCGCCGAGCCAGCACGACCCAACCTTCGCGTTCAAGCGCGCCGCAGGCGGCTGTTTCGGCCAACACTCCGCGCGTCTGCGCAGCCCGGCCGCGATCAGTACGAACCGTCACCCGCTACGGTAGGTCTGCGTCGTGTCCACGCCGGCGAACTCCGCCACTAGCGTGTAGCCAACGCCGAGCAGCACCGGGCCGAGAAAGATGCCCAGCAGCCCGAACGCCAGCGCCCCGCCCAATACGCCCAGGATCGTCAGCAAGAACGGCAGTTGCGCGCCACGTGAGATGAAATACGGCCGAATGACATTGTCCGACCCGCTGATGCCGAACAGGCCGTAGACGCCCAGGAAGATGCCCCAGCCGGTATGTCCTGCGCTCAACAGCCAAAGCGTCGCCGGAATCCAGACCACCGGCGCCCCGATCGGCAATACCGACAGGAACCCGGCGATCGCCCCCAGCAGCAACGGCCGCGGCACCCCCGAAATCCACAGCCCAAACGTCGTCAGCAGCCCCTGCACGATCGCCGTGCCCAGGATGCCATAGACGGTGCCGCGCACGGTCAGCCCGGTGACCTCCACCAGCCGCGCCGCATGGCCGCCGGCGATGCGGTGCACGATGCGGTTGAGGTGAATGGCCAGGCTGTCGCCCGACGCCCAGAAAAAGAACGCGACGAGCAGAGCGATCACGAACTGCACCAGCCCGCCGGCAATACCGAGCAGCACGTTCAGCCCATTTTCCGCGATCATGCCGAAATACGGCTTGAAGAAGCTGACCATGGCGCTCAGGTCCGCCGCCCACACGTTCCAGTAGTCGGAGATCGTCGCGCCGACCACCGGCACCGCGTCCAGCCAATCCGGCGCGCTGGGCAGGCCGCCGCTGAGCGCGGTCTCGATCGAGGCGCGCAGTTGGTTCACGTCGTCGGCTCCGGCCGGAACCGCGAGCGCCAACGGCAGCACGATCAGCACGGCGGTGAGCAGCACCATGACTCCGGCGGCCCAGCCGCGGCTGGCGTGCAGGTGCGTGCGCACCCAGGCGAACACGGGCCAAGTCGTATAGACAAGGATGGCGCCCCAGAGGATAGCCGACAGGAAGGGGTGCAGCACCAGCACGCAGCCGACCGCAATGCCGACCAGCAGCAGTCCCATCAGCAGGCGTTCCGCTACCAAGTCCGTGGAGTGCTTCATGCCGGGCGATATCGGCCGGCCTCACCCGGAAAGCAACCTGCGGCCCGGCCTGAGCGGTTTCGGCCACACCGGCGGCGCTCGGCGAGCCCGGGCGTATCCTACTCGTGACCGGCGGGCGATTATGCCGCTAGTATCTATAGAATGCATTCAGTGCTGGCCCGGTCGCCAGCGTGCTGGCAAGCTGGAGAGTGAACGATGCCGCGCCTAGCCGCCAATCTTTCCATGATGTTCAATGAAGTGCCGTTTCTTGAGCGGTTCGACGCTGCGGCGAGAACCGGGTTTAAGGCGGTCGAGTTCCTGTTCCCCTACGACCACCCGGCCCCGGAGCTCCGGCGGCGGCTGGACGACGCCGGGCTGCAGCAGGTGCTGTTCAACATGCCGCCGGGCAACTGGGCCGGCGGCGAGCGTGGCACGGCGTGCCTGCCTGGGCGCGGCCAGGAGTTCCGCGACGGGGTCAAGCAGGCGCTGGACTATGCCGGGACGCTCGGCTGCGGGCTGGTCCATTGCATGGGAGGCATTCGGCAGCCGGACGTCTCGCAGGGGACGGCGACGGCGCTTTATATCGCGAATGTCGCATGGGCGGCGGAGCAGGCGGCGCAGCAGGGCATTAAGGTTGTTATTGAGCCGATCAACCATCGCGATATGCCCGGCTACGTCCTAAATACGATGACTGAGGGCGCGGATATCGTCAACGCGTTAGGTTTTGATCGTTTAGGGCTACAGTTCGATATTTATCACTGTCAAGTTACGGAAGGTGATATAACGAAGCGAATCGAGACGTTATTGCCTGTCATCGCCCATATCCAACTGGCCGATGTACCCGGGCGTAACGAGCCAGGAACTGGCGAAATTGGTTGGGACTTTGTATTCGGCCGCATCGACGCACTTGGGTATAAAGGCTGGATTGGCTGCGAGTATCGCCCTGCTGCCGACACTATCCGCGGTCTGACCTGGCGGAGCCGCTATAACGTCTGAAATTTAAGACAATATTTGCATATTATTCCATAAGCTCCGCAAGCATCCTGACGGGTTGACAATGAGATAGCGAACGGTCCACCCGAGGATGCTATGACGGTTGTATCTGGAGCGAGACATCTATTGGTCGTCCCGCGCCTGCCTGGAGGTTTATCATGCGGTTTGCAGAGATCGGACAGCAGCTTCGGGCCTATCGCCTGGAATCCGGCCTGCGTGCGGAAGAAATCGCGGCCCGGCTCGGTGTCTCGCGGGCGGCCCTGTATCGATATGAAAAGGGCGAGGTCATCAAGCTCGACACCGTCAAGCGCCTGGCCGAGCTGCTCAAGGTCTCCCCACTATCCCTGTTGGGCATCGGCGTCGAGTACTACAGCCGGTCAGTCGGATACTTCGAACGAATCCGCCAAATCGAGGAGTCGGCCGACCAGGTTCTCCAAGCGTATGGGAGCGGCCTCTACCTAACTACCTCGGAGGCATTCGACGCAGCCATGGCCGACGGGCTGAACGAGGCCGCAAGCCTGCCCGGCACCGACACCGCAGCGTTCCGCACCAATGCCGACCAGGTTCTCGGCATCCTGTCCGCACGGAAACGCATCTATGCGCAGCGGCGGCCCGGCATCATCGCGATCCTCTCGCCAGCGTCCATCCAGAACTTTCTGGCCCTGGGCCTGCTCGGCAGCCTGAAGCTATCCGAAGCCTTGCGGGTGCGCTGCCGCCGCGTCGCGGCCGCCGAGGTGCAGAATATCGCCGCCCTGATGGAAACGGAGCCGATGGGGCTGCAATTCGGCCTGCTTGCGACGACCGAGGCCTCGAGCGGGTTCAGCATCTTCCGCTCGCGCGACCGCGCAACCCTGGCGGCGAACCCGTTCCAGGCCGACAGCCTGCCGTCGGCGCAGACCGGCGTCGCCATGGTCACGGGCGCGGACGAGGCCATCGCCGCGCACCAGCGGGTTGCCGAGGCGATGTGGCGGGACGCCATCAAGGGACCCGCCGCCGCAGTGCGCCTGCGCGAGATGCTGGCAGGTCGGGTATAGCCCAGGACGCTCGATCCGCCAGTTTCTTGACCGCACAGGCTTTACCAACCAGGGTGGTTCCAACGGCGACCGTGCCGCTCTAGGCTGGCCTATGCCCACGCTTCCAACTCATCCCGACGTGCAGATCATCTCGAACGAAGTCGCCTGGAAGGGGCGGTTTTCGGTCGAGGTCGTCAAGTTTCGCCAGCGCCGCTTCGATGGCGCGATGTCGGGGGTGCGCACGTGGGAGCTGCTTTGCCGGGGCCGGGCCGCGGGCGTGCTGCCGTATGATCCCGTGACCGACCAGGTGGCGCTGATCGAGCAGTTCCGCCTTCCGGCGCTCGCCGCCGGGGTCGAACCCGTGATGGTAGAAATTCCCGCCGGCCTCTGCGATGGCGATGAGGACCCGGCCAAAACCGCCGTCCGCGAGGCGAAGGAGGAGATGGGCTTGGCAGTCGACCTCCTGGAGCAGATCGGTGATTTCGTGCTGACGCCGGGTGCGTCCGACGAGCGGTGCACGATGTTCGCGGGCCGCATCCGCGCGCCGCAGGCCGGGCCGGACGGCATCATCGGCCACGGTGGGCTCGATGCCGAGCAGGAAGACATCCGCGTCCGCCTGCACCCCGCCACAACGGCGATCGAGGCCGCGGTCGCCGGGCGATATGCAAATTCCGTCACCACCATCGCGCTGCTCTGGCTCGCAGCACGGCGCGAGTGGCTGCGCGCGCATTGGAGCGGTCGGTGACCGAACGCCTTTTCCTGGACGACAGCACGCTGCGCGAGGCGCGCGGCATCGTGCTCTCGGCGGGGCCGGACGGCATCGTGCTGGACCGCACCGTGTTCTACGCCCGCGCCGGCGGCCAACCCGGCGATACCGGCACGCTGCGCTGGAATGGCCAGGAAACCCCGCAAGAAACCCCCGTAACCGAGGCCGTGAAAGGCGCTGACGATGCCATCCTGCATCTCCCGGCCCCCGGCGCGCCGCTGCCCGCCCCGGGTTCCATGGTCGACGCCGTGCTCGATTGGCCGCGCCGCCATGCATTGATGCGGATGCACACCGCGCTGCATTTGCTGTGCAGCCTGTTGCCGGGCGCCGCGGTCACTGGCGGGCAGATCGGCGCCGAGCGCTCGCGGCTCGACTTCGACCTGCCGGGCCCGCCGCCCATCGACGTGCTGGAGGACGGCTTCCGGACGCTGATCGCAGCGAACCACCGGGTTGCGTCGGAATGGGTGGATGAATCGGTGCTGGACACCAACCCAGGGCTGGTCCGCACCCTGTCGGTGCAGCCGCCGCGCGGCACCGGGCGGCTGCGCCTGGTGCGGATCGGCGGCGATACCCTCATCGACCTGCAGCCCTGCGGCGGCACCCACGTTGCCGGCACGGCGGAGATCGGCGGCGTGCGCGTGCTGAAGATCGAGAACAAGGGCCGGCAGAACCGCCGCATCTCGATTGCGCTTGCAACGGGCGCGCTTGCAACGGAGGGCACGTGATGGACCCGCTCATCGGCACGGACTGGCTGGCCGGGCAGCTTGGCGCCCCTGATCTCGTGGTGTTCGACGCGACCAAATACCTGCCGGGCGAGGGCAAGGATGGCGCCGCGGAATTCGAACGCGGGCACATCCCGGGCGCGCGGTTCTTCGATATCGACGCGGTCGCCGATCCCGACACCGCCTTGCCGCACATGGTGCCGTCGCCGGGCCGGTTCGAACGGATGATGGGCGAGCTTGGTGTGTCGAACGCCAGCCGGGTCGTGTTCTACGACCAGAAAGGCATCGCCTCGTCGCCGCGCGGCTGGTGGATGATGGGGCTGTTCGGCCACGACCAGGCGTTCGTATTGGATGGCGGCCTGCCGAAATGGCTGCGCGAGGGCCGGGCGATCGAAACCGGCCCGGCGGCGACGCCGAAGTCCGCTGCCTTCCAAGCCAGCTTCCGCGCCACCCGGCTGCGCGGGATCGGCGACATGCTGGCCGGGGGCGAACTGGTGCTGGACGCGCGCCCGGCGGGCCGGTTCGCCGGATCGGCGCCCGAGCCGCGCGCCGGGCTGCCCAGCGGCCACATCCCCGGCAGCCGCAGCGTGCCGTCGTCGACCCTGTTGAACCCCGACGGCACCATGCTCGACCCCGCCGCCCTGCGCGCTAGCTTCGCCGTAGCCGGGGCGGATGGCACGCGTGCGATCGTGACCAGTTGCGGATCAGGGGTCACGGCTACCATCTTGAGCCTTGGATTGCTGCGCGCCGGGTTGCCGCAAGGCGCGGTATACGACGGCTCGTGGACCGAGTGGGCCTCCAGGCCAGACACCATCAAGGAAACCGACTGATGCCCGACGACCAATCGCCTCGGACCCGTTCACAGGGGATGGGCACCCGCCTGTCGCACGCCGGGCGCGCCGGGACGCGCATACGCGGCTTCGTCAACCCGCCGCTGCTGCGCGGCTCGACCATGCTGTATCCGAGCTGCGACGACCGCCGGGCAAGCGGCGCGACCCGGCTGGACCAGGCACCCAACTACGGCGTGATGGGCAATGCGACGCACCACGCCCTGGAGGACGTCGTCGCCGAGATCGAGGGCGGCACTCGGTGCCAGATCGTCTCCTCGGGCCTAGCCGCCGTGACGACGCCATTGCTGGCGTACCTCAAGTCCGGCGAACACTTGCTGATGCCCGACAGCGTCTATGGCCCGGCCCGGACCTTCTGCGACGGCATGCTGGCCGATTTGGGGATCGAGACGACCTATTACCGCGCCGACATCGACGCCGCCGGCATCACGGCCATGATGCGCCCGAACACCACCGTGCTGTATCTCGAGAGCCCCGGCAGCCATACCTTCGAGGTGCAGGATGTCCCCGCACTGGCCGACGCAGCGCATGCGCACGGTGCCAAGGTGCTGATGGACAACACCTGGGGCATCCACTTCTTCCAGCCGTTCCTGCACGGCGTCGACGTGTCGATCCAGGCACTGACCAAGTATGTCGTCGGCCACTCGGATGTGCTGCTCGGCGGCGTGACGACGGCGAGCGACGCGGATTGGGAGCGCGTGCGGCTGGCGGCGCTGGCGTTGGGGCAATATGCCAGCCCGGACGATTGCTGGCTCGCGTTGCGCGGCGTGCGTACGATGGGCGTGCGGCTGCGGCACCAGATGCAGGCGGGCATCGCGGTCGCCGAATGGTTCGCCGGGCGTCCGGAGGTCGAGCAGGTGCTGCACCCTGCCCTGCCCGGCGCACCCGGCCACGCGTTATGGAAGCGCGACTTCACCGGCGCATGCAGCCTGTTCGGCGTGGTGTTCAATCCGGAATTCACTCCCCCAGCCACACACGCGATGATCGACAGCCTGGAGCTGTTCGGCATCGGCGCGAGCTGGGGCGGCTACGAAAGCCTGGCGCTGCCGACCACGGGCTACGTGACCCGCACGACCGGGCATGGCGCGTTCAAGGGCCCGGTGGCGCGGTTCCATATAGGGCTGGAGGACACGGCGGACCTCATCGACGACCTGGACCGGGGGCTCGCCGTGCTGCGGGCGCATGCGGGCGAATGAACGCCGCGATGGTCCTGGATGCGATAAACTTCGACCGGGCCGGACTGGTGGCGGCGGTGGCGCAGCAGCATGACACCGGCGAGGTGCTGATGCTGGCCTGGATGAACCGGGACGCCGTGGTAGAGACGCTCGCGACCGGCCGGGCCTGCTATTGGAGCCGCAGCCGCGGCACGCTGTGGCGCAAGGGCGAGACGTCCGGGCAAACGCAGCGCCTGATGGAAATGCGGGTCGATTGCGATGGCGACGCGCTGCTGCTACTGGTGGACCAGCACGGCGTCGCCTGTCACACCGGGCGGCGCTCCTGCTTTTTCCTTGCGGCGCGTGATGGCGAGCTGGTCGAGATCGCCGCGCCGCTGGTGGCGCCGGCGGACCTCTACGGCTGAACCGGCTCGGCCCGCAGCACAGCCGCGACGGGAAGCGGGCCATAGAGATGCGGGAACGGGTCGCGGCCGGGTTCGCTGATCTCCCAGCGCAGGTCGCCGAGTTGCGCCGGGTCGATGTGCAGCAGCACGAGACCGGTCCGCCCGGCAAAATGCCGGCCGAGCACATAGTCGAGCTGCGCCGCGGTGCACAGGTGCAGAAAGCCGTCCTGCGCCAGCATCGCCGGCGCGTGCAGCCCGGACCCCTGCGCCTCCGCCCATGCCTCAGTCGACGTGATATGCAGCAAGCTCATCCGGCCACCACCATGTTGCACCTGCACATGCGCCACCCTATGCAGTCGTGCATGGAATTTGGCAACCAGCGATGCCGCTGATCTACTTGCTCGCCGGCGAGGCCAGCGGCGATGTGCTGGGCGCGCGCCTGATGGCCGCCATCCGCGCGCAGCAACCCGGCGCGGAGTTCGCCGGCACCGGCGGGCCAAGCATGACGGAACAGGGGTTGGACAGCCTGTATCCGCTGTCCGACCTTTCGGTGATGGGCATTATCGAGGTGCTGCCGCGCGTGCGGCTGCTGCGGCGCCGCCTGAACGAGACGCTGGCCGATATCGAGCGGCGTAAGCCGGACGTGATCGTCACCATCGACAGCCCCGGCTTCACCCACCGCGTGCTGGCCGCCACCGCCAAGCTCGGCATCCCGCGCGTGCATTATGTCGCGCCACAGGTCTGGGCCTGGCGCGCCCACCGGGTCCGGCACTATCCGGGCCTTTGGGACAAGCTGCTGTGCTTGCTGCCGTTCGAGCCTGCCTGGTTCGCGCAGCACAACCTACCGGCGACCTTCGTCGGCCATCCCGTGCTGGAGTCCGGGGCCGGCGAGGGCGACGCCGCACGGTTCCGGCAAGCCCACGGCCTGACGCAGGGTCAGCCCGTGCTGATCCTGATGCCCGGCAGCCGCAGGTCCGAAGCGCCGCGCCTGCTGCCGGTGTTCGGCAAAACCCTGGAGCGCCTGGCGCTGCGCGAGCCAGGGCTGCGGCCCGTGCTGCCGGTGTCGCCCGGCGTGGCCGACGTCGTGCGCCGCGCCGCCGCCCGCTGGCCGGTCCAGCCGTTCATCGTAACGGGACTGCAGGACAAGCACGATGCCTACGCCGCCGCCGGGGCCGCGCTCACCAAGTCCGGCACGTCGACGCTCGAACTGGCGCTCGCCGGGGTGCCGATGGCGGTGACATACCGGGTCAACCCGCTCTCGGCCGCCATGGCCCGGCGGATGATCCGTGTGCCCCATGTCGCGATGGTGAACCTGCTGGCGGGCCGCGCCATCGTGCCCGAGCTGCTGCAGCAGGACTGCACGGCGGAGATGCTCAGCCGCGTCGCGTCGACCCTGCTGGGGGACCCGGCTGCCGCCCAGGCGCAGCGGGACGCGTTCCACGGCGTCCTCGACAGCCTGCGGCCGCCGGAGGGAACGCCGTCAGAAGCCGCTGCCCGCGAGGTGCTGCAGGTCATGAATGAGGCCGGAAGCCATCGCGCGGCGGCGTGAGGCGTCCATGCTTTCGGCGACATCCAGCGCCGCCGATAGCGCCCGGCGGCCGGCGGCGGCATCCACCACCACGGGCGCGCCATCAATGCACGCGGCGACGAAGGCTTCATGCTCGGCCGCCATGGCGTCGCCCTCGGTCCAGTTGACCTCCTCGCGCCGGAAGCCGCCGGTCCCAGGCAACGGCAGGCCGCGCTCCCGCCCGATCATCACCAGCTTGCGCGCCACGAAGTCGGCCGAGAGATAGCCTTCCTGCGAGAACAGCCGCATCTTCCGTTCGGTCTTCAACGAGATGCGGCTCGCGGTGATGGTGGCGACGCAGCCGTTCTCGAAGCGCACCCGCGCGTTGGCGATGTCCTCGTGCGGGCTCGACACCGCGGCGCCGAGCGCGTCGACGCTGCTGATCGGGCTGTTGACGAGGGCGAGCACGAGGTCGAGGTCGTGGATCATGAGGTCGAGGATGACCGACACGTCGGTGCCGCGCGGCTTGAACGGGGCAATGCGCGCGGCCTCGATATAGAGCGGCCGGGTGATGCGGGCCGAGATGGCGCTGTGTTCCGCCGAGTAACGCAGCAGGTGCCCCACCTGCAGCACCAGCTTGCGGGACTGGCCCTCGGCCGCTAGGGCGTCGGCCTGCGCCAGGGTGGACGCCATCGGTTTTTCGATCAGCACGTGCCGGCCGGCCGCCATCGCCTGCATGGCCAGCTCGAAGTGCGCCTCAGCGGGCGCCGCGATGATCACGGCGTCGCTGGCCGCCAGCAATGCGGCAAGCGGCATGGCGGAGGCGCCGGCCTCACGTCCGACCGCGGCGGCGCGAGCGTCATCCGGATCGAACAACCCGGCCAGCACGGCCCGGCGGCTGCGTGCCACTTTCAGCGCATGGAACCGCCCGAAATGCCCGGCGCCGGCGATGCCGATGCGCAATGGATGCTGGATCATGCCCCCCTGTAGCAGCCGAGGTGCGTTGGGGCCAATGCGCAGGGTTGCGTCCGCCGGGCGACCTCGGCATACCCGCTACCCCGAACCCAAGGAACTACGCCGGCCATGATGTACTTCAGCCGCCTCAAGATCGCGATGATCCTCGGCGTCTGCCTGCTGGGTGTGCTGCTCTGCTTGCCGAATGCGCTGCCCGCCCCGGCGAAGTGGCTGCCCTGGCCGCAGGTCCACCTCGGGCTCGACCTGCGTGGCGGCAGCTACTTGCTGCTGGAAGTCGATATGGCGGCAGTGGCGCGTGAGCGGCTGGACAGCCTGGCCGACGGCGCCCGCACGACGCTGCGCGGCAAGGTCACCGGTTTCCAGCCGCCGCAGGTGCAGCCGGAGCAGAATCGCGTGCTGATCCGCATCGCGCCCGGCCCGCAGCAGGACGACGCGGCGCGCCTGCTGCGGGATGCGGCGACGTCCGCCGGGCAGGCCGAATACGACGTGGCGGCCCAGGGCAACGAGGTCACCCTGTCGCTGTCGCCCGCCACCCTGCGCGACCGCGCCAACGCTGCCGTGCTGCAGTCGATCGAGATCATCCGCCGCCGCATCGACGAAACCGGCGTGCTGGACCCGGTCATCAACCGCCAGGGCGACGCCCGCATCGTCGTGCAGTTGCCGGGGGTCGAGGACCCGAACCGCATCAAGGAACTGCTGGGCCGCACGGCGCGGATGACGTTCCGGCTGCTGGACGAGACGGCAAACCTGGGCGCGGCACCACCGCCGGGGGTGGATTTCCTGCCGGTCGAGGGGCAACCCGGCGTTAAGGAGCCGGTGCGGCGCCGGGTCGAGGTGGACGGCGCGAGCCTCACCGATGCGCGGCCGGGCCAGGACACCCAGAACAATCGCTGGGTGGTCAATTTCACCTTCGACAGCGTCGGCGCGCGGCGGTTCGCCGACGTGACCAACGCCAATGTCGGCCGCCGCTTCGCCATCGTGCTGGATGACAAGGTGATCAGCGCGCCGGTGATCCAGACGCCGATCACCGGAGGCCGCGGCCAGATCAGCGGCAGCTTCAATGCCCGCAGCGCCCAGGACCTCTCGGTATTGCTGCGCGCCGGCGCACTGCCCGCGCCGCTGACGGTCGTCGAGGAGCGCAGCGTCGGGCCGGAGCTGGGCGCGGACAGCATACGCAACGGCGCCATCGCCCTCGCGGTCGGCTTCTTGCTGGTGATCGCCTACATGGCGGTGTTCTACGGCCTATTCGGCTGGTTCGCCAACATTGCACTGCTGGTCAACCTGTTTCTGCAGATCGGGGTGCTGTCGTTGATCGGCGCAACGCTCACTTTGCCGGGCATGGCCGGTATCCTGTTGACACTGGGCGTGGCGGTCGACGCGAATATCCTGATCAACGAGCGCGTCCGTGAGGAGGTCCATAATGGGCGCACCCCGCTCAATGCGCTGGAGACCGGGTTCCGCCGGGCCTACAGCACCATCATCGACAGCAACGCGACGGCGTTCCTCGCGCACGTCATGCTGTTCGTGTTCGGCTCGGGCCCGGTGCGCGGTTTCGCCGTGACCATCACGGTCGGCATCGTCACCACGCTGTTCACCGCGACATTGTTTGCCCGCATGCTGATGGTGCGGTGGTATATCAGCACCAAACCCGCTCTGTTGCCGGTGTAGCCCCGATGCTCATGCGCCCCTTGTTCCGGCTTGTGCCGGACAACACCAAGATCCAGTTCATGCGCGGGCGCTACATCGGCCTCGCGACCTCGGCCGTGCTGTCGCTGCTCTCGCTTGGGCTGTTCTTTTACCCGGGCCTGCATCTGGGCATCGACTTCCGCGGCGGCGTCGTCATGGAGGTCCGTACTCCCGGGCCGGCCGATTTCGGCAAGATACGCACGGCGCTCACTCAGGCGCAGATCCCGCAGGCCGGGCTGCAGCGCTTCGGCGGCGACGACCAGGTCATCATCCGCATGGACCCGCAGGGCGACGAGAACTCGACCCAAGCGACGGTCACCCGGGTGCGCCAGGCGCTGGACGCCGCGCAGCCCGGCAGCCGCATCGTGCGTACCGACGCCGTCGGCGCCGCGGTGTCGGCCGAGCTGTTCCGCAACGGCATGCTGGCGCTTGGTATCAGTTTGTTAATGATCCTGGTGTATATCTGGTTCCGCTTCGAGTGGCAGTTCGCCGTTGGCGCCGTCGTGACGCTTATTCTCGACGTGACCAAGGCGATCGGCTTCCTGTGCGTAACCCGGATCGAGTTCGACCTCGTGATGGTGGCCGCGATCCTGACGGTGATCGGCTATTCCACCAACGACAAGGTCGTCGTGTATGACCGCATGCGGGAGAACCTGCGCAAGTACAAAAGCATGCCGCTGCGCCAGCTGATCGACTTGTCTATCAACGAGACCTTGAACCGGACGCTCGGGACTTCGATGACGGTATTCCTGGCTAGCTTGCCCCTGGCGCTGTTCGGCGGTGCGTCGCTGTCGGGATTTGCGCTGATGATGCTGTTCGGCATCGTAGTGGGCACCTCGTCGTCGATCTTCATTGCAGCGCCGATCTTGCTGCTGTTGGGCGAGAACCGGCTGCGACGGGATGCGCAGCCAGTGCCGGTGGTGGCGGGACGGAAGGCTTGAGTTAGGGTCTGGTAGATCGCGCCAAGCTGGTCGATACGTTTTCGGCGGAACTCCCGATCAGGGTATCAGCCGGTCGGCGCGCAGCCGTTCGAACAGGGTGAAGAACGCCTCGTCCGTCGCCTGATAGCCAGTGAAGCCCAGCTTCCGGCTTTTCGACATATCGGTCACCACCTCGATCGGCCGGCCGAGATCGGCGTCGGTGTGCCACGGCGACGCGAGCCTCGACAAATCTGCCTCGGCCAACCCCTCGCGCCCGGCGATGGTCCGCCACAGCGGCGCATCCTCCGCCATCTGCTGCTCGAGCGGCATGACGGTCCCGTCGAACGGCGCGGGCTCGACGCCGAACCATCCGGCGATCCGGGCCCACATCCAATTCCAGCGGAATATGTCGCCATCTACGACATTGAAATCCTGGTTGGCGGCGGCCGGCGTCGTCGTCGCCCAAAGCAGGTGGCGGGCCAGTTGGCGGGCGTCCGTCATGTCGGTGAGCCCGTTCCACTGCACCGCCGACCCGGGAAAGCGGAACGGCCGGCCAGTCTCGCGGCAGAGCGTGGCATAGGCCGCAAGCGTACTCCCCATGTTCATGGCATTGCCGACCGCCTCGCCGATCACCGTATGCGGGCGGTGAACGCTCCAGGTGAAGCCGTCACGCTCGCTCGCAGCGAACACCTCGTCCTCTTGCGCGTAATAGAAGTTCTCGACGTCCAGCCGACCCTGATCCTCGCGAAACGGCGTGCGGGGCAGCACACCCTTCCCATAGGCCTCGAACGGCCCGAGGTAGTGCTTCAGACCGGTGACGAGCGCGACATGGCGGACGCTTCCGCGGGGCCGCAGTCCATCGAGCAGGTTGCGGACCATCGCGCCATTGACGCGGATGTTGTCCGCCTCGGTGGCCTGCCGCGACCAGGTCGAAATGAACACCGCATCCGGCGCGATGCGGGAGAGCGCAGTGGCGGTCGCCTCTGCATCGGTCAGGTCGGCTGCCACAGGGGAGATGCCGTCTTGCTGGATTGGCCGGCGCGCAAGGCCGTGCACCGCCCAGCCTTCCTCGACGAGAAGCGCAGCCGTCGCGCGACCGACGATCCCGGTCATTCCCACTACCAATGCCGTACGTGTCATGTCCTAGTTCCCATTCAGCCTGCCGCACAGCTAGGCACGACGTTCGACCCGTTCCAGAAGGCACAATGTGACGCGCCGGGCACCAGGAGGTGACCATATGGCGGCAGGCACATTGGACGAGAACAAGCCTCGCCCGCGAACGCCTTCCAAGCCGTAGTTCGGGATGAGGTCGCCGTTACGGCAATCGGATCAACGGTTCCCCGACCAGACCACCTGATACAGCGCCACGATCTCCGCCCTGGTCGGCACGCGCGGGTTGTTGCCGGGGCTGCCGGACGCCAGCGCCTGGTCGGCCATGACCTCCAGCCGCGCATCCCAGGCCGTCTTGTCGATCCCGAAACCGCCGGGCGTCGGCACGTCGAGGTCGTGGTTCAACTGCGCCAGCCCGTCCGCCAGTTTCTCCGCCGCAACCGCGTCGGCGTCGGCCGGATCGGCAAACCCGATATGCCGGGCCGCCTCGGCATAGCGTCCCTGCGCCGCCTCCAGCCCGAACCGCGTGATCGCTGGCAGCAGCATCGCATTCGATAGGCCATGCGGCACATGGAAAGCCGCGCCGATCGGCCGCGACATGCCGTGCACCAGCGCGACCGAGCTGTTGGTGAACGCGATCCCGGCCTGCATCGCCCCCAGCATCATCGCCTCCCGCGCCCGCGCATTGCCGGGCTCGGCATAGGCATCGCGCAGGTTGGCGCCGATCAGCCGCATCGCCGCCAGCGCCTGCGTGTCCGAATACGGGTTGGCCCGGCTCGACACATACGCCTCCAGCGCGTGCGTCAGGCTGTCCACGCCCGTATCCGCGGTAATGCGCTTCGGCACGGTGAAGGTCAGCTCGTAGTCCACCACCGCCGCCAGCGGCAGCGCGCCCATGCCGGCGATCAGCATCTTCTCGCCGCGCTCGGTGTCGGTGATGACGGTGAACCGCGTCGCCTCGCTGCCGGTGCCGGCCGTGGTCGGGATGGCGATCACCGGCAGCCCGGCCGCGTCCGCCTGCACCGGCACCTTGAAGTGGCGCATGTGCGACCCGGCGCCGGACGCCCGGCCATGCGCCAGGATGGACATCGCCTTGGCCGTGTCGATCGGCGATCCGCCGCCGAACCCAATCAGGCAGTCATACAGCCCGGCCTGCAGCAGCGCGGCGCCCGCGTCGATGACGGTGTCGGTCGGCTCCGGCACGGTGTCGCTGAACACGGCGGCGGCGATCCCGGCGGCCTCAAGCGGGTCGAGGCAGCGGCGCACCAGGCCGGACCGCACCATGTAGGGGTCGGTGACGACCAATGGGCGCGACAGGCCGAACTTGGCCAGCACGCCCGCGACCTCCTTCACGCTGCCGCCGCCGACCAGCATGAGCCGGGGCGAGACGATGGTGGCGCTCATGGTGCGGCTGCCTGCGAAGCTGCGGCCCGGCGGTCGGCATAGAGCGCCAGACGGCGCGCAGCCGCCGGCGCCACGGCTTGCACGGTGTCCATCGCCGCCGCCGCGGGCAGTTCCTCCGCACGGTGGCAGGCGGAGAGGTGGTCGGCTTCGACACTATGCAAGGTAGGATCCTCGGTTCGGCAGCGATCGATGACGAAGGGGCAGCGGGTGTGGAAACGGCAGCCTGGCGGGATGTCGGCCGGACTTGGGACATCGCCGCCGGGCAGCTGCCGGGCGAGCTTGCGGTGCGGATCGGGCCGCGGGATCGCCGACAGCAGGACGCGGGTATAGGGGTGCCGCGGGTTGGCGAAAATTTCGTCTTTTGACCCGATTTCGACGATGCGACCCAGATACATCACCGCCACCCGGTCCGCGACGTGCTTCACCACCGCAAGGTCGTGCGCGATGAACA
>CAZZWN010000042.1:0-17772 GCA_964657765.1 uncultured Acetobacteraceae bacterium
ACGAGGGCACCGGCGGCTGGGTGCTGGCCAGCGAGACCTGCGCGCTCGACATCGTAGGCGCCGAGTTCGTCCGCGACGTGGACCCCGGCGAGATCGTCGTCATCAACGACCAGGGCGTCCGCAGCATCAAGCCGTTCGGCAGCACCAAGGGCCGGTTCTGCGTGTTTGAATACATCTATTTCGCCCGGCCGGACTCGGTGATGGAGGGCATGCCGGTCTACGACGCCCGCAAGCGCATCGGCGCCGAACTTGCCCGCGAGAGCCATATCGACGCCGACGTGATCGTGCCGGTGCCCGACAGCGGCGTGCCGTCGGCGATGGGCTTCAGCGCCGAGAGCGGCATCCCGTTCGAGCTCGGCATCATCCGCAACCACTACGTCGGCCGCACCTTCATCGAACCGACGGACAGCATCCGCAATCTTGGCGTCAAGTTGAAGCACTCGGCCAACCAGTCGGTGCTGAAGGGCAAGCGGGTCATTTTAGTGGATGACAGCATCGTGCGCGGCACCACGAGCCGCAAGATCGTCGAGATGGTGCGTGCGGCCGGGGCAGCGGAGGTGCACATGCGCATTTCCTCGCCGCCGACGACGCACTCCTGCTTCTACGGCATCGACACGCCGGAGCGCGGCAAGCTGCTGGCGGCCCGGCACAGCGTCGACGAGATGGCCCGGATCATTGGCGCCGACAGCCTGGCGTTCGTGTCGCTCGACGGGCTGTATCGCGCGTTGGGCAAATCGAGCCGGGATGTGGCGAAGCCGCACTACTGCGACGCGTGCTTCACCGGGGAATATCCGATCCCGTTGCCGGATATGATGGACAACTCCGACCGTCAGCTCAGCCTGCTGACCGAAATGCGCTAGTGCCGGACGTGCAGCGGATCGGGCTGGTCACCGGCGCCAGCCGCGGCATCGGCGCGGCCACCGCCATCGAGCTGGCGCGGCGCGGCGTCCATGTGGTGATCACCGCCCGCACCCAGGGCGGGCTTGAGGAGACCGACGACGCCATCCGCGCGGCGGGCGGGACCGCGACCCTGTTGCCGATGGACCTTGCCGACGGCCCGGCGCTCGATCCGATCGGCCCCAGCCTATTCGAGCGGTTCGGCCGCCTCGATATACTGGTGCACAACGCCGGCGCGCTCGGCCGGTTGACGCCGGTGCCGCATATCCTGCCCAAGGATTGGGACGCCGTCGTGGCAGTGAACCTGGCCGCGACCTGGCGGCTTATCCGCACCTGCGGCCCGTTGCTGCTCGCCGCATCCGCCGGGCGCGCTGTGTTCGTCACCACTGGCCGCGCGTCGGAGCCGCGGGCGTTCTGGGGGGCATACGGCGCCACGAAGGCCGGCATGGAGCACCTGGCGCTCACTTGGGCGCACGAGGCCGCGACGACGAACCTGCGGGTCAACCTGTTCGACCCCGGCATCGTCGCAACCCGGCTGCGGGCCGATGCGATGCCGGGGGAGGACCGCAGCGCCCTGGCCCAGCCCGCGGACGTGGCGCCCGCGCTGGCCGACCTTTGTGAGCCCGGTGAAACCCGGAACGGTCAGACCGTCCGGGTGTAGCCGCCGCCTATTCGGCCGCTGTCCGCAACGGCTCCGTCTCCCGCTCCGTCTCGATCTGCTCCAGCTTCGCTTCGTGCGGCAAGGAGAGGGCGACCAGCATCGCCAAGAACACCGTCCCGGCGACCGCCAGCAACCCGACCGCATAGGACCCGGTCGCGTCCTTCATCTTGCCCATAACGAAAGGCCCGACAAAGCCCGAGAGGTTGCCGATCGAATTGATGATCGCAATGCCGCCCGCCGCGGCCGTTCCGCTCAAGAAATTGGTCGGCAAGGTCCAGAACACTGGCAGAACGGCGAATATGCCGAAGCCTGCAATGGACAGCGCGATCATCTTGCCAGTCGGGTCGTCTATCACCGTGGATGCGGCAATGCCGGCGCCGGCCACGAGCGCCGCCAGGGCCACATGCTCCCGCCGCTCCCCCGTCCGGTCCGAGTGCCTACCCCAGTACACCATCCCAATTGTGCCCACTGCGTATGGGATGGCCGTGACAACACCTGTCCAGCCGAAGCTCAGGCCAAAGTCCCGCACGATCTGCGGCAGGAAGAAGCCCAAGCTGTAGTTCGCCGCGACAGCGCCGAAATAGACAAACGCCAGCAGCAGCACCCGCGTATCGCCCAATGCTTGAAGCACCGAGAAATGCTTGGATGCGACCCGGGCCTTGAACTCGGCGTCGAGCCGTTGCGCCAGCCAGGCACGTTGATCCGGCGCTAGCCATTTCGCATCAGCCGGGCGATCGGTAAGATAAAAGAACACAACAACCGATAATATCAGCGCAGGCACGGACTCGATGATGAACAGCCATTGCCACCCGGTTAGGCCAACTAAGCCGTTGAGGTTCAGCAACTGACCGGAAATCGGCGAGCCGATCACGCTGCTGAGCGGAATGGCGGCCATGAAATAGCCGATGATACGCCCGCGGTAGACGGCAGGAAACCACAGCGTCAAATAGAAAATGATGCCCGGGAAGAAACCGGCCTCGGCAATCCCGAGCAAGATCCGGATCACATAGAACACCGTCGTCGTGGACTGACCAGTTGCCGTCGCGATTTGCGGGATGAACGCTGTCAGCCCAGAGAGCAGGCCCCATGAGAACATGATCCGCGCGATCCACTTTCGCGCGCCAAACCGCTCCAGGAAAAGATTACTTGGCACCTCGAACAGGAAGTAGCTGAGAAAAAATATCCCCGCGCCAATGCCGTAGGCCTGAGCTGTCAGCCCAAGGTCCTTGTTCATCGTCAGGGCAGCAAAGCCGACGTTCACCCGGTCGAGATACGCGACGAAGTAGCAGACGATCAGGAAGGGCACGAGGCGTGTCGTGACGCGTGCGATCGTGCGGGTCTCTAGGTCCATGGCGGCTCCCCCGGTATGGCCCGCATTCCGCGGACGTTATGACGCGGCGCGGTTCCTGATCCGACGTCGCTGCGGTGAACGTCCAGCCTAGAGCCGCTTTTTGCAAGCCGGATTCGTATGGAACGCTGTCACTTCAATGGATCATGGCCCCAATTCATCAAAGACTTGCGCCAGCGCGAGTCCTCGATATCGCCCGACGGCCGTTGCGCCATATGCCTGTGCACGTATCCAACGACCTTGCGCATGTCCGCATAGTCCGCCGGCGTGAGCTGGTCCTGCCGGCGCTGTTTCAGCTCGAGGATGCGTTGGCCCATGTGATGCCCGACCGATTCGGCCGCGCCGGGTTCCGTCACACGCTCGCCCGCCGCGGTCATGCCGACCGACTTGCTTTCGTCGCTGTCCAGCCAATGGCGCAGGACCGCCGGCGTCATGTTCACGACCTCGCGGAACTCGTGCAGCGTCTGCTGCGGGTCGGACGTGGTCATGTGTCGTGGCGCAGGGCGGCGATCAGGTCGGCCTTCTTCATCCGGGATCGCCCGGCGATGTTGCGCTGGGCGGCGTGCTTCAT
Organism: uncultured Acetobacteraceae bacterium; assembly: GCA_964657765.1. Classification (GTDB taxonomy): domain Bacteria; phylum Pseudomonadota; class Alphaproteobacteria; order Acetobacterales; family Acetobacteraceae; genus CAHJXG01. The sequence goes on from CAZZWN010000042.1 coordinate 3,478, forward strand.
CAGCTCATTGCGCGGCAGGTCAGCCAGCCGCGCATCCGCCGTCTTCGCCGCGATGTCGGATGGCTGGGCGGAATGCTGCTTGCCCTTCGCCGTATCGGCCCGTTTCTTGCCCGAGGTGCGGGCATACTCCTCGTCGGACAGCGCTTCCCGCGTGTGCTGGGGCAAGTAGCGCTCACCCGTCTGCTTACTCGCCTTGCCGGACTTGGTGCCCCAGTCCTCGCGGGTCCACTGCGCCAGATGGTTGTCGGCGGCCTTGCGGCCGTTATAGCCGCCGCCCTCGGCCTTGTAGCGCTGCACCGCCATCTGCGCCTTGCGCGCGGACCACTCGCCGGGGTTGCCGCCTTTGTCGCCCTGCGTGACCTCGTGCTTCACCCGCTCCCAAAGGGCCGGGTCCGACCGTTCTGCATTAGATGCCATGCCACGTCTCCTTGGCCCGGCAACGTCGGGGGACGCTGCCGGGTTGCAGGCATAACGCCAAGCCGAATTAGAGCCGGCTTCAGTTCCCCTTGATATACATGTAGTTGTCCCCGTTCGACTCGGTGCCGAACGAGATGCCCAGGCGTCCGCCGAGGTCGGCCTTAGTGTATCCTGCCAGCGTGATCGAGGCGATCGGCTTGCCTGCCGCGATTGCGTGCAGCGTCATGCCGGTGGCGCCGGCAGCACCTTGGCCGTCCTCGTAGTCGAGGGCAAAGCCGGTCGCCGTAACGCCGAAGATCGTCGCGGCGTCGCCGGCGTGGAAGTTCACGACCGTGCTCCAGATATCGCTGGTCGCCGCGCGGTCGTCGACGAAGAACGTGTCGTTGCCCGCGCCGCCGACCAGGAAGTTGGAGCCCGTCGAGCCATCCAGCACATTGTTGCCGCCGGCGCTGCTGACGCTGATGGCATCCGATCCGGGGCCGCCGCGAATGAACGAGTTCGGCGTAACCGCGGAGATGTTGAGGTTGTCGGCACCCAGATAGATGTATTGGTTCTGCAGACCAGCGACCGGCCCGACATAGGGATCGCCAGCGGCGACGGACGACACCCCGGTCGTCGTGTCGGTGAGCTGAAACCGGGTCACGGATGCGCCGACGCTCACGTTATAGCTGTTGGCCACCGTGCCCGCCGCGACGTTGAAGGTCTGCCCGGTGTAGTCGCCGGTGAGCGCCACGGTGCCCAGCGTCGTCCCGCCGCTGTGCAGCGCGAGCGTCCCGACGCCGGCTGCGCCGGCCGTGTAGGTAACGCTTGTGACTGCGGCGGCACTGTTCACCACGATCAAGTCGCTGGCGGCAAAGCCCGCTACGACGCCGGCAAACGCGGCCGGCGCGTCGAGTATCAGGGTGTCGTTGATGGTCATGGTCACGGTCTGGCCTGCCCCGACGGCGGCTACCTCCAGCGATCCCGCAGCCGCCGGGCCGACGGGAGTGCCGAAGCCGGGCAGCGGAGCGGTGCGGTTGAAGGCGATCGCCCCGGTGCCGGTGATCGCGTCGCGGAACGCGAGGCCGGGTCCCTCGGTGGCGATCTGGCCGTTGTTGACGACGCCGCCCTGCACGAGCACCCGGCCGACGCCCGGCTTGCCAGCTTCGAGGGCTATGCCGCCAAGCAGCAGGCCGCCGCTCAATATCGTGAGGCCGCCGGTGCTGAGCGTGCCGCCGGCCTGCTCGAACACGCCGTCCTTGCCGATCGACAGCGCGTTGGTCGTCGTGTAGTTGCGGCCGCCGGTGACGGTGACATACGCGGCGTCCTCGATCAGCGTCAGCGTCGTCTCGATCGAAACATAGCTCGTGCCGTTCCACTCGTTGATCTGCGAGCCCGCGTCGTCGAAGATGAGCTGCGTCCAGTAGTTCGGCGTAAGCACAGCCTTCGGCCCGCTGAGGGTTGTGGCCGCGACCGTGAGGCCGCCGCCCTTGCCACCCATGTTGATGGTCTGGCCGGCGCCGAGCGCCTCATAGATGCCGTCGAACAGGATGTGCTTGGCAGCGTCGTAGGGGCCGAGGCTCGCCGTGTCGAGCGTTGTCGTGCCCGTGACGACCTGCAGCTCCCAAGCGACATAGAGCGGGTTGGAACCGGTGAACATCACCGTCCCCGTCGTGTGGATGGAGGCGAATACCAAGCCGGCGTTGACGATGGTGCCGCCGTTGATGAGCAGCTCGCTGTTGCCGGTCTCGAAGCCGAGCGCGCCCGTCGAGCCCGGCGCGAAGGTCAGCGTGCCGTCGACCTCAAGGTTGGTGCCCACGCCGCCCAGGACGAGCGAGTTGACGGTCTCGCTGGTGCCGGCGGCGATCTTGACGGTATAGGACTTGGCCGGTCCAACCGGCGCAGTGTCGATGGTCACGTCGTCCGCGACCGCATTCGGCACCGCGTTTTGAAACCAATTTGCGGCGGTGGCCCAGTCGCCTGAGGCGCCGGTCTTCCAGTTGAAGCTCGCCATATGAATTCTTGCCCTTATATCTTTTATTAATGTTATCGCAACATTGCGCAGCTGAAGCCGTCATGGTGGCAGCGGCCCAGACCGCATGCGCCGCCGAGCCGCCTCAGATTACCGTGTCGCAATAATCGCGAGATGAGAGCGTTATGATATAGGCAATATGGAATATTGCGATTTCGACGATAGATCGCTATTTTGACGATTTTCCGCCGTCCTCGAACCCGTTCGATGAACAAGGTTCGGGCGTTCGCCGCTCTGACGTTCGCTGGGTTCGTTATGGTTTAGGAAGTTTTTGCGGGCTTGCTCAACGCGGCGGCACTCCGGCCGCCACGGCGCTTAATCGTCCGTATACGGGTTCTTAGTCCCCCGCAGCAGCAGCCGGATCGGTACGCCCGGCAACTCGAACCGGTCCCGCAGGCTGTTCACCATATACCGCTGATAGTCCTCCGGCATCTGCTCCGCCCGCGTTCCGAACGCGATGAACGTCGGCGGCCGCGCTTTCGCCTGGGTGATATACCGCAGCTTCAGCCGCCGCCCGTCCACCAGCGGCGGCGCATGGCGCTCCAGCACCTCCTCGAACCAGCGGTTCAGCGCGCCCGTCGCCACCCGGCTGTTCCAAATGTCGTGCACCGCCCGCACCGCCGGCAGCAGCTTGTTCACCCCGAACCCAGTCAGCGCCGAGAAGTTCACCACCGGAATGCCCTTCATCTGCGCCATGCTGGTCTCCAGCCGGTCGCTGATCGCCTTGCGCGTCGCCGTCCGGTCCGCCACCGCGTCCCACTTGTTCAACGCCAGCACGCAGGCCCGACCCTCGCGTTCAATCAGCCGGGCGATCTGCAGGTCCTGCTCATGCAGCCCCAAGACCGCATCGACGCAGAGCACGACCACCTCCGCCATCTTCAGAGCCTCGATGCTGGCGCTGACGGACATCTTTTCCAGCGGCAGGTCCACGCGCGCCTTGCGCCGCAGCCCGGCGGTGTCGACGATCTCGATCGGGCCATGCGCGTCGCTCAATTGCACCGCGACGGCGTCGCGCGTGAGGCCCGGCTCCGGTCCGGTGATCATGCGCTCCTCGCCCAGCAACCGATTCAGCAACGTCGATTTGCCGGCATTCGGGCGACCGACGATCGCGAGCTTCAGCGGCCGGTTCAACGCATCCTCGTCCTCGCCGGTCTGCTCGGGCACGCGGTCGGCGATCTCGGTCATCAGGTCCGACAGACCCTCGCCGTGCTCGGCCGACATCGCCAGCGGCTCGCCGAGGCCCAGGCTATAGGCCTCCAGCGCCGCCGAGGTCGCGACCCGGCCCTCGGCCTTGTTGGCGACCAGCAGCACCGGGCGGCCCTGGCGGCGCAGCCATGCGGCGAAGTGGCTGTCCGCCGGGGTGATGCCGGCCCGGGCGTCGACCACGAAAACGATCAGGTCGGCCAGCGCCACCGCCGCCTCGGACGACGCGCGCATGCGGCCGAACAGCGTGTCCGGCGCCGACTCCTCGAGCCCGGCGGTGTCGATCAGGCGGATGCGCTTGCCGCGCACCAGCGCCTCCGCCTCCTTGCGGTCGCGGGTGACGCCCGGCGTGTCGGACACGATGGCGGACCGGCGGCCGGCGAGCTTGTTGAACAGCGTGCTCTTGCCGACATTGGGCCGGCCGGCGATGACGACGGTCGGCAGGCGGGCGGGCGGCAACCGGGCGGGGGGCAGCGTCATCAGCGGAACGCTTGCAGCGTGCCGTCGTCGGTCACGATGAACAGCGCGCCCGCGGCGGCGACCGGCGCGACGGCGGCCGGTCCTTTGAGCTCCTGCTGTCCCAGGATATGGCCGTCGCCCGGATCGACCGACAGCGCCTGCCCATTGCTGCCAACCAGCACCAGGCGGCCGCCAGCAAGCACCGGGCCGACCCAGAACAGCGGGTCGCGCTTCTTGTCCGGATTGTCGTAGCGCGGCAGGTCGGTGATCCAGCGCACCCGGCCGTCGTCCCGGCTGATCGCCGCCAATGACTGGTCGATCGTCTGCACGAACAGCCAGTCCCCCGCGAGCCACGGGGTCTCGCTGCCGCCGACCTCGCGCTCCCACAACCGCCGGCCCGAGCGCAGGTCGAGCGACACCAGCAGCCCGCCCACGCCGATCGCATAGACCCGGCCGCGGTCCACGACCGGCATGCCGCTGATCGCCGATAGGTCGACGAGGCTGTTGCGCCCGCGTGCCGAGGCCAGGCTGTCGCTCCAGGCCAGGGCGCCGCTTTCGGCCCGCACCGTCACCAGGTCGCCGGAGCCGAAGCCGGTGACCACCAAGCCCTCGCTCACCGCCGGCGACGCTGCGCCCAGCAGGGTGGTGGCGCTGGCGGTCGCCTGGTGGGCCCAGAGCCGTTCCCCGGTTGCCGCGTCGAAGGCCAGCAGCTTGTCGTCGATCGTCGTGACATACAGATGGCCGTCCGCCACCGTGGGCGCCGACCGTGCCGGCACGCCCAGCGACTTGCGCCAGCTGACGACGCCCGTGCCGGCGTCGAGCGCCAGGATGTCCGCCCGGCCGGTCGTGGCAAAGACCTTGCCGTCCACGGCCGCGAGCCCGCCGCCCAGGTTCGTGCTGCGGTCCTTGTCGTCCCGGGTCTCGGTCCGCCAGATGCGGTTGCCGGACGCGAGGTCGAACGCGGAGACCAGCGCGTCGCTGTCCATCGTGAACACCCGGCCGGCGGCGATGACGGGCTGGGCGGTAATCTTGGCGCGATAGCCGCCGCCCTCGCCGATGCTGGCGCGCCAGGCCGGCGCCAGGCCGCTGACCTGCACGTTGCCGACGACATGGGTGGCGTTGCCGCCCGCCTGCGGCCATTCAGGTAGTTCCGTCGGCGACGGCACCGTGACGGCGCGCGTATCGCTGGCGTCGACCGAGAGGCCGCGCCGGGCCTCGCCAATGCCCTCGCGCTTGCCGGGGACCGGGTCCTTCGTATCGGAGAATACGCTGTCGAGGGCGCTGCAGCCGGCGGCGGCCAAGGGCAATAGGAGCGCAGCGCGGCGCTTCATCCCCGCGGCTCCGCCGTGGATTGGGCGGCGGGGGGTGCGGGGCTGGCTGACGGGCCCGCAGCGGGTGCCGACCCGCCCAACTGCGCCAGCAGGCCGTTCGCCCGCCCGCGCACGCCGTCCGGAGCGGCCGCGTCGGCAGCGAGTTGCCGCAATATATCCCGCGCCTGGTCGGTCTTCCCCGTACGCAACGCGAGCCAGGCCTGGTTTTCAAGCGCCATAGGCCGCCATGGATTGTTGGTAGCGAGCAAAGGCTGCAGCCGGCCCTCGACCGCGGCCGGATCGCCGGAATCCACCTGGTGCTGCACCCACATCAGGTTGGCGAGGTCGCGCAGCAGCGGGTCGGCAGCAGTGTCGGCCGAAAGCTTGTCCCACGCGGCGAGCGCCCCGGGCACGTCGCCATTGCTGGCGTGCAGCGCCGCGCCGCGCAGGCGGGCGAGGCTGCGGTAGCCCTGGGGGCCCGTCTCGGCCAGGCGGTCGAACTCGGCCATGGCGGCGCTGCGGCTCGGCGTGGGCTGTCCGTCCGCCGCCGCCGGCCCGTCCGCATCGCGCATGGCTCCGAGATAGGCGGCAGCGACGCCGTTCGCCTGCTGTCCCTGATACCGGCGCCAGACCTGCCAAGCGCCGACGCCGCCCGCGAGCAGCACCACAAGCAGGGCCACGAGCCAGCCATAGCGCAGGGCAAACCGCTTGGCCCGTTCCGCCCGCAGATCGTCGTTCACCTCGTCGAAGATGTCAGCCACGTCCTGCCCTTTGCACGTTTCAGCCCCTTGATGGCGGGCGGACCATAGCGACGGCGGGAAGTCCAGGCAAACCGCGCTAACCCTTTGTTCATGCCGCTGTGGTGAGATGCGCCATGCGCGCCATACTGCTTGCCCTGTTGATCGGCCTTACCGGATGCGCCCATTGGGCAACCCCGGTGGGCGCCTTGGCCGCGGTCGAGGTCGCGTCGGTCGTCGTGTTCGGCCGCGGCGTGGTTGACATCGGCGTCTCGGCCATCAGCGGTCGGGATTGCTCGATCGTGCGGCTGGACCGCGGGCTGACCTACTGCGAGGCGCTGGAGACGGGTCCAGCTCCCGTCCCGTTCTGCACCCGCAGCCTGGGAGTGGTGGATTGCTGGAGCGATCCAGCGGCGCTGCCCGGGCTGCACCGCGAAGTGGCCGACGGCCCTGCCCCGACCGCGGCGCAGGAGCGTTACCGTCGCGCGCCCTGGCCCAAGACCCTGACCGCCGACTAACCGGCGCTTGCATCCGTCGTTCCACCGACCCATGGTGGGTTCAGATAATTAGGTTCAGCAACATTTTATCCGGTGCTGCGTTGGTGTACACGTTTTCTGTGATCAACAACTACGTCTGGAGCATGCTTTGACCGTTACCCGCCGTCTTTCGCTAGCCGTCGCCGCCGCGACGATGCTTGCCACCGTGCCGGCCTTGGCGCAGCGCCGCGATCCCGGTGTGTCCGGCCCCATCTCGGGCACCATCCTCATGACCGCACAGGGCGCTGCGGCGGGTATAGGCTACACCTGGGGCGACGGCGTGCTGCACTACGGCCACCGCAGCTACCACTTCTCCGTCAGTGGCGTGACGGTCGCCGACGTCGGCTACTCGAAGGTCACCGGCCGCGGCCGGGTGTATGGCCTCAAGCGGCTGCAGGATTTCAGCGGCACCTATGCGGCGACGACCGGCGAGGCGACACTCGTGAACGGCATCGGCGGCCAGATCCTGCGCAACGGCAACGGCGTTCAGATCCGGGTCGACCAGGTTACCCGCGGCGCCCGCCTGCAGGGCTCGGCCGACGGCATCACTCTTACGCTGAAGTAATCAACGCTGCATACCAGCATCCTTGCGAAACGGCGCGGCGTTCATCGCCGCGCCGCAGTAATCAACCGGTGAATTGCACAAGCCGGCCAACCGGGCTGCCCAGCACCTCATCGTCCCGCATGACGACATGGCCGCGAACCACCGTCGCCATCGGCCAGCCGGTCACGCGCACTCCGTCGAAAGGCGTCCATCCGCACGGTGAGGCGATCCAGCGGTCCTCGATGACCCGCTGGTGTTTGAGGTCAACCAAAGTAAAGTCGGCGTCGTATCCCGCCGCGATCCGGCCCTTGCCGACCGCGCCATAGACCCTGGCCGGGCCCGCGCACATCAAATCCACCAGCCTCGCGAGCGAAAGCCGGCCCGCAGCCACATGGTCCAGCATGATCGGCACCAATGTCTGCACCCCAGTCAGGCCCGCCGGGCAGTCCGGCCAAGGCTTCAGCTTCGCGGCCCGCGGATGCGGTGCGTGGTCGGAGCCGATCGTATCCGCCGTGCCGTCGCGAACCGCGGCCCAGGCAGCCTCATGATGCCGCCGCCCACGGATCGGCGGGTTCATCACCCCGAACCCGCCAAGCTGCTCATAGACCTCCGGCGCCACCTGCGTCAGGTGGTTGACCAGCAGCTCGACCGTCGCGACGTCACGGTAGCCGCGCAGATACTCCAGCTCCTCAGCGGTCGACACATGCAGGATGTGCGCCGGCCTTCCGGTGCGACGCGCCAGCGCCATCAGGCGCCGGGTGCCCAGGAAAGCGCACTCCTCGTCCCGCCACTCCATATGGCACGCGTAGGGATCGCCGAGCTTGAACAGGCCGCGGCGCGCCTGCAGCCGGGCCTCGTCCTCGCTGTGGTAGGAAATCCGACGCCGGCCGCTGCGCATCACCGCCTCGATCGAGGCGTCGTCGTCCACCAGCAGGTCCCCGGTCGAGCTGCCGGCGAACACCTTGACCCCGCATACGCCGCGCTTGAGCTCCAGCGCCGCCAACTCCGGGATGTTCGACTTCGCGGCGCCGACATACAGCCCCATGTCGCACCAGGCGTTCTGCTCGACATACTCCTGCTTCCAGGCCACGCGCTCCGCCGTGGTGATCGACGGCGCGGTGTTCGGCATGTCGAATACCGCGGCCAACCCGCCCAGCACGGCGGCCCGGGTGCCGGTCGGCAGGGTTTCGATGGCAGGGTCGCCGGGATCGCGCAGATGCACGTGCGGGTCGATCAGGCCCGGCAGCACATGCAGCCCCTTGGCCTCCAGCACCCGGTCGGACGTGGCGCCCGCCGCCCCCAGCGCCGCGATCCGGCCGTCGCGCACGCCGACATCGATCGCGAATTCGCCCCATGGCAGCACGCAAATGCCGCCTTTGATCAGCAGGTCGTAATGGTCGGCCATGGCTTCCTCGATTAGTCGGCAAGGGTCTCGAACACGTCGCCCTGGGGCGCCTGGCCCAGGATGTGGGTGCGGTGCCAGAGTGCGTAGAACAGCAGCGTCCAGGCGGCAAATCCCTCGTGCCGGCCCTCGGCGGCACGGAACAGCGCCGCGACACGGGCCGGGTCGGCGATCTCGGCCACGCCGGACTGGGCTGCGACCAATGGCCCCAACCGCGCGCCCTGTGCCGCAATCCAGGCGCCGACCGGCACGGTGAAGCCCTGCTTCGGCGCGAACGGCCGGGCCTCCGGCATATGGTGCGCCAGCCACTGCCGCAGCAGCCACTTGCCGCGGCCGTCCCGGACCTTCATTCCGTCCGGCAGGCGAAAGGCGGCCGCGGTGACGGCCGGGTCCAGCAGCGGCGTGCGTCCCTCGATCCCATGCGCCATGAGGCAGCGGTCCAGCTTCAGCAAAAGGTCGTTCGGCAGCCAGTCGGCCACGTCCGTCGCCTGTGCCGCCGCCAGCCGGGTGCGGCCCGGCGATGCCGCGTGCGCCTCGCTCGCCGCCAAGCCGTCGCGCCAGCCGGGCGGGCGGGTCCGCAGCACGTCCAAGCGGTCGAAGGTGCCGCGCGCGCGCATCACCCGGCCGCCGAGGAACCACGGGCGCATGGCGCTGCGGTAGCGGCCATAGCCGCCGAAGATCTCGTCCCCGCCCTCGCCGCACAGCACGACCTTGACGTCCTGCCGGGCGCGCTGGGCCAGGAACCAACTTGGGATGATGGCATAATCCGCAGCCGGATCGTCCATGGCGGCGACGATGCGCGGCAGGTCGCGCCAGACCATGGCCTCGGTGATCTCGATCGTCTCGTGCCGCGCCCCGGCCGCTCGGGCGACGGCGGCGGCATGGTCGCGCTCGTCCGCGGCGCCGGGCGCCTCGAAGCCGGCGGTGTAGGCCAGCACGGGGCGCGCATTCAGCCGCGCCATGACGGTGAGCACGGCCGCGCTGTCCACGCCGCCCGACAGGAACATGCCATACGGCACGTCGCTGCGCTGGTGCAGGTCGACGCTTTCATTGAGCGCACGGTCCAGCCGCGACAAGGCGGCCTCCTCGGTGATGCTCTCCGGCCCGCCGTCCGGCAGCGCCTTGACCCTGCTGCGGTCCACGATATGCCCGTCGGCGATGCGCAGGGTCTCGCCCGGCAGCACGCGCTGGATGCCATCGAAGATGGTGTCGGCACCGGTGGTGAACTGCATCTGCAGCAACTCGTCCCGCGCGACCGGGCGTAGAATGCGACGGACCAAGCCGGCGGCGAGCAGCGCCTGCGGCTCGGACGCGAAGGCCAGGCCGCCATCGATCGCGGCGACATACAACGGCTTGATGCCGAAGGGATCGCGCGTCAGGGTGACGCAGCGCTGGGCGCGCTCGTGGATCGCGATGGCGTACATGCCGCGCAGTGCGTTGGCGTAGGCAGCGCCGTCCCGCTGCCAAAGGTGCAGCGGCGGCTCGCAGTCGCTGTAGGTGGCGAAGTGGACGCCGGGCATCGCGTCGCGCAGCTCGCGGTAGTTGTAGACCTCGCCGTTGGCGACCAGCGTGGCCGCCCCGGCGAAAAACGGCTGATCGCCGCCCGCGACGTCGATGATCGCGAGCCGGGTCTGCACCAAGGCGGTGCGGCCGACCACGGCGTGGCCGCTGCCATCGGGTCCGCGATGGGCCAGCGCCTGGATCAAGGCGTCGAGCGTGGCCGGGTTGGGCGGCGCGGCACCCGGCTCCATGACCATGCCGGCGATGCCGCACATCAGGCCCGCTCCATCACGGCGAGCGCCGTCCGCCAAAGCGCCACGACGGGCGCCTCGGCGTGCTCGGCCTCATAATGGGCGCGGCCGGCCTGCGCCAGGCGGGCAGCCAGCACGGGATCGGCCAGCACGGCGCCGACCGCAGCGGCCAGCGCGGCCGGGTCCTCACGCGGGACCAGCAGGCCGTCACGACCCTGCACGATCAGTTCCGACGGCCCGGCCGCGTCGGCGGCAACCACCGGGCGGGCGGCGGAGAATGCCTCGATGACCACGTTGCCCAAGGGTTCATGCCGGCTCGGACAGGCCAGCAGGTCGCAGCGGGCCAGCAGCGCTGCCTGGTCGGTGCGCCAGCCCAGCAGATGCACACGGTCCCGCACCGCAAGGCCATGGGCGAGCGCAACCAGCGCGGCACGCTCCGGCCCCTCGCCCGCGATTGCCAGATGCACGCCGGGCAGCAGCGGCAGGGCGCGGATCAGCACGTCGAAGGCCTTGTTCCGATGCAGCCGGCCCAGCGCCAGCACCAGTGGCGCATCCGGCGGCACCGGCAGCGCGGCCGGGATCGCGCCCGCGAGGTCAGGGGCAAAATTCGGCAAGTGGTGCACGCGGCCGGGCGGCCAGCCCTGCCCGACGATCCAATCGACGATGCCCCCCGTGTTGCCGATCAGGTGGTCGCAGGCGCGGTAGTAGCGCAGGTCATAGTAACCGCCGAGCCGCCCGGCCAGCACCCAGCTGCCCCGGGGCGTCTGCCGTGCCGCCCGGTTCATCCAAGCAACCGCCACCCGCGGCGCGAAGGCCCGGAGCGCCGAGGCGATGCGCGGCCGGGTCAGCAGGTCGAGCGCGCCGCCGAAGCGGAGCTGAACTGGGCTAAGCCCGCCCGCCATGAGCCGCCCCGCACGGCCAGGGTCGCGGCGGATCACCGGCAGGATCGCATCCCCGGCATCATGCAGCGCCAGCATCAGGCGCTCGAAAAACAGCTCGGCGCCGCCGGCGGGCGCTCCGGCCATGACGTGCGCGATCCTCATCGCCGCAGCAGTGCGAGCGCTGCCGCGACGGCGGCCGTGACCGAAAGGCCGTCCATCGGTGCAGCGCCAATGGTTCCCGACGCCAAGGCGATGGCGGCACGGCGGCCGGCGGGCGCGTATTCCACGGCGGATGTGGGGCCGAACAGCCCGAGCGTGGGCGTCCCGGTGGCAGCGGCCAGGTGCATCAGCCCGGAATCATTGCCCACGAACAGGGCGCAGCGGGACAGGCAAGCGGATGCCTCGGGCAGTGAGAGCCGGCCCGTAAGATCGATCGCGTCAGGCAGGGCGGCGAGGACCGGCGCCGCCAGGGCCTGCTCGACCGGGCCGGGACCAGCGAATACGACGGGACGCGCGCCGGGCAGCGCCTGATCGCGCAAAGTGCGAAACAGGGCCGCGAACCGATCCGGCGGCCAGGCTTTGCCGGCCCAATTCGCGGTGGGGCCCAGGCCGATATAACGCACGTCCGGCGGCAGCAGGGCAGCCGCCCGTGCCTGGTCGGCGGCGTTCGTCCAGCTCACCGGCTGCGGCGGCGTCGTAAGCCGGAGGGCGGTCGCCAACTGTGCCAGCTTATGCCCTGGCCGCCGCCCGCCACGCATGACCGCACGACGCCGGGCAGCCAAGAAGAACGACAAGGCCGAGCCGCGCAGATCGACGACCAGGTCCCAAACTGTCCCGACCGTATGCCGCCAAAGCCGCAGCCAGTGCAGGTCGAGGCGCTGCTTGTCGACCACGAGCGTCGCCTCGCGCCGGGGCATGCGAGCGAACACACCCTCCGCCACCGGACCGCAGGCGATGGTGAAGCGCGCCTCCGGATGACTATGCAGCAGGTGATCGAGCAGCCCGGTCGAGAGAACAGCGTCGCCGATTCGAGTCGCGGTTATGAACAGAATGCGCATGCTCGGCCGCTGTAGCACAAGTTGTTGCCGAGTGCGCACGCCGGGGCCGCATGCAGGGCATGGATGTCCCGTCAGCGGGGCCGCTTGAGTTCGGGACAGTGTGGCACCACGTCGCGGGCTATGGACATGCTGACCCTGCTGCCCGGCCGCGCCGTAATCGAAGTGAGCGGAGACGACCGCGTATCGTTCCTGCAGGGACTGGTCTCCAACGATGTCGCAGAGGTTGCGCCGGGCCGTGCGGTGTGGGCAGCGCTGCTGACGCCGCAGGGCAAATGGCTGGCCGATTTTTTCATTTTTGCCGATGGCCAGCGCCTGTTGCTGGACTGCGAAGCCGGTCAGGCTGCAATGCTTACTCAGCGCCTGACCCGGTTCCGGCTGCGCGCCAAGGTGGCCGTGCAGCCGGTGCCGCTGCTTGTGCATGCTTTATGGGGCGACGTTGCGCCCGTTGCGGACGTCGTGGCGCCCGATCCGCGCGTCGCCGGGGCGGGCTGGCGGGCGTTGTCCACGACGCCGCTGGCTGCGAACGCGACCGTGACGGATTGGGACCTGCACCGCTTGGCGCTCGGCCTGCCGGATGGGCCGCGCGATATGGAGGCCGAGAAGACGACGCTGTTGGAGGCCGGGTTCGACGAACTGCACGGCGTGTCCTGGACCAAGGGCTGCTACATGGGCCAGGAGCTCACGGCACGGACCAAGTATCGCGGTCTGCTAAAGCGGCGCCTGGTTCCCGTGCGCATCGACGGTCCGGTGCCGGCGATGGGAATGCCGGTGCTGCGCGGGGGGGTCGAGGCCGGAGCGATGCGGTCCGGCGTGCCTGGACTGGGCATGGCTTTGCTGCGGCTGGACGCCATCGCTGCTGGGAGCCTGGTTTGCGGCGACGCCGTCCTGTATCCGGCCCCGCCAGCCTGGATGCAGCTGGAGCCGATCAGCCTGGCGGAGACGCCCCCGGCATAGCGAGCCGCCGGCCAACCCAATCCGGCCGCGGCAGGATGGCGTGCGCTTCGGCTCCGGCTGCGATCACAGCTGCGACCTCCGGCAGGAACGGCACGACCCGGCGTGTCGCCAGGCTCACATGCAGCAACATGACCTCCTGCTGCGCGACCACGCTGCCGTTGTCCTCCCGCCGCATTTCATGCGCCAAATGGATGCGCTTGCTGTCTGCGCCCAGAATCTGCGTCGCGACCTGCACCCGGTCGCCCTGCAGCAGTTCGCTGCGATAGTGGATGTGCGCCTCGGCAGCGAACGTACCGTGCTGGGTGCGCTGCCGGTACGGTTCGCCGAGGCCGAGCGCAGTCCATAAATGGTCGATCGCACCGTCGAACACGACGACATAGTAGGCCATGTTCATGTGGCCGTTGTCGTCGATCCACTCGGGACGCACGACGGCCGCATGGCCGGTGAACGGGGCGGGGATGCCACCCCTAGGCGACGCCATCGGACGCTAGGTGTTGTCGTCGAAGCCGCCGGAGTCGAAGCCGCCGCCACCGCCGCTGAACGGATCGCTGCCGCCCTGGTCAAAGCCGGCCTCCTGCGTGGAGCCGTCGCCGCCGAACCCGGCGCCGTCATCATAGCCCTTCGGCTCGCCACCGGCGGCGAAAGGGTCGGGCGCAGGATTGTTGGCGTCGGTCGCGAACCCAGCCGTCGGGTCCGTGCCCGCGCCATCGAAGGCCGTGGTCGACGACGCGTTGTCGAGGAAACCGCCGCCACTGCTGGCCTGGCCGCCGCCATGCCCGCTGAATGCGTTCATCAATGCGTTCCCGACAAACATGCCGCCCGCGACGCCCGCAGCCGTGGTCAACGCCGAGCCCAGGAAGCCGGAACCCCCGCCGCCCTGGAACATGCCGGGCTGGTAGTTGGGCGGATACTGCGGCGGCGGCGGAGCCGAGGTTGGCTGAAACTGCTGGCCGTAGCCGGGTTGGCCATAGCCGCGCGGCTGCTGCGGCTGCTGGCCACCACCCCCGAACAGGCTGCCGAAAAAGCCTTTTG
>CAZZWN010000043.1:0-17713 GCA_964657765.1 uncultured Acetobacteraceae bacterium
AGCGTTCGATCATGATGTCGCCGACGGAGTTGATCTTGGTGAAGTGCATGAAGCGAAGCGGCGCATCGTTGACCGTTATGCGGCCATCGGCGCCGATGGCGACGCGCCGGGTGCTGAGATTCCAGCTCGCTACGTTGCAGCCGGGATCCCGCAGGATCGCGACCCCGTCGAACAATCCGGGCACGAGGTCGATGTAACGCTGGTCGGTGAACAGCCCGGCCTCGGCGTCATCGTAGCAGGCACGCCGGAGCTGCGCCGCCCACCATTCGGCGAACTGCCGCCCCGCGCCTTCGCTGCGCACCGCGATGAACCCCAAATTGAATACCCCGAACCGCATCGACGCGAGCTCGTTGTCCCGCATGACCTGATAGTTGCGATTTGGGCTGGCCTGGTGCGGCGTCAGCACGATGGAAGCGTGTCCCAGGGCCGCCATCACCGGCGCCAAGGGATGGAACACGGCGATGTCCGGGTCAAGGTAGAGCACGACATCGTAGCCAGCACTCATCAGATGCAGCATCGCGGCGCCCTTCACGGCGGTGCAGGCCTCGACCGCGTCGTGCTTGAACAGCCAAGCGCGGACGCGGGGAATGCCGAGGTCATACAGGCCGAGCACGAGGTCGAAGCCAGCCAGCAGGTCGCCCTGCAGCTCGCCCGGCGGCGGCTCGTCCACCACCAGGGCGCATACGTCCCAGTCCGGATGCGCCGCCCGCAGGCTCGCAAGCAAAGTCAGCGCACGGCCGAGATACGCGTAGTTGAAGCTGGTGTAGCAGCAGATGCGGCTCATGCCGCCGCTTCGGTTGATTGGCCCGGCGCCGCGCTTGCAACAGCCAAGGTCGCCGTCATGCCGCGGGACTCGACGCGGCCCATTTCCGAGCCCTGCTCCCCGCACATCCGGACGTATTCGACCGCAGCGCCATCGGTGAAGAACTCGACGATCGCTGCCACGTCCGGCATAATCAGGCCCCTGCCGCTTGCCAGAACCATGTCGGCGACGTTGCCGCTGCCGGGCAGCGCGATCACGTCCGCGCCCGATGCGACGGCCTCGTAGGCGACCAGGCAAAACGTCTCGGGCCAGGCGGACAGCACCAGCACGAGGTCGATGGAGTGCGCAACGAGCGCGGCCGTCATGGCGCCCCGCGCTCCCGGCAGCACCTTAGTCGGGATCGTGCTGACATTGGGCGGTGCCGGATCGGCGGGCAGGGCCGTGAAATGGAACAGCTGGTAGGCCGCCAAGCCCTCGATCGCAGCGGCGACCTCGACGAAGGCCGGCCAGCCTTTATGGGTGGTGGCATAGCCGATGAACGCCACCCGGACCGGGTTGTCGGCGGTGCCGCGCTCGGTCGCGCCGACCATGCCGCTGCGGATGGCCGTGGGCCGGATACGAACGTATTCATGGACTTGCGCCGACACATGCGGCAACCGCGCCGCGCCGTTCCAGACGGCCAACGCGGCAGGCGACGGCGCCACGACATGGAACGGGACGGCGGCGAACAACCGGCCGATCTGAGCCAGGTGGGTGTCGCGATCCTCGCCGTAGACGCAGATCCGGCAGGCCATGCTGCCGGGCGGCGGTCCGCCGCAGAAAGCGACGTCGTTGCGCAGCAGGTTGAAACCAACGCAAATCGCCTCGTAGTCGTTGGCCCAGAACACGGCGGCAGTGGGGCAAAGCGCCGCGTGCAAGGCGATCATCGGGTCGACCTGATGGCCGAACAGGCAGTGCACCACGAAACGGCGTATCCTCGGCATCTCAGCAGCCAGCTCCGCAAGCGCCTGGGCCATGTCCTCGTAGGTCGTGAGCCCAATGGTGCCGCCATCGATCGTCAAGTGCAGCAGGAACGGCGTCTCGCCGGCGGGCGCCAGCATCAGGCGCGCCGCGGCCGGGGCGAGATGCAGGTAGGTCTCGTTCTGGCGGTTGAAGGCCGCCTGTTCGTCGGCCACCAGGATCTGCACGCCGCCGACCGATTCGGTGTAGCGGTCGTGGCTGATGGACAAAGTGACCCCTGCCCTATCCGCCAGGCGAGTGGCGATCGTGCCGCGCAACGTGTCGAAGTCGAGCCGGGGCGGGTCGGTGGGCTGCGTGCCGAACCAGCGGGCGCTCGCAGGCACCGCCCGGGCAAGCGTCGCGCGCTCGGCTTGCCGGTGCGGGCCAGGCCTGCGCCCCTCCGCCTTGCCATGGGCCAGGTAGTGCAAGAACGGGTTGACCTCGGCGTCGACCACATCCGAGTTGTTGCGCACGTAGAAGCCGGTGTCGAACCAGGCGTTTGGATTGCGCAGCTCGACCGCCCCGTGCAGCATGAAGTGCTCGAGTGGGTTCATATCCGACAGGCGCACGTCCTCGTTGTTCGCGAGGTAATGCGCCGCGTCGAACTCAGGCGCGATCAACTCCCATGGAGTGCTCTCGGAAACAGCCGGCGCGGGCCGCTGCGCCTTAAGTTGCGACTGGGCGAGGGCATGGGCGTGCATCAGCGCATCGAACCCTGGCCTTGCGCACCGGATCGCCCGGTCGACGCTCGAGGCATCTTGGGTGCGGATTACGATAGCGCCGGGAGCATCCGACCATCCCTAGTTGAGCGACTCCGGCACGCCGCTCAACTCTGGCATATTGCCTAACCGAACTCAAACCCGGTGAGTTACGCCGCCTTGCGGTCGGCGTCGGCACCGAACAGGTAGTCCACGTCGTCCTGCTCCAGGCCCGACAGATCGGAACCCTCGGTGAAGGTGATGTTCGCCAGCTCCGCCTTGCGCTGCTGCAGCTCAAGGATGCGCTCCTCGACCGTGTCGGCGCCGATCAGTTTGTAGACGAACACGGATTTGGTCTGGCCGATTCGGTGGGCGCGGTCCGACGCCTGGTTCTCGACGGCCGGGTTCCACCAGGGATCGTAGTGGATCACGGTGTCGGCGGCGGTGAGGTTCAACCCGCGGCCGCCGGCCTTGAGGCTGATCAGGAACAGCGGCACCTCGCCGGCCTGGAACGCGCGCACCGGCTCGGCACGGTCGCGCGTGTCGCCGCGCAGTTCGACGAACGGGATGCCGGCCTGGACCATGCGCGGCTTGATCAGGTCGAGCATCGAGGTGAACTGCGAGAACAGCAGGATGCGGCGGCCCTCGGGGATCATCTCGGTCACCATTTCCAGCAAGTCTTCGAGCTTGCTGCTGCTCTCGACCAGCCGGGCGGAGGGCAGCTTCACCAGGCGCGGGTCGCAGCAGACCTGCCGCAGTTTCAGCAACGCATCCAGCACGACGATCCGGCTCTGCGCCAGGCTGCGCTCGGCGACCTGCTCGCGCACCCGCTCGTGCAGGGTGACGCGGATGGTCTCGTACAATTCGCGCTGATCGGGCGCCAGGGTGATGCGGCGCAGGATGGTGTGCTTCGGCGGCAGCTCGGTCGCAACCTCGGATTTGGTGCGGCGCAGGATGAAGGGCTTGATGCGGCGAACCAATTGCACGCGGCGCGTGTCGTCGCGCTTTTTCTCGATGGGCGTGCGGAAGCGCTTGGTGAAGCCCTGGCGATCTCCCAACAGCCCCGGCATTAAGAAGTGGAACTGCGACCACAGCTCCTCGAGGTTGTTCTCGATCGGCGTACCGGACAAACACAGGCGGTGGCGGCTGTCCAACTGGCACACGGCGCGGGTCGCCTTGGCGGCCGGGCTCTTGATGGCCTGCGCCTCGTCGAGCACCACGACGTGCCACGGTAGCGCCTTCATCTCCACGACGTCCCGGGCGATCAGCGTATAGGTCGTGATGACGACGTGGACCCCGTCCAGCGTCTGCCGGCGCTCGTGGCGGTCGAGGCCGTGCAGGACGGCGGTCCGGAGGTGAGGCGCAAACTTCGTGAGCTCCGCCGTCCAGTTGGTGATCAGGCTGGTGGGCACGACGATCAGCGCCGGGCGGTCGAGCCGGCCGGCGGCGTGCTCGAACACGAGGTGGGCGATGGTCTGGGCGGTCTTGCCCAATCCCATGTCGTCGGCCAGGAAGCCGCCGAGGCCGTGGGCGCGCAGATGCTGCAGCCAGTCCAGCCCCTGTTTTTGATAGGGACGCAGGTCGCCCTTGAAGGAGGCAGGCAGGACGACCGCAGGGATGTCGGCGTCGTCGCGGAACCGGGCGACATAGGCCTTGATGGTCGCCGCACTCTCGAACCGGGTCGAGACGACGTCCTCCAGCTCCAGCACGGTCGCCGCCTCGGTCGCGGGCAGCACCAGCGGGCCATCCGAAATGCGCCCGGCCGACTCGATCAGGTCGCCCATGATCGCCAGCAGGCGGCGCATGCGGTCGGCCGGCAGCTTCACCACCCGGCCGTCGTCAAGACTGGTGATCAGCTCGTCGCCGACGATCTGTGCCGCCGCCAGGCCGCCACGCTCGATCAGGCGGCTCAGGATCGGCATCAGCGGCAGCCGCACGCCGTCGATCTCGATCCCGAAATCGAGCGAGAAACGGCCGGGCCCGGCGTCCGCGACCTGCACGTCGTAGGTGCCGACGGCCTCGACCAGGCGCGGCCCGAAATCGCCGTCGATCATGTTGCGCCAGCCCAGCATCTGCAGGGCGGGCACGCGGAGCGCCATGAACTTATGCCAACGCTCGGCGGCGTCCGGGCCCACATAGACCAGGGCGCGGCGACCCTTGGCGGCCCGGCCCTGGGCGACGCGCATCTGGGTAAAGCCCTCCTGATTGAGCAGGTCGAGGGCGGCGGCCTCGGCAGTCGGGTCGCGGCGGACGAACGAGGGTCCGGCCGGAGTGACGACGCGGACGAACTGCCGCTCGTCGTCGCCCTCGGTCAGCACGCCGCCGTAGTCGAAATCAAGCGTGAGCGCGTCGAGCAGCTGCGGGCGGCCGAACGCATCGGGGCAATGCAGGCGGCGGAGGCGGATCACCGGGGTGATCTCGGTCTCGACGATCACCTGCTCGCTGGACCGTGCGGAGACGACCACCGGTTCCGGGCGGGAGCGGATGTGGGAGACCGCGGCGGACTTTTGGCGATAGCGCACCCGGCCGGTGGCGCCGGAGCCGGCGTCCACATACCAAGGGCCGAACTCGCTTTGCAGCACTGCGGATTTGGGCGGCAGTTTCGGGCGCAGATGGGCGTCGAAGGTGCGGACCTCGCCGCTCACCAGCCGCTTGCCGGTGGCCGACCAGCGGCCCTGGCCGGAGCTTACCAGCTGTTGCAGCACGTCCGGCAGCAGGCTCGCGTCCACCGCCGTGCGGGTCGCATTGCCGCCGCCCAGCAGCCGGGCCAACCCGCGGACAGAGGCGCCGACGGAGGGATCAGCCATCAGTTGGCGCGGGGTGGCGGCGTCGATGCGCCCGCTTGTCTCGCCGATGAACAGGGTCGTGACCGTCGCGGCATGCTGCGCATTGCCGGGCGACAGCTCGAAGACGACCCGGCGCTTCTCCGGCGCTGCCGGGGCCGTCAGGCTGTCCAGCATGCTGTTCTGGGCCGGACGGCGCAGCGCCGGATAGCGTTCGAGCGCTGCGAAGGCAGTTCCGGCCAAATGAGCGCAGCCTGGCGCGCGGCAGGTGCAGCGGGCGTTGAACGCAACGCGGGCACCTTGCTCCTGCGGCTCAAGCGTCGCGGTCCGCTGCACGCCGCGGTCGTCGACCTGGCCGGTGATGACGCTGCCGCTCATGCCGACCTCGACCGCGCCGATCAGCACGAGGCTGCGGCCGCGCGTCAGGGTGCGCGCATCAAAAATCCGGCCGAGGTCTTCGGAGGAAAAACGCGTGGGCATCAAGGTGATGATCCTAGGTGGCGAAAAAGGTCAGCCGGGCAGCATAACCGATCCCGCCGAATTGTGCGCGCCCTTATCCGAGCGCGGCACGCACCCGGCCATGATAATCCTCATCTGGCACCGGACCCACGAGCGATATGGTGGGATTGCTCGAAACCATCATGCGGGCGGCGGCCTTCACGTCGTCGAGCGTGACGGCCTCGACCTTACGCATCGCGTCCTCGGGCGTCATGATCATCCCATGCTCGAACAGGCTGCCGGCGATGCCGCGGGCCAGGCTGAACGGACGCTCCTTAGCGGTCGCCAGCCCGACAAGCAGCGAGTTCTTCGCGCGTGTCATATCGGCCTCCGCGACGTTCGCCGTCATCTTGGTGATCTCGCCGCAGGCGACGGTCAGCAGCTCGTCGACGTGCTTCGCGGTGGTGCCGGCGAACATCACCATTTCGCCGTGATCGACGCCGTGGTCGGAATAGGCGTTCACGGAATAGACGAGGCCACGCTTTTCCCGGACCTCCTGGAACAGGGGGGAGGACATGCCGCCGCCGAGCGCCCGGGCCATCACCTTATGCGCCCAAACGTCCGGATGCGTCTCCGGCACGGACTGCAGCCCAAGCAGGATGGTCACCTGCTCAAAATCCTTGTCCGTGTTGCGCACATGCCCACCCATGTAGCGCGCGGGGGCGACGGCGACCGGCTCGTTGCGGCTGGGCAGGACGCCAAAGTGCTCGCCGACATGCTCGACGAAGGCGGCGTGGCTGAAGTTGCCGGTCCCGACGACGACCATGTTCTCGGCAAAGTAGTTTTGCGCGACGAAGTCGGTGAAGTAGTCGCGGGTGACCTGCTCGATGAGTTCGGCGCGGCCCAGGATTGGGCGGCCGATGCTCTGGCCGGGATAGGCGGTCATGCCATAGCCGTCATAGGCGACGTGCGACGGGTTGTCGGAGCTGCGGCGAATTTCTTGCAGGATAACGCCCTTCTCGGTCGCGATGTCGGCGTCGTTGTAGGTGGACGCCGTTAACACATCGCCGAGGATCGCAACGGACTGGCCGATCGTCGACTTCAGGCCGGTGACGAAATAGCAGGTCATTTCATGCGAGGTGAAGGCATTGATGTTGCTGCCGAGCACCTCGATCTCCGCGCCGATCTGCAACGCGCTGCGCGTGGCCGTGCCCTTGAATGCCATGTGCTCGAGGAAATGGGCGATACCATTGTTCGCCTCGGTCTCGTTGCGGGCACCGGCCTTCACGAAAGCGGCGACGGCGGCGCTGTCGAAGCTCGGCAGGTTGACGGATACGACCCGGAGGCCGTTCGGGAGGACGGTCTGTTCGATGTTCATGAACGACATGTAGGGTAGGCTTGGCGAAAAGTCAGCTAGTGGTCCGATCCTAACGTTCGAGTTCCGAATGTTAGGTGAATCGGCCCACCAGACCAATGCATTCGTCCTACTCGGCTGCGGCGCGCTGGCCGGTGCGCTCGGCCAGCAGGCGCCGGGTCAGCGGCAGCAGGGTGCGGCCGTATTCCAATGCGTCCTCCAGCGGATCGAATCCGCGGATCAGGAACGTTGTCACGCCGAGCGCGTGGTAATCGAGCAGCGCCTCCGCCACCTGCTGCGGCGTGCCGACCAGCGCCGTGGTGTTGCCGCGCGCACCGGTGGCGCGGGCGATCGCCGTATAGAGCCGCCCCTCCGGCCGGTCCCCAAGCGCCGCCGCGGCCAGCAACCGCTGCGACCCGGCGTTGGCCGGCGCGCCGTCCGCCGGGCCCAGCGCAGCCTCCCCGCGCAACCGCTTCGTCTGCGCCAGGATGCTCTCCGCCCGCGCCCAGGCCGCATCCTCGGTTGCGCCCAGGATCGGACGGAACGACAGGCTGAACCGGAGCGTGCGGCCGTGCGCAGCCGCTTCGGTCCGGACGCGGCCGATGATCTCGGCCACCTGCGCGCGCGTCTCCCCCCACAGGGCATAGACGTCGGCGTGCTTGCCGGCCACCCGGAGCGCCGCGTCCGAAGCGCCGCCGAAATAGATCGGGATGCGCGGGCGCTGCACGGTCTGCATGGCGGGGGACGCCCCCTGGATACGGTAATATGCGCCGTGGTGGTCCACCGGCGCGTCCGCCGCCCAGACCTGCTTCAGCACGTCCACATACTCGTCGGTCCGGGCGTAGCGCTCGTCCTTGGCGAGCCAATCGCCGTCCCGCGCCTGGTCGGCGTCGTCCCCGCCGGAGATGACGTGGATCGCCGCCCGTCCGCCGCTGAGCTGATCGAGCGTCGCGAACGCCCGCGCTGCCGTGGTCGGGGCCTGGAACCCCGGTCGGTGGGCCACGAGGAAGCCGACCTGCTTCGTATGCGCGGCGACATGGGTCGCGATCTGCAGGCCGTCGGGGCCATTGCTGAACCAGCCGATCAGCACGCGGTCGAAGCCGCCGCCCTCGGCCGCATGCGCCTCATGCGCCTGCGCGCTGGCGACGAGATAGCCGGGGTCGATGGCCGGGCCGCGCGCCGGGTGGATTTCCGACTGTTCGCGCGGCTGGATCATGCCGATGAATTCGAGGCTCATGCTGGTCCTCCTATTGCCCGAGCGCTGCCCGCCCGGCGGCCGTGAAGGCGGCGTCGGGCTGCGGCGTATGCACGCGGGAGCATAGCGCATCGCGCAAGTGCCGCTCCAGGGGGTTGGCGCGGGAAAGACCGTGGTTGCCGGCGAGCTGCATGGCGTCCTGCACCGCGGCGACCACGTTCTCGGCGGCGATGGTCTTGATCAGCCCGCTCTCGACGGCGCTGGGCGGGTGTCCGGCGTCCGTGTCGGCTGCTGCGCCCGCCACCAAGCGGCGGTTGGCCAGCAGCTTCGCCTCGATCCGGCCGACCGCCTCCTGCATGCGCGGCAGGGTCGCGAGCGGCGCGCCGAGGTTCGCGGGCTTGCGATCCTGCAAGAACGAGACGATCCAATCCCGCGCCGCCTCCGCTACACCGGTATATAGTGCGGCAATCATCAGGTTGTTCCATGCCATGCCGACCGGGTCCGGCCGGGCCCAATCTGCGGGTAGGCGCAGGTCGACCGCGTGATCGAGCGGGACCAGGACATCCTCGAACACCACGTCATGGCTGCCTGAGCCGCGCAGGCCAAGCTGGTCCCAGGTCTCCTCGATGGAAACGCCCGGGCTGTTCGCCGGCACGAGGAATTGGCCCATTCGCGGCACGGCCTCATCGGTGTCCGGTGAACCGCTGGGTTCGACGTCCGGCGACCCGCCAAGTTCGACGCGGGCGAACACCAGCATCCACGTCAGGCCGGGCGCGCCGGTGCTGTAGATCTTGCGCCCGCGGATGGACCAGCCATCCGCCGTGCGCCGCGCCATTGTCTCCGGCAGCCCGCCGCGGGCTGGGGTGCCGAGCGCCGGCTCCACCCGCAGCGCGTTGATCAACGCCCCGAACCGCCCGGCACTGCGGCCGACCTGCGCGCGCAGGGGCGCCGGCCAATTGGGGCTCGCCGAGGAGCGCAGATGGATCAACTGCATGGCGAAGATCAGCGCCGTCGAGGCGCAGCCCCGGCCCGCCTGGCGCCCCAATTGGGCGCAGCGGGCCAAGGTCGCGTCCTCGCCGCCATCCTCGGGCCGGGCGGTGATGGCCAACAGGCCCGCGGCGTGCAGGGCGTCCAGGCTCTCCCACGGGAACGCGCCGTTGCGGTCCACCTCAGCCGCGTGCGCGGCCAGCTCAGCCAGGAAGCTGGCGTCCCCGGCCTCCGTCGCCGGCAGCGTCACGGAGTCCATGGCAGCGCCTCCGCGCGCTGCCGTCCGGGGCGCCACACGGCGGCGCGCACATCGACGCGGGTGGGGATCACCCGCAGGGCGGCGAAAGTGTCGGCGATGGCCTGCTGCTGGCCGATGATCGCCTCGTCCATCGGTTGCACCGCGTAGACGCCGCGGGGCGCCGCAACGCGCTGGGCCGGCAGCGGCACGCCGGTCACGTCGGCCATGGTCTGGGCCAACGGCTCCGGATTGGCTTGCGCCCATCGTGCGGCGGCATTGATCGCGTCCAGCAAGGCCAGCACGGTGCCGGGCTCGCGCTCGGTGAAGCTCCGGCTCGCGAGGAAGAACGAGTTGCTGGGGGCCACGCCCTTCGCGGTGGTCAGTACCCGCGTCGTCGGCTCCAACTCGGCGATGGCGAAGAACGGGTCCCAGATGGCCCAGGCGTCCAGTGCGCCGCTGCGGAATGCGGCGCCGGCGTCGGGCGGCTGCAGGTTGACGGGCTGGATGTCCGAAGGCTTCAGCCCAGCGCCGGCCAGGACTTGCACGACCATGTTGTGCGCGCTCGATCCCTTGGTGAAGGCGACGCGCTTGCCGCGCAGCTCGGCCACCGTGTGGACCGGGCTGTCGGCGCGAACCAGGATGGCCTGGTTGGCGCCGTCGACAGGCTGGCCGCCGACATAGAGCAGGTCAGAGCCGGCTGCCTGCGCGAAAATCGGCGGCGTGTCGCCGGTCGCGCCGAAGTCGATCGCCCCGGCGTTCAGCGCCTCCAGCAGCGGCGGGCCGGAGGCGAACTCCACCCACTCTACCCCGATCCCCAGCGGATCGAGCAGGCGCTGCCGCCGCACGATCACGAGCGAGCCGTTTTTCTGGTAGCCGATCCGCACCCGCCCGGCCGCCCGGGCGAGGCTCGGCAGCGCCAGCATGAGCGCTGCGGCGCCGAGGCCGCGGCGGGTCAGGTTCAGGGTCGTCATCCGAGGTCTCCGGCGTCGAGACGATGATTGGCCGTCATGCCGCCTGCTCATGCACGCCGAGGCGGTCGAGCAGGCGGGTGCGTAACGCGGCGAACGAGGCGGCGGTGCGGTTGCGTGGCCGGGCCGCGTCGTTGGGCAGGTCCAGCACGATCCGGCCGCCTCTGCCATTGGTGTTTTCCAGCACCAGCACGCGGTCGGCGAGCGCCACCGCCTCGTCCACGTCATGCGTCACCAGCAGGGTCGCCGGGCGGTGCCGGGCCCAGAGGTCCAGCACCAGCGCGTGCATGCGCAGGCGCGTCAGCGCGTCGAGCGCGGCAAACGGCTCGTCGAGCAGCAGCAGGCGGGGGGAGCGCACCAGGGCACGGGCCAGCGCGACCCGCTGCGCCTCGCCGCCCGACAGCGTCGCGGGCCAGGCGTCCAGGCGGTGCGACAGCCCGACCTCGGCCAGCGCGGCCTCGGCGCGGGCACGCGCGTCCGGCCCCGGAATGCCGAGCGCCACGTTGCGCCACACGCTTTTCCACGGCAGCAGCAGCGGTTGCTGGAAGGCGACCGCGACCGGCTGCGGCAGAGCCACGACCGCGTCCTCCGGCACCGGGTCGAGCCCGGCCAGCGTGCGGAGCAGCGTCGTCTTGCCGGATCCGCTGGCGCCGAGCAGGGCCACGAACTCGCCGGGCTGGATGTCGAGATTGAGCGCGTCCAGCACCGGCGTTGCGTTCGCCGGGCCGAAACGGCGGGTCAGGTTGCGGATGCGCGCGGTCCCGGCGTGGTCGGACGGCTCGAAATTCGGGTTGGCGTCCATGGCGGTCAGCCCCGCACCAGTTCGGGCCGCCAGGCGAGCAGCCGGCGTTCCAGCGCGCGGACCATGCTGTCCGCCAGCAGGCCCAGCAGGGCATACAGTACGAGACCGACCATGATGACGTCGGTGCGCAGGAAGTCGCGGGCATCGTTGATCAGGTAGCCGATGCCGGCATTGGCGTTGACTTGCTCGGCCACCACCAGCGACAGCCAGGCGACGCCGAGGCTGTAGCGCAGGCCGACGAGGGCGGAGGGCAATGCGCCGGGCAACACGACATGGCGCACGAGGCCGGCGCGGTCGAGGCCGAACACCCGGCCCATCTCCGCGAGCCGCGGTTCGACGCCGCGTATGCCAGCGAACAGGTTAAGGTAGATCGGGAAGGCGGTGCCGAGCGCCACGAGTGCGATCTTGGGCGTTTCGCCGATGCCGAACCACAAGATGAACAGCGGCACCAGCGCCAGGAACGGCAGGGTGCGCAGCATCTGCACCGGCGCGTCGACGATGTCCTCGCCCAGGCGCGACAGCCCGGCGACCAGCGCCAAGGCCACCCCGACCGACAGCCCGATCGCAAGGCCGGCCACGACACGCGCCAGCGAGACGGCGAGATGCCAGGGCAGCTCCCCGGAGGCAAGCAGGCCCCAGCCGGTCACCACGATCTGCAAGGGGGACGCGAGGGTGCGGGGCGACAGCAGTCCGCACGAGGAGGCTGCCTGCCACACCAGCACGAGCACGAGCGGCGCCACGAACCGCCTCAGGCGCGCCCCTTGCACCTGCAGCCGTGCGGCGAGCCTCGGCGCTTGCGCGATGGAAGCGGACCCAGATGTCGTTTGGGAGAGGGCAGTCGTTGGCATGCGAGGGATACCCAGAACTGGCCGGGCCAGTCCTGTTCCAAATTATGGATGTCAAGGAAACGTCGTCATAACATCTCTCGCCAACGGTGCTGAGTTCAAGAGTAGACTTTAGCAAAAAAGCCGATGGTGCGAGCAAGCATATCTCTGATTGAGCACCATCGCGGAAAATGGTTTTGCGTGGTCACATGATCGTTTAAAGAAAAATCGCTACGTGAAGCTTTCAATTCGCAGCTTCCTGCTGGATTCGACCATTTTATACTCTTTCAAGGATCATTCTTAGTACTTAAATCTCTCGAATAGATTTCGGCTGGAAACTTCCACTCCGACGCTTGCAGTAGCTCTCGGTCTCGCCACACCTGCATTGAGTCAGCTTGCCAGTATCCCGTCGCCGCGGCTTGCTGCATCGACTGCAGGCCGGGAAAGGCGAACGAGGCATCATGGACGAAATCGACCGCAAGCTGCTTGGACGGCTGCAGCAGGACTCGACCGTCGCAATGTCCGATCTTGCGGACGAGGTGGGCCTGTCCGCCACGCCAGTCTGGAAGCGCATCCAGAAGATGGAGCAGGCCGGCGTGATCGCGCGCCGGGTGGCGTTGCTGAACCCGGAGCAAATCGGCATCGGCCTGACCGTCTTCGTGGCGATCGAGGCGCGCGAGCATACGCCGGACTGGCTGGCAGCGTTCGCCAGCGCGATGCAGACGATGCCCGAGGTCATGGACGCCTACCGGATGGCTGGCGAGGTGGACTACATGCTGCGCGTCGCCGTCGCCGACATGGCGGAGTTCGATACCTTCTACAAACGTCTCATCAACGCCGTGCCGCTCAGGAACGTCACCTCTCGCTTTGCGATGGAGCGGCTGAAGCAGACGACTGCGTATCCGCTTCCTGCCAGCTCGTTCCGCGATCGCCGGGCGACAAGCAGCGAGGACTGACGCCGATCAAGCGGAATTGCCATTCTATATCATCATCGTTTTGCAGAATTGCTGTCTGCTGAAATGACCGGTCGTAGCCGCTGCTGGCTTTATGCTCTTGTGCGCTGTTTTATACTTGAACCGATTGCCATGATCGGTGGAACAAGGCGTCCCCATTTGGGCCCGGCCACGTCTTGCAGAGGGCGATCCGATGCAGTCTCAACCTGAAGCCACCTCCCCCGCCTTCGTGACGCGCCGCCGTTCCTGCTGTCCGTGCCAGAGCTCCTGATCAGCCACTGAGGAGCAAACGGAAACACAGGATAGGTCCATTCGCCGGACCAAGTTGGGATTGCATGCACCAGTCACATGTCATCGAAGTCTCGGGCCAATTTGCCGGGGCCGCGATCAGCCATTGCGGCGCCTTCCGCTTCATCGCGGTCGATCCGCGGGTGGAGGAACTGAACGAGAGCATCTGGCCCTCTCTGCCCGATGTGCAGCGGGTCGTCGGTCACCTCCTGACCACGGGCCGGTTGCCGCCAAAATGCGGCGCTGAGGCCCGATGAGCCCGCAGGCCAGGAACCCTCTGACCGCGGGCCGGCCATTCGAAAACAGCCTCGACGTTGCAAGCGCTGCGTAGCTCACGGAGGAAGCCGGTGATGGTCGCTTCGACGGATGATCTCTGGGTGCCACCCCCGCCGCGCCGGGCGGTGCTCCGCGCTTCCGCCGTGACGGCGGTGGCGATGGCTGCCACGGTGTTGTCCTACGCGGCATCCCCGGCGCTGCATGTCCGGAAGGAGCCGGCGGCGGCTCAATGCGTTCTCGACCATCCTGCCGACCGTGTTCCTGACGGTCCCGGTCACGTCGCCGATCCCGCTCGACGGACCGGAACGCTTCGCTGACTATCTCGCGAGCTATGATCGGTTCGGGGCCGGGATGTGCGCCGTTTTGGCACTCTGCGCTCAGCGCGCCACGCGGCCTCTCGTCGGCCTGGAATGTCGCCGATGCCGCCGCGGTCGGCGTCGTGCTGCTCATCTTCGCATTCTTGCGGGTCACCCTCTTTGCCCTCGCGGCGGCCATCGTCGTGACGGGGTGCATCGTGACGCCTCGAATGCGGCGGACCTGGGCCGGGCACGCGCCGCAAACGTAACGATATTCCGCAAGCGAACGAGCGAAAAGCCCATGTAGGCTTCGGCGCCATGCTGTCGACGCACGAGCCACGGTCCATTGCATCCCTGCGACACTCTCGTACAATCTACCTTCAAGGCGCCCGGGCTGTAGACGGTGCCACCTGGAAATCGTGGCGAGGATCATGCCGGACACAATGCTTGACCAAAACACGGCCGCGGCCATCCTGGCCCGGCTCGACCGGCTGCCGGCCACGCGCCATATCTGGCGGCTGGTCACCCTGCTCTCGCTCGGCGGCATGTTCGAGTTCTACGACCTGTTCATGACCGCCTACGTCATCCCCGGCCTGGTCAAGGCGGGCCTGCTGGCCAACGTCGCGGTCGGCATCTTCACCGGTCCCGCGCTGTTCGTGGCCGCGACCTTCACCGGACTGTTCATCGGCGCCTTCGTCTTGGGCTTCGTCGCCGACAGGTATGGCCGGCGGGCGATCTTCACCTACTCGCTGCTGTTCTACTGCGCCGCCACGCTGATCATGGCGTTTCAGGACAGCGGCCTCTCGGTCTGCTTGTGGCGGCTTATTGCCGGCATCGGCCTCGGCATCGAACTGGTGACGATCGACACCTACATCGCCGAGTTGGTGCCGAAGCACGTGCGCGGCCGGGCCTTCGCCTACAACCAGGCCATCCAGTTCTCCGTGGTGCCGATCGTGGCGTTCCTCGCCTACATGCTGGTGCCGATCGCGCCGTTCGGCTTCGACGGCTGGCGCTGGGTGGTCGCGATTGGCTCGCTCGGCGCGCTGTTCGTGTGGGTGCTGCGCCGTGGCGTGCCGGAAAGCCCGCGCTGGCTAATCCAGCAGGGCCGCATTGCCGAGGCGGAAGCCGTCACAGCCGCGATCGAGGCCAAGGTGCGCGCCGACCTGCGTGGGGCACGCATGCCGGAGCCGGCGCCGCACGCCGTCGAGCGCTCCGAGGCGATGGGCCGCTTCGCCGAGATCTGGGAGCCGCCCTATCGCGGGCGGACTATCATGCTGATGGTGTTCCAGTTCTTCCAGACCTTCGGCTTCTACGGCTTCGCCGCCTGGGTGCCGACCCTGATCGCCAGCCAGACCGGCATCAACCTCGGCGCCAGCCTGCTGTATTCGTTCATCATCGCCATCGCCAGCCCGTTCGGCCCGCTGCTGGCGATGGGCTTCGCCGACCGCTACGAGCGCAAATGGCAATTGGTGGCGGCCGCCTGCGGCGTCGGCGTGTTCGGGGTGCTGTTCTCGTATCAGGCCAGCATGCCGCTGCTTATTTTGTTCGGCGTGCTGATCACGCTGTCCAACAACGTGCTGTCCAACACCTTCCACGGCTATCAGACCGAGCTGTTCCCCACCCGCATACGCGCGCGGGCGGTGGGGTTCACCTACTCGTTCAGCCGGGTCAGCGCGGTGTTCGCGAGCTTCATCATCGGATATTTCCTGAACGTCGCGGGGACCAAGGGCGTGTTTGGCCTGATCGCCTTCGCCATGGCCATGGTCGTGCTGTCGATCGGCGTCTTTGGCCCGCGCACCCGCGACATGGAGCTGGAGCAGATCTCGCGCTGAGCGGCTCCTCGGCGCCGTCCGAGGAACGAGCTTCCCCTGGCTGCGTTCGGCCGGTCTCTGTGCATGGAGTTGCCGATGGCGGGCTGGGCCACGACGCTGCGTTTCGCCCTTATTTCCGGGGCCATTGCCAGTGTGACGTCGACCGTCGCCTTGGCCGTTGTCGCGCGGGCGGAGGGCAAAGGCGCGCTGCAGCCGGTCAATTCGACGAGCCACTGGCTGAATGGAGAGCAGGCTGCCGCATTCAGAGGGATCGACCTCGCCCACACTGCGGTCGGGTATGCGACGCATCATGCGGCGACCGTGTTCTGGGCGGTCCTGTTCGAGCGATGGGTCGGGGGGCGCCGCCGGGTTGCTGCCCTGCCGCTGATGCAGGATGCGCTGGTGATGTCGGCCGTTGCGGCGGCCGTCGACTATGGCGCGACGCCCAAACGGTTCACGCCGGGATGGGAGTTCGTGCTGTCCAAGCGGTCCATGGCGGTTGCCTATGCTGCGATGGCGCTTGGGTTGGCCGCAGGCGCATTGAAGAACCGGCGCAGTTCGTAGGAGGCGACGTGGGGCCAGTGGGCTTAGGTTCGACCACTCCGATTGAGAAAGCTTTGACCTTGTTTGCTTGCTCAAACTACGTCAGGCACCCGCGCCAATCCTGCAATTCTGTCCTTTTGTTAAGTTGCCCCGAACCGAACCCAGTAGCTTGCGCGTCATAGGAGAATTCATGGACACGCTGGCGCGCCTTTCCAACGACGATTTTCATGCCCCCGAGGCTCATCTGACCGGGGTCGTTCCCGTGATCCTGTCCGGCGGCTCGGGCACGCGGCTGTGGCCGGTGTCGCGTGAGAGCTTCCCCAAGCAGTTCTGGGGCCTGCTGAACCATGACCGGTCCATGATCGTGGAGACCGCGCTGCGCTGCAGCGGTCCGGGCTTCGCCGCCCCCATCGTCGTCTGCAACAACGAGCACCGCTTCCTGGTGGCCGGGCAGCTGCGCGAGGCCGGCATCACCGACGCACGCATCGTGCTCGAGCCGGTGGGCCGCAACTCCGCCCCGGCCGTCGCGGCGGCGGCACTGCTGGTGGCGCAAACCGATCCGCAAGCGGTCATATGGGTGACGGCGGCGGACTCGGCGATTGAGAACACAGACGAGCTGCACGCCATTCTGGCCCAAGCGGTGATCGGCGCGCGCGCCGGGCGGATCGTGACGCTCGGCATGAAGCCGACCGGGCCCGAGACCGCATACGGCTACATGCAGGCCGGCCGTGCCGTCGAGGGTGCGCCCGGCGTGCTCACGGTCGGCCGCTTCATCGAGAAGCCGATGCCAGAGGATGCAGCCGACCTGGTCGCGTCCGGCGCGCTGTGGAACGCCGGCATGTTCGTGTTCACCGCCGAGACCATGCTGCAGGAGCTGCAGACCTACGCACCCGAGGTGCTTTCGGCGGTTCGGCGGGCGCTGGAGGGGGCCTCGCACGACCTCGACTTCATCCGGCTGCAGCCTGCCGCCTTCGCCTCCAGCCCCAACATCAGCCTGGACTACGCCGTCGCTGAGCAGACCGACCGCATCGCCGTGGTGCCGGCCGATCTGCAATGGTCGGACGTCGGCGCCTGGAGCGAGCTATGGAAGCTGGGCGACAAGGACGCCCGCGGCAACGTGGCGGTCGGCGACGTGTTGCTGGAGGGCGCGGACCATTGCTATGCCCGCAGCGACGGGATCATGACGGCCGTCGTCGGACTGAAGGACGCCGTGATCGTGGTCACGGGGGACGCTGTGCTGGCCATGCACCGCGATTGCGCGCAGGACGTGAAAAAGGTGGTGGACCGCCTAAAGGCCGCCGGGCGGAAAGAGGCCGTGGCGCATAACCGGGTCTACCGTCCATGGGGCTTCTATGAGAGCCTGATCCATGGCGACCGCTTCCAGGTCAAGCGCATCGTGGTCACGCCGGGCCAGAAGCTGAGCCTGCAGAAGCATTTCCACCGCGCCGAGCACTGGGTCGTGGTCAACGGCACCGCGATCGTCACGCGCGACGGCGA
>CAZZWN010000044.1:0-17579 GCA_964657765.1 uncultured Acetobacteraceae bacterium
CTCGGCCTGCTGCGCTCCCACGTCGACCCGGAAAGCGGACGCGCCCTCACCGACACCGAGCTGTTGGACAACCTGCTGACCTTCGTCGCCGCCGGGCACGAGACGACGGCGACCACCCTGGCCTGGGCGCTGTTCCTCCTGGCGAAGCACCCCGCCATCGAGGCGCAGGTGCTGGCCGAGATCGCCGCCATAGCGCCGACGGGAGCGCTGGACGCCGACCGCCTTGCGGCGCTCACGACGACGCGGCGGGTCGTGCAGGAGACGATGCGGCTCTATCCCGCCGCCCCGCTGCTGCTGCGCACCGCGCGCCGGGCAACGACCCTGGGCGACGCTCCGTTGCGGCCCGGCGCGTCGGTCTATCTGCCGATCTACGCGCTGCACCGGCACGAGGCCGCCTGGCCGCGGCCGGAACTGTTCGACCCCGACCGGTTCCTGCCGGAGCAGGCACAGGCGCGGCACCGCTTCGCCTACTTGCCGTTCGGCGCCGGGCCGCGCGCGTGCATGGGGGCCACCCTAGCGATGGCGGAGGCGGTGGCGTTGCTTGCGGTCATGCTGCGGCGCGCCCGGTTCCGAGTGTCGCCGGGATACCGCGCCCGGCCCATCGTGCGCGTCACCCTGCGTGCCCAGGGCGGCATCCCGATGACGGTCGAGCCGAGGCGGAGCCCGTTGACGGAGCAAGCCCGTTGACGGACCAAGCACTATACTGACAGCGTGCGGTCCAATAATCGTTGCTGGGAAGGGGACGGCCATGCTTGACCAATCCGCATCGCAGAAAGCGGCGCTGTGGCTTTCGGGGTTCCAGGACGCCCTGTCGCGGGGCGACATCGAGGAGGCGGCCGGCCAGTTCGCCGAGACCTGCTTCTGGCGCGACCTCGTGGCCTTCACCTGGAACATCGTCACCCTGGAGGGACGCGACGCCATCGCCGCCATGCTGCGGGACGCGCTGCCGCACACCCATCCGGAGAACTGGGCGGTCGAGGGCGAAGCCACGGGCGCCGACGGCGTCGTCGAGAGCTGGATCAGCTTCGAGACGGCGACGGGCCGCGGCAAGGGGCACCTTCGGCTCAAGGACGGCAAGTGCTGGACGCTGCTGACCACGCTGGCCGAGCTGAAGGGCCACGAGGAGCGGCGCGGCCCAACCCGGGAGAAGGGCGCCGAGCACGGCGCGATGCAGGGCCGCCAAAGCTGGGCCGAGCGCCGCGCGCAGGAAGCGGCCGAACTGGGCTACAAGACCCAGCCCTACGCGCTGGTGATCGGCGGCGGGCAGGGCGGCATCGGCTTGGGCGCACGGCTGCGGCGGCTCGATGTGCCGACCATCATCATCGACAAGCACGGCCGGCCCGGCGACGCCTGGCGCACCCGTTACAAGTCGCTGTGCCTGCACGACCCGATCTGGTACGACCACCTGCCCTACATGCCGTTCCCGGACCACTGGCCGGTGTTCTCGCCCAAGGACAAGATCGCCGACTGGCTCGAGATGTACACCAAGGTCATGGAGCTGAACTACTGGACCCATACCGAGTGCCGCAGCGCCCGCTATGACGAGGCGGCGGGCGAGTGGATCGTGGAGGTGATGCGGGATGGCCAGCCCGTCACGCTGCAGCCAAAGCAGCTTGTGATTGCAACTGGCGTGTCGGGCTTGCCCAACAAGCCGGACTTCCCCGGCATGGACCGCTTCAAGGGCACGCAGCACCACAGCAGCCAGCACCCCGGCGGCGAGGGCTGGGCCGGCAAGAAATGCGTGGTGATCGGCTCCAACAATTCCGCCCACGACATCTGCGCCGACCTCTGGGAGAACGGCGCGGACGTGACGATGGTGCAGCGGTCGTCGACCCACGTCGTGAAGTCCGAATCGCTGATGCAGCATGGGCTGGCCGGGCTGTATTCCGAGCAGGCGGTGGCATCCGGCATGACGACCGAAAAGGCCGACATGACGTTCGCCTCCATCCCGTATCGCATCATGCACGAGTTCCAGATCCCGGTTTACCAGCGCATCGCCGAGCAGGACGCGGAGTTCTACACTGCATTGGAGCAGGCCGGGTTCATGCACGACTGGGGCGACGATGGCTCCGGGCTGTTCATGAAGTATTTGCGCCGCGGGTCCGGCTACTACATCGATGTCGGCGCGTCGGAGCTGATCGCCGATGGCCGGGTCAAGCTGCGCAGCGGCGTCGACGTGAGCGGGATCGGCGAGCACTCGGTCCATCTCAGCGATGGCGGCGAGCTTCCGGCCGACCTGATCGTCTATGCGACCGGCTATGGCTCGATGAACGGCTGGGCGGCGCGGCTGATCTCGCCGGAGGTGGCGGACCGGGTGGGCAAGTGCTGGGGCCTCGGCTCCGGCACGACGAAGGACCCTGTGCCATGGGAGGGCGAGCTGCGCAACATGTGGAAGCCGACCGCGCAGCCGGCGCTGTGGTTCCACGGTGGCAACCTGCATCAATCGCGGCACTATTCGCTCTATTTGGCGTTGCAGCTCAAGGCGCGGCTGGAGGGCCTGCCGACGCCGGTCTTTGGGCAAGGGCCGGTGCACCATACGCATTGAGGCCGCTGCCCAACCTCAAATCCGGACAAGCAACCCACCATGATGAGAACCCTGGCGCTGCTTCTGGCCTGCCTCTGGCTCCCCGCGGCGGCGCAGGCGGCCACCGTGAGCGGTGCGACCCTGCCCGACACCTATGTGGCCGACGGCCAGACGCTCGTTCTCAATGGCGTCGGGCTGCGGACGCTGACGATCTTCCGGGTCAAGGCGTATATCGCCGGGCTGTATCTGCCGCGGCCGAATCATAATGCGCAGCAGATCCTCGCCTCGCCCGGCGCAAAGGTGATCATTCTGAAATTCCTGCACTCGGGATCGAAGGAACAGATCGAGAAGCAGTTCCGCGAGGGCGAGGCGAAGAACTGCGGCGATGGCGGCTGCGCGCAGTCCGACCAGACGGATTTCGAGAAGCTCGTCGCGGCGGCGCCGGCGGTGGAGGTTGGCGATACCTCGACCTACATCTTCACCCCAAAGCGCGTCCGGGTGATGGCGAACAACCGGGTGATCGGCGACTTCGCCAACGCCGACCTTTCCTACCATCTGCTGGCCGGGTTCATCGGCGCCCATCCGCCCTCGGACGACCTGCGCGACCGGATGCTCGGGTTGCAGGAGAATTGAGCCAAGCTCGCGTCCCGACCTCACTTGCGCCCCAAGGTGATGCCCATGTCGACGATCGACCATATCCGCCGCGACCACGACGAGCTGACCGCGATCCGCCATGACCTCCACGCCCATCCCGAACTGGGCATGGAGGAACATCGCACCGCCGAACTCGTCGCGCGGAAGCTCGAGGGGTGGGGCATCGAGGTGCACCGCGGCGTGGGCGGGACGGGCGTGGTCGGCGTGCTGCGCGGCGGCTCCGGCAACCGCGCCATCGGCCTCCGCGCCGACATGGACGCGCTGCCGATGCAGGAGATGACGGAGCTGCCGTTCCGCTCGACCGTGCCGGGCAAGATGCACGCCTGCGGGCATGACGGGCACACCACCATGCTGCTGGGCGCCGCCAAATACCTCGCCGAGACCCGGCGCTTCAGCGGCACCGTCAACCTCATCTTCCAGCCCGGCGAGGAGGGCTGCGGCGGGGCGCTCGCCATGCTGGACGACGGCCTGTTCGAGCGCTTCCCCTGCGACGTCATCTACGGCATGCATAACCGCACCGGGGTCGACGTGGGCGCCTACGCGGTGGGCGAGGGCGCCGTCATGGCCGGCGGCGCGTTCTTCGACATCGCCGTGGGCGGCAAGGGCTCGCACGCGGCGCGTCCGGAGGCGGGCATCGACCCCGTGCTGACCGCCTGCCACATCGCGACGGCGCTGCAGTCCATCGTGTCACGCAACCTCTCGCCCCGCGACCCGGCCGTGGTGAGCGTCACCAAGGTGGTGGGCGGCGACGCCTACAACATCATCCCGCAGACCGCCACGATCTCGGGCACCGCGCGGTTCTTCACCCGCAAGGTGGGCGAGCAGATTGAGGTGGCGATGCGCCGGATGGCGGAGGGCGTCGCAGCCGGGTTCGGCGCGACCGCGAGCCTGGATTGGCGGCTGATCTTTGCGCCGACGGTCAATGCGGCGGAGCCGGCGGCGGCGGTGCGGCAGGCGGTGACGGACTTGGTAGGCGCGGCACGGCTCGCGACCGACAAGCCGCCGGTGATGGGGTCGGAGGATTTCGCGTTCATGCTGGAGCGGGTGCCGGGCGCCTACCTGAACGTCGGCAACGGCGAGGGCTTTTCGCCGCACCATCCTGGCTACATGTTCAACGATGCGGCCATTCCGTATGGGGCCGGGCTGTATGCGCGACTGGTGGAGCTGGGCCTGCCGGAGGCGTAGCTGCGCGCGCTATTTTGCCCTTGGCGCGAACTCCGTCGCGAGGTCGGCAAGGGCGGGAACCAGCCGCTGCGCCCACTCCTCGATCCCCGCCGGCGTGGCGAGGAGGTCCTGGCGGATCTCGAGCAGCGCCGCCGTGAGCCCGCGCCCGTCGCCATGCATCGGAACCGTATAGTCCGTGTTGCTGCCGATCTGATACGGCTGGTTGTCGCCGACGTTCAGGCCGGGGTCGGCGGCGAGGCGGGCGACCAGGCCACGGCCGAACCCCGCGGCGCCGGCATACAGGACGCCGCACTGCCACGGCCGGGCGACGCCGCGGAACACGGGGGTGAAGCTGTGGACGGCGAAGACGATCGTGGGCGTGCCAGAGCGCTGCCGCTGGTCGAGCATTGCAACAACCCGGTCTCGGAACGGCGTAAAGTAGGCAGTTGCCCGCCGCGCCCGTTCCTCCGCGTCCAGGCCGTGGTTGCCGGGGATCTCGGTGTCCTCGCTGCGGGTCGGGATGCTGGTCGGCGTCAGCAGCGGCCGGTTGCAGTCGATCAGCAGCCGCGAGTAGCCCGAAAGGATAAGCGGCGCGTCCAGCCGCTGCGACAGCAAACGCGAAAGGTCGGCAGCCCCGATATCCCAGGCAATATGCCGCTGCAGCTCGGCCGCCGGCAGGCCCAGCCCGGCGTATTCGGCAGGAATGTAGTTAGACGCGTGCTCACATAGCAGCACGTAAGGCGAGGCCCCGCCTTCGTTCACGACCGTTACGGCCGCCATGTCGTTCACCATCATGGCGTGATCCGGCACTGTGTTCCAGCCGGGAAGGCGAGCGCCGCCGGCACCGTCGCCAGCACGCGATACCAGCCGTGCGGCTCACTAACTTGCGCCGGCGGCAGCACCTGCACGACATACAGGTCGTGGACGACCATATGGTCGCTAGGGCGCCACTCGCCGCCATGGGCGAACATGTCGTCGAAGCGATGCCCGTCCAGCGTGCGCACCACCGCGTCGGCATCGGTCGTGCCGGCGGTGCGGACCGCCTGCAGCCATTGCAGCGTGGCCGAGTAGTCGGCGGCCTGGGTTTCGGTGGGGCGCAGCCCGTCATGCGCGGCGGCGAACCGGTCGGCCCAGGCGCGCGCGGCCGGGTCGAGGTTCCAGTACCACGGCACCGCGGCCTGAACGCCGGCATAGCCATCGCGCGCCCGGTCCACGTCGGACAGATAGAGCAGCGCCGTCGTCACCTGCGCCGGCAACCCGGCCTTGGTCACGGCGGCGATCTCGATATCGGCGCTGGCGCCCGCGTTGAACACGGCGACGACGTCCGGGTTCAGCGTCTTGATCTCGGCCAATATGCCCGACAGGTCGGCGGTGGCCGGCGGCACGACGAAGGATTTCACGACCTCGCCGCCGTGCTCGGCGATGACCGGGGCGACGGTCGCCAGCGCGCCGCGGCCAAAGCCGGCGTCGGCCACGATCGCCACCCAGCGCTTGCCGTGCGGCTGGGCCGCGACATAGGCGGCGGTCGCAGTCTCGATGGCCACGCTGTCGAACGAATAGTGGTAGACATACGTGCTGCAGGCCGCGCGCGTCAGCGCCGGCACGGCGGAACCGGTGCTGATCGCGAGCTTGCGCCGTTCGGTGGCGACCTTTGCGACGGCGAGCGCGATCGGCGAGTTCTGTACGTCCATGATCAGGTCGGCGCCGGCGTCATAGGCCTGGGTGGCGAGCCCGGGCGCCTCGCCGGGCTTGTTATGGTCGTTCAATGCGTCGACCACCACCCGGCGGCCCAGCACAGTGCCGCCGAAATCTGCCACCGCCATGCGGGTGGCGTCCGCGCCGCCGCGTCCCGACCGGGCATCGTAGATGTCGTCGTCCAGGTCGGCGATGACGGTGATGCGCACTGGAATGCTTGTTGGGCCGCTGTCTGGCGCCGGGTCGGCCGCGTGGGCGACCCCGGTCAATGCGCAGGTGGCGAGCAGGGCGAATGCCAATCTGGACATCGGGACTCCTTTGTTACGGCAGTTGTCCAGTGGTCCGATCCTAACGTTCGAGTCCCGAGCGTTAGGTGAATCGGCCCACCAAACAAAGGCTAGTGGTGCAAATCGGACGGATGCTTCCATCTGATTTGCACCACTAGCCGAGATTGGATCGGCGCGCTGCAAGATTTCCATCGTTGTTCCGTCTGCAAATCGGGTTGTCGTTAACATAGGCTTGGCTGGCTTATTGGGTCCGATTGCGGCTGCGGCACTATTTTCCGATATCGTCTTGGAGCAGCAATAGTGCTATACGGTATTGTGATTACATCGTTACGGCCGCTGCGACGTTGCCACCCCAGATGCAGTATAGCAGCCTAACCTTTACCGGAAGTTCTATTTGATGTCTGATACCGTACAGTCCCCAATTTCCGATCTGCTTCGCCTATCGGCGCAGATTGTTTCGGCGCACGTCATTAAGAATGCTGTGGCGCCGGAAGCACTACCCGGGCTCATCCGCGGCGTATATGCGGCGCTTGCGAGCGTCGAGCAGCCGGTGGTGAGCGAGCCGGAGCCGCTGCAGCCGGCGGTGCCGATCAAGCGGTCGGTATTCCCCGACTACATCGTCTGCCTCGAGGACGGCGCCAAGATGAAGATGCTGAAGCGCTACCTGAAGGTGCGGTTCAACCTGACGCCCGAGCAGTATCGCGAGCGTTGGGGCCTGCCGCGCGACTATCCGATGGTGGCGCCCAACTATGCCGAACGCCGGTCGGCGCTCGCCAAGGAGTTCGGGCTCGGCCGCAAGGCGGAACTGGAGGCAGCCGCAGCGCCAAAGAAGCGGGTTCGCGCGGCGAAGACCCCGCCGCAGGCATAACAGACAAGCAGGCCCTTCATCCCCACCCGAAGCTTGGGTAGCATGCAGGCATAGGGTCGGCGTGAAGGGGTTACCGAGTGAGCGGCTTCAAAAGCACCAAGCGTTACATCGCCTCCCGCGACCTCGAGGTGGCGGTCAACGCCGCCGTCGCGCTGCAACGGCCGTTATTGGTCAAGGGCGAGCCCGGCACCGGCAAGACCGTGCTCGCCCACGAGGTCGCCGCAGCGCTCGGCTATCCGTTGGTGGAGTGGCACGTGAAGTCCACCACCAAGGCGCAGCAAGGCCTGTATGAATACGACGCCGTGTCGCGCCTGCGGGACAGCCAGCTCGGCGACCCGAAGGTAGCGGACATCGCCAACTACATCGTCCGCGGCAAGCTATGGGACGCGTTCGACGCCGATGCGCCGCAGGTCGTGCTGATCGACGAGATCGACAAGGCCGACATCGAATTCCCCAACGACCTGCTGCTCGAACTCGACCGCATGCAGTTCTTTGTCTACGAGACCCGGCAGACCGTCGCCGCCAAGCATCGCCCGGTCGTCATCATCACGTCCAACAATGAAAAGGAACTGCCGGACGCCTTCCTGCGTCGATGCTTCTTCCACTACATCCGCTTTCCCGACCGCCCGACCATGGAGCGGATCGTCGAGGCGCACTATCCGGGCCTGCAGCGCGAGCTGGCGCGGGAGGCGCTGAACGTGTTCTTCCAGGTGCGCGACGTGCCCGGCCTGAAGAAAAAGCCAGCGACGTCCGAATTGCTGGATTGGCTCAAGCTGCTGATGATCGAGGACCTGCCGCCCGAGGCGCTGCGCAGCCAGGACAAGCAACTGGTGATCCCGCCGCTGCACGGCGCGCTGCTGAAGAACGAGCAGGACGTGCATCTGTTCGAGCGGCTGGCCTTCCTGAACCGCCGCGGCGGCTGACGTGTTCGCGCAGTTCGTGTTTGCCCTGCGCGACGCGGGGGTGCCGGCGTCCATTACCGAATATTTGACCCTGCTGGGCGCGATTAAGCTGGGCGTGGCGGACTACAGCGTGGAGGACTTCTACTTCCTCAGCCGCGCCGCGCTGGTAAAGGACGAGCGCCACCTCGACCGGTTCGACCAGGTGTTCGGCCAGGTGTTCCGCGGCCTGGAGGCGACGGCCGCGGCGGGTGCGCCCGGCGAGCCGGCCATGCGCAACCTGCCGGAGGAGTGGCTGCGCCGCATGGCCGAAAAGCACCTCACGGCGGAGGAACGCGCGCAGGTCGAGGCGCTGGGCGGCTTCGACAAGCTGATTGAGACGCTGCGCCAACGCCTGGCGGAGCAGCAGGGGCGGCATCAGGGCGGTAGCAAGTGGATCGGCACCGCGGGGACCTCACCGTTCGGCGCCTATGGCTACAATCCCGAGGGGGTGCGGATCGGCCAGGACGGCAGCCGCCATCGCCGGGCGGTGAAGGTGTGGGACAAGCGCGAGTTCCGCGACCTGGACGACGGCGTGGAGCTGGGCACCCGCAACATCAAGCTCGCGCTGCGGCGGCTGCGGCGGTTCGCGCGCCAGGGGGCGGCGACGGAGCTCGACATGCCCGGCACCATTCGGGCGACCGCGCACAACGCCGGGGCACTGGACCTGAAGCTGGTGCCGGAACGGCATAATGCGGTGAAGGTGCTGCTGTTCCTCGATGTCGGCGGCTCGATGGACGACCATGTGCGCGCGTCCGAAGAACTGTTCTCCGCCGCGCGGTCCGAGTTCAAGCATTTGGCGTTCTACTACTTCCACAACTGCCCCTACGAGCGCGTATGGCAGCACAACCACCGCCGCCGCGACGACACCATCCCGACCGAGCAGGTGATACGCACCTACGGCCCCGATTACCGCGCGATCTTTGTCGGCGACGCGACCATGAGCCCCTACGAGATCGCCTCGCCCGGCGGCAGCGTCGAGCACTGGAACGACGAGCCCGGCGGCGCCTGGATGACGCGGCTGCTCGGCCATTGGCGGCGCAGCGCCTGGCTGAACCCGGTGCCGCGCGCGGAGTGGGACTTTGCCCATTCGATCGGCATGGTGCGGCAGCTGATGGAGGACCGGATGTATCCGCTGACGCCGGGCGGGCTGGACGCGATGATCCGCGAGTTGAGCCGGTGATGTGCTATCGGGGTCAGCCATGACGATGTTCCGCGGCTTCTCCGCGTTCCCGATCACCCCGGCCGACGAGCAGGGCCGGGTCGACACCGGCGCACTGCGGACGTTGCTGGCGCGTCTGACGGATGGCCGGGTCGATTCGATCGGCCTTTTGGGTAGCACCGGGTCGTATCCTTATTTCGACCGCGGCGAACGACGTCGGGCCATCGAGGCCGCGGTGGATCAGGTCGGGGGCAAGGTGCCCATCCTGGTCGGGATCGGCGCGCTGCGGACGGACGATGCGGTGCGGTTCGGCCGGGATGCGAAGGATGCGGGCGCCGACGCGGTGCTGCTGGCGCCCGTCTCCTATACGCCACTGACCGACGACGAGGTGTTCACCCACTTCGAGACCGTGGCGACGGCGGTGGGCTTGCCGCTGTGCGTCTACAACAACCCCAGCACGACCCACTTCACGATCGGCACCGATCTGGTCGCACGAATGAGCCGCCTGCCGAACGTCGTCGCCGTGAAGAACCCCTCGCCCGCCGCCAGCGCGGTGCACGACGTTTTGCACGAACTGCGCGCCAAGACGGCGGAGGGCTTCTCGCTCGGTTTCAGCGTGGACGCGAACGCGACCGAGGCGATGCTGGCCGGAGCGGACGCCTGGTACAGCGTCGTGGGCGGGTTGTTCCCGGACCTCGCGATGCAAATTCTCGCGGCCATGCCGAACCCGGACGAGGCCCGGCGGCTGAACACCCGGCTTCAGCCGCTATGGGACCTGTTCACCGAATTCAGCAGCCTGCGCGTGATGTATGCGGCGGTGAACCTGCTCGGCATCTGCCGCGCAACGCCGCCCCGGCCCATCCTGCCGCTTTCCGAAGCGGCGCAGCGCCGGGTTGGTCGGACGCTTCAGGTGCTTGAGCTGACCTAATGTAATCGTGCATATCATCAAAGGTTCAACATACAACCGAGTCAGACTTCGTTGATGTATTTATACTCAAGTCTGTGAGACTTCGCCCATCTCGGCGCAGTAGCACCCTCTTGGAGTTCTTGGGCTTGATCTGGACCGGGAAGAACTCACGCACCCCCGGCTCTAGCTCTTCGATCAGTGCACGAACCTCCGGACAGACTGAAAACATACCATGGATCGGCACGAAGTCGGGAATGGTCTTATGGTTTGTGACTACGACAGCTTCGGTCGGCACATCTGCAAGATCATACTGATAAACCGTAAAAGGGTCGTAATACTTCCGCCGTTTGGCCTGAAGCCACCCACAAAATCAATTTGCGGTATGAACGGATGGATTGAGAACTTGGCTTCGTAAGCCATGGCAGACCTCACCTGGGACGAAACTGCGCGACGGCCGTCAG
This sequence comes from uncultured Acetobacteraceae bacterium, assembly GCA_964657765.1. Taxonomy (GTDB): domain Bacteria; phylum Pseudomonadota; class Alphaproteobacteria; order Acetobacterales; family Acetobacteraceae; genus CAHJXG01. Next base: position 10,661 of record CAZZWN010000044.1, read on the forward strand.
CAAGGCAAGCCGCCGATCAGCGGTGGGTTAATCGGGCCGCACCGCAACTAGCCGTCATTGCGAGCCGGCTTCGGCGCGGCAATCCAGGACGGCATGACCCAGGATTCGATGCGTCTGGCCCTAGATTGCCGCGTCGCTTCGCTTCTCGCAATGACGATGAAACGATACTTGGCCCTGCAACAGCCAAGCCTTTCGGCAACGGGACCCGCCACCGACTCGTCTCGCGCAGTTGCCGGGTTTTTGGCGAGGCATCTTGTCCGCAAACACCTAGCCCGCTTAGTCTCAGACGAACGAACCGCGCGACGGAGCATCCCGCATTGACCGACCTATGGCGCCTGTCCGCAACCCAACTCGCCGACCGCATCCGCTGGCGCGCGGTCTCGGCGCGGGAGGCGGCGCAGGCGGCGCTCGACCGGCTCGATCAGGTGAACCCGCGCATCAACGCCGTCGTCGACCACCGCCCCGAGCAGGTGCTCGCGCAAGCCGACGCGGTCGACCGCAAGATCGCCCGCGGCGACGACCCGGGGCCGCTCGGCGGCGTGCCCGTCACAATCAAAGTCAACGCCGACCAGGCCGGCTTCGTCACCAGCAACGGCCTAACCACGCAACGCGACCTGATCGCCACCGCGAACAGCCCCGTCGTGGATAACCTGCTGCGCGCCGGAGCGGTCCTCCTCGGGCGGACCAACACCCCCGCATTCTCGATGCGCTGGTTCACCGACAATCAACTGCACGGCGCCACCCGCAACCCGCGCGATCCCACGCTCACGCCCGGCGGATCGTCTGGCGGCGCGGCTTCGGCAGTCGCGGCGGGCATCGGCCACCTGGCGCACGGCACCGATATCGGCGGCTCCATCCGCTACCCCGCCTATGCCTGCGGCGTGCACGGCCTGCGCCCGAGCCTCGGCCGGGTGCCGGCGTTCAACGCCTCCGGCCCGGAGCGCGGCATCGGGCCGCAGCTCATGGCGGTCTCCGGCCCGATCGGCCGCACCATCGCCGACCTGCGCCTGGGCCTCGCCGCGATGTCGGCACCCGACATGCGCGACCCCTGGTGGGTTCCGGCGCCGCTCGAAGGCCCACCCGTTCGCCGCCACGCAGCACTCTGCCTGCGGCCCGACGGAATGGCGATCGTGCCGGAGGTGGAGGCCGCCCTGCTCGACGCCGGCCGCCGGCTGGAGGCCGCGGGCTGGAGCGTCGAGCAGATCAAGGACACACCGCCGTTGCAGGAGCCGTCCGAACTCCAGGGCAGCCTTTGGCTCGGCGACGGCTTCGCCGCCATGTATGCGCAGGCCGAGCGCGAGGGCGACCCCGGCGCGTTGGTGATCCTGGACGCAATGCGCGAGGCCGCGACCAGCCTGCCGCCTGATGCAATAGCAAAAGCCCTGGTGCGCCGGGCAACCCTCACCCGCGAGTGGAACCTGCTGCTGGAGCGCTATCCCGTGCTGCTGCTGCCCGTCTCTGGCGAGCTGCCTTTCCCGGACGGGCTGGACCTGCAAGGCGATGCCGGATGGCAGCGTGTGTCGATGGCGCAGCTCACGCAGACCGGCTTGCCGCTGATGGGGCTGCCGGGACTCGTGGTCTCGACCGGCATGGTGGGCACCGCGCCGGTCGGCGTGCAGGTGATCGCCGGCCGCTACCGCGAGGACCTATGTCTGCTGGCGGGCGCAGCGATCGAGGCGGGCGGCACACCCCCCTCACCCATCGACCCGGCCTAAACCGCCGATCAGGGCGCCAGGGGAGGCACCAGGGATGTCGCAATTCGACCTGACCGGCCGGCGCGCGTTCGTGACCGGGTCCGGCCAGGGGATCGGCCTCGCCTTGGCCCACGCGCTGGCCGGGGCCGGCGCGTCCGTCGTGCTGAACGGACGCGACGCGGCCAAACTGGGCCGGGCGGCCGATGCACTGCGCGCAGCGGGCGCCCACGCCGAAACCATGGCATTCGACGTGACGGATGCGGGCGCCGTAGCGGCCGGCGTGGCCCGCATCGAGGCGGAGCTCGGCCCCATCGACATCCTGGTCAACAACGCCGGCATCCAGCGCCGCGCGCCGCTGCAGGACTTCCCGCACGAGACGTGGCACGAGCTGATGCGCACCAACCTCGACAGCGTGTTCTATGTCGCCCAGGCCGTTGCCCGGCACATGATCCCACGCGGCCGCGGGAAAATAATCAACGTGTGCTCGGTGCAGAGCGAGCTCGGCCGCCCCGGCATAGCCCCCTACGCCGCCAGCAAGGGCGCGGTGAAGATGCTGACGAAGGGCATGTGCGCCGACTGGGCCAAGTTCGGCCTGCAGGTGAACGGCCTCGGTCCCGGCTATTTCGCGACCGAGCTGACGCAGCCGTTGGTGGACGACGCGCAGTTCAGCGCCTGGCTGTGCGGCCGCACCCCGGCCGGCCGTTGGGGCCGGGTCGAGGAGCTGGGCGGCGCGATGGTGTTCCTGGCCTCCGCCGCCTCCGATTTCGTCAACGGCCAGGTGATCTACGTCGACGGCGGCATGACCAGCGTCGTGTGAACGCCCTTAATTCGGCACAAGACTTGCATCTTGCGTGTTAACGCAGCAGGGCTCGCGGCCGGAGTCGGTCATGCCGGCGATCCGCCAGTCCCCGCAACCCAGCCGAGCCGAATGGGTCGGTTTACGGCATTACCGTCGGAAAGTATCCTAGCTACATGCCCAACCGCTCTCCATTGCCCACCCCGGACGCCTGTTGCCAGTCCTGACCGTCCACCACCGGACGACCTACCGCTATCGTCGCCTTGTCGCGTTCGGCGAGCATCGGATGATGCTGCGGCCGCGCGACAGCCACGACCAGCGGCACCTCGAGGCGCGGCTCGACATCACCCCAGCGCCCGTCCAGTTGCGCTGGATCCACGACGTGTTCGGCAACAACATCGCCATCGCCCGCTTCAGCGGCCGGGCCAGGGAGCTGACCTTCGACAGCACCCTGCGGCTGGACCACGCGCATCAGGACGCCCCGGATATCGAGCCATGCCTCGAGGATTACGCCCGCGTCTATCCATTCAGCTACGACCCAGCCGACATGGCGGACCTGCTGCGCTCGGTCGAGCGGCACTACCCGGACCCGTCGCATCAGCTCGACCGCTGGGCGCGCTCGTTCCTGCGCACCGACGGCCCCACCAGCACCTGGGGAATGCTGACCGCGATGACCCAGCACATCAGGTGGCAGTTCACCTACCAGGTCAGGCGGGAGCCTGGCATCCAGTCGCCCACCGAGACGCTGCGCCGGGGCACCGGCACCTGCCGGGATTTCGCGGTGCTGATGATGGAGGCGGTGCGCTGCCTGGGCCTGGCCGCGCGTTTCGTCAGCGGCTACATCCATGTGCGCGGCAACGACGCGCCGCACGCGCCCGGCAACGGGGCGTCCGAGCTGCACGGGGGCGGCAGCACCCATGCCTGGCTGCAGGTCTACCTGCCCGGCGCCGGCTGGGTCGAGTTCGACCCGACCAACAGCATCGTCGGCAGCCGGGACCTGATCCGCGTCATCGTCGTGCGCGACGCGCGGCAGGCCGTCCCGCTCGCGGGGAGCTGGATCGGGGCGGCGTCGGATTGCATCGGCATGGAGGTCGCGGTTCGCGTAACGTCGGATGCGGCCGAGAAGGAAAACATCTAGCATTTCAGACGACCAAGAGGAAACAATGATCCGCATCCGAGCCGGCTTCAATATCGCCTACAACTGCCCGCATCCCGTGCCCATGCTGCTGCTGCTGAGCGTGCATCCTTCCCGGGAGCACACCCTGCTGACCCCCGAGGTGATCAAGTTCGATCCAGGTATCGAGGTGCAGCGCTATATCGATGGTTTCGGCAACAAGTGCCACCGGATCGTGGCGCCGGCGGGGCCGCTGGTGATGTCCACCCTGTTCGACTACGGGGATGACGGCGTTCCCGACATCGTCGTGCCCGAGGCGAGGCAAATCCCCGTCGAGGACCTGCCGTCCGATGCGCTGGTCTATCTGCTGGGCAGCCGGTATTGCGACACCGACCTGCTGGGGGACACGGCCTGGTCGCTGTTCGGCTCGACCGCGCCGGGTTGGGGCCGGGTGCAGGCGATCTGCGACTTCGTGCATGAGCGCATCACCTTCGGCTACGAGTTCGCCCGGCCCGACAAGACGGCGCGCAACGCCTATGACGAGCGCCAGGGCGTCTGCCGCGATTTCGCCCATCTCGCCATCACGCTGTGCCGCTGCATGAACATTCCCGCCCGCTACTGCACGGGATACCTGGGCGACATCCGCCTGCCCCCGGTCGAGGCCCCGATGGATTTCTCGGCCTGGTTCGAGGTGTTCCTACAGGGACCGGAGGGCGCGCGCTGGTATACCTTCGACGCTCGTTTCAACACGCCGCGCATCGGCCGCCTGCTGATGGCGCAGGGGCGGGATGCGACCGACGTGGCTCTGGTTACGAGCTTTGGCGCAACCGGTGGCCTTGCCAAGTTCGAGGTCCTGACCGACGAAATCATCTGATCGCGCGGCCAGCATACTCCGACGGCGAGCATGCGCGCGGATGCAGCGCGTTGCACGCTGCCCGGGCAAAATTTTTGAGGTTTGTGCGCAAAAGCAGTATCATTTCGCTGTCCGACAAACGTATCAACGTTGGAACCTCCGAGTGCTAGGGCACTGGGTTCCAGGCATTGGAGCGGACGAGAACAGATAATGTGGATGCTCGCGACCGGCATGCTCATCTTGGTGACGGTGCTGTTCGCGACGCTCCTGTTCCGGGCCAAGCGGACCGCCCGCAGCACCGCAGAAGCCCTCGCCGCGCTGACGGAGCAGAGCCAGACGCAGGCCAACAAGCTGGAAGCGATCGTCACCGGAATGCCGGATGGCCTCATGGTGCTGGATCCCGACCTGAAGCTTGTTGAGTGGAATGCGCACTTCCCGAGGTTCGCCGGAGTGCCGAGCGACCTGCTGCGGGCCGGGCTGGACTTCGCGGACATCCTGCGCGCCCAGGCCGCAGCGGGCGAGTTCGGGCAGGTCGATGTGGAAACCGAGGTCGCGCGACGCATGGCCCTGCTGCGCTCAGGCGGCAGCACGGGCGCGATCGAGCGGACGCGCCCCAATGGCGGCACGCTCGAATTGCGGCGCAGCCTGCTGGCGGACGGGGGATTCGTCACGCTGTTCACCGATATCACCAAACGCTGCCAGGCCGAGAGCCAGTTGCGGCAAGCGCAGAAGATGGAGGCGGTGGGCCAACTGACCGGCGGGGTCGCGCACGATTTCAACAACCTGCTGATGGTGATCCTCGGCAATCTCGAGATGGCGCAGCAGGCGCTGTCGGCCTCGGACCTGCTGCGGACGCAACGCAAGATCGAGACGGCGCAGGGTGGCGCGCAGCGGGCGGCGACGCTCACGAAGCGACTGCTGGCCTTTGCCCGGCGGCAGAGCCTCGAGCCGCAGCCGGTCGACGCCAACCGCATCGTATCCGGGATGTCCGAGATCATCCGGCATTCGATCGGCAGCGGCATCGAGCTCGAGACCGTCCTGGCGGGCGGCCTGTGGAGCGCGGTGGTGGATCCCAACCAGTTGGAGAACGCCCTGCTCAACCTGGCCATCAACGCGCGCGATGCGATGCCGCAGGGCGGCAAGTTGACGATCGAAACGGCCAACACCGCGCTCGATGCCGCCTATGCAGCGAACCATATCGAGGTGACGCCGGGCCAATACGTGATGGTCGCGGTCAGCGACGGCGGCACGGGGATGACGCCCGAGGAGGCTGCACAGGCGTTCGAGCCGTTCTTCACGACGAAGGACGTCGGCAAGGGCTCCGGCCTGGGCCTCTCGCAGGTGTTCGGCTTCATCAAGCAGTCGAACGGCCACGTGAAGATCTACAGCGAGCCCGACGCCGGCACGACGGTGAAGCTGTATCTGCCCCGGGTGACCGCCGAAGGCCCCGCGGCGATCGAGATCGCGGCGCCCGAGCCGTCGCTGCCCCGTGCCCGGCGACAGGAGCGCATCCTGGCGGTCGAGGACGATGTGGACGTCCTGGCCTTTTCCGTCGACGCGCTGGAGGCGCTCGGCTACAAGGTATTTGGCGTGAAGGACGCGGCTTCGGCGCTGGCGATTCTGGACGGGCACCCCGAGATCACGATGCTTTTTACCGACGTCGAGCTGCCCGGGCTGAACGGGCCGGAGCTCGTGGAGGAGGCGCTGCAGCGGCGGCCCGATCTGGCGGTGCTGTATACCACCGGCTACACGGCCAACGCGGTCCTGCACCGCGGCATCCTGGACCGCGACGTCAAGTCCCTGAACAAGCCTTTCAACCTCTCCGAGCTGGCGACGACCATGCGCGACATCCTCGACAGCAAGGCCTGAAGGGATATCCTGCCGCCCAGCAACGGGAGACGCCGCCATGCCCATCAGCCGTCGCAGCCTGCTCGGCCGGAGCGTGCTCGGTCATGGCGCGTTAATGGGCGCGGCACTCTGGCCGAAGGGGCCGCGCGCCCAGAAAGCGTTGGCGGGAGCGTTGCCCACGCTGCGGGTCGGCGTGCTGACCGACCTTTCCGGCCAGTACCGCGACAATTCCGGCCCGACGTCCGTGCTGGCCGCCAAGCAGGCCGTGGAGGATTTCCAACCGGAAGCGAAGGGTTTCCGGGTGGAGATCCTGGCCGCCGACCATCAGCAGAAGCCCGACGTGGGCGCCGGCGTCGCACGCCGGTGGTTCGACCGCGAGGACGTGGACGCCATCGCCGACGTGAACAACACCGCCATCGCGCTCGCCGTCCGCACGCAGGCGATCGAGCGGGACAAGGCGCTGCTGGTGACGGGCGCCGCGTCCGCTGACCTTACCGGCAAGTGGTGCAACCCGAACATGGTGCACTGGGCGCCCGACACCTATGGCGACGCCCATTCGACCGGCAACGCCATCCTGAAACAGGGCGGCAAGACCTGGTTCCTGGTCGCGGCCG
>CAZZWN010000045.1:0-17462 GCA_964657765.1 uncultured Acetobacteraceae bacterium
GACCACGCCATATCGCGATGCATCTGCCACCCGGCGCAGCATCAGGCGGCCCAGCACGCCCGGCTCCTCGATCCGCGCCAGCGCCGGCGCGAGGTCGCAATCGAACAGCGAGTCGCCGTTCAGCAGCAGGAAGCTGTCATGCAGGCACTCGCGTGCATGGAACAGCGCGCCGCCGGTGCCCGCACGGGTCGGCTCCTCGCTGATTGAGAGCGTGACCGGCCTTGGCAGCCAATCCCGCAAAGCTTGCAGGCCGTCCTCTACCACTCCCGAGAGATGGCCGGTCAGCAGCAGCACGTCGGTGATGCCGTAGCGCACAACCTCGCGCAGCAGCCACGCCAGGAACGGGCGGTCGCCAACCGTGAGCATGGGCTTCGGCATGCGGGCCGTGGCGGCGCCGAGCCGGGTGCCGAGGCCGCCGACCAGCACGGCGCATTGCCGGACTGTCAACCCCCGCGCCTAAGCCGCCCGTGGATGGATCGAGCGCTCGACCAGCGCGCACAGGAGATGGCCGGCGATCATATGGATTTGCTGGATGATCGGCGTGAGATCAGACGGCGCCCGCAGCAGCAGGTCGGCATGCGCCGCCATCATGCCGCCTTCGGCCCCGGTGAACCCGAGCGTCACCAGCCCGATCGCCCGGCCGGCCGCCAGCGCGCGCAGCACATTTTCCGATCGGCCCGACGTCGACAATCCCAGTACCACGTCGCCCGGCCGCGCCAGCGCCTGCACTTGCCGCTCGAACACATGGACGAAACCGTAGTCGTTGCCGATCGCGGTCAGTGCCGACGTGTCCACGTGCAGCGCAATCGCAGCAAGCGGCGCGCGGTCATACAGCATGCGCCCGGTGAATTCGGCCGCGATATGCTGCGCATCGCCGGCGCTGCCGCCATTGCCAGCGATCAGCAGCTTGCCACCGTTCCGGATTGCCTGCGTGACCGCGTCGGCCATTTGGCCGAGCAACGCTTGCTGGCTAATGTCGGCGACATAGCGGCGCAACGCCTCGGTCGATTGGACCAGGTAATCGGCGAGGAAGTCCTGGTCTGCTGCGAGCATCGGTTTCAGTCCTGTTTCGCACGCAATCGCACGCAATCCGTGACAAACCGCATCGGTGGCGTCTCGTCAATTGCCTTGCAGATATCCGAAGCTGACTACGCCAAACAGCCATCCGATGCCGGCCCAAAGCGCCAGCGACAACGCACCGATGATCAGCAGCGCGACCAGCAGCGGAAGCGGCCGCAACTCGCGTTCCGGTGCAGGATCGAGGCCCGCCGCTGTACGGCCGGGCCAAAGTCGCCGCGAGGTCGCCCGCGCGAATGAAAGCAGCAGCATGGAAAACTCCGGTCCTGGAGCCCCATAATGCAGCGCTTCCCTTTAAAAGACGTTACTGAAAGTTCATTTTGGCGACAATTTTCAGACGACGATGCCCGACTTGAGCAGCCGCAGCAGCATGCCGCTGTATAGGATGACCGGCGCGACGGCGGCGATCGCGAAAACCCCGACGGTCATGATGCGCCGGGCGAGCGGCACTGCGTCGCCGATCATGGAAACGCCGCCTACGACCGGAAACCCCATTTCGCGAAGATCCTCGACAGTGTGAAACGATTGATCCATCTGCACCAGCAGCAGCGCCAGTCCAACGCCGGCGCCGAGGCCCGCCGCCAGCACGGCCGACATCAGCACCACCCGCCGCGGCGCGACCGGGTTTTGCGGCACCTGCGGCGGATCGATGACCTGGACCTTGACCTTGTCCCCATCGGCTTCGGCTGCGCTTGAGATGCGCATCGACTCGCGGCGCACCAGCAAATCGTCATAATTCTTCCGCAGGACCTCGTAGTCGCGGTTCACGTTGGCATAGTCCGCCTGTAGCTGAGGCGCGCCACGAGCGATCTCCTCAAGCCGGTCCCGCTCGCGGGTCGCGTCGAGGATCTGCCGCTGCAACGAGGCGATCACCGAGTCATTCTCGACGTTCCGCACCTTCATCTGCTCAAAGACCGGGTTGGGCACCGAACGGTTGCGCAGGCTGTCGCGTGACGGTGCACTCGGTTCGCTGCTGGCCACCGAGCCCGATTTTATCGCCGCAACCAGGTCCCGTTGGGCCGCGACGTCGGGATGCTGCTCGGTATAGCGCAGCCGAAGCTCCTGCAGCGTGCGCTCGGCGTCGCGTAGACGGGATGCGCCGGTCACTCCGCCGGGCCCGCCGCCGTCCGTTTCGGTCACAACGAGCTGAGGCGTTACCGACAGCTCATGGGCGAGCGATCCGCGCCTGGCGACCGCGTCAAGAAGCTGGCCCTGCAAGGCTCGCACGTTGGACTGCTGCGCCTCGAGCCGCGATATTCCCCCGTCACCGGACGGCAGGATGTCGATATACTTGACGCGGAACTCGGCACGCTTGCGCTCCGCCTCCTGAAGCTGGCGCTCATATAGCGCTATCTGCACCTGGAGAAACTTGCCCGCACTCTCCAAGTCGTTGCGATTGTTGCCAGTCTTGCTCTCGACGAACGTCGTCAACATCGTCCGCACGACCTCATACGCGAGCTTCGGCAAGGTGCTGCGGTAGGCTATGGTGAACAGGTTGCGCGTTTGCGGCGTGATCCGGATGTCGGTCGCCAACTGCGCCACCAGCGCCTCGCGATCGGACGCGCCCTGCAGATCAAGCTCCAGATCGGTTTTCGATATCAGCTTTTCCAAGTTGGGCCGGCTTAGCAAGGTGCGCTGCAGCACGTCGAGCTGCGCTGCCGAGGCGCTGTCGACCGCGAGGCCCCGCAGCAACGGCGTCAGCACGACATCCGCGTCGACGTAAAGACGCGCACTCGCCTCGTAGGTATTCGGAATGGAATAAACAACGAGCCAGCCCATTCCGCATACTAGCCAGGAGAACAGCACAGCACTCCAACGGTATCGCCAAGCAGCCGAGAGCTGCTTGTGGAGCATGACAACTATTTCGTGCATCGATAGTTTCCCTGAACCGTGCCGCAGCGAGGCTCGCCCATGTGAAGTCCTGGATCTGCTTTCAGTCGCCGGTCAGAACCAGCTTTGCGGAATGATCAACGTGTCGCCCGGCAGCATGGCGACGTTCTGGTCGATGTCGCCGTCCCGCAGCAGGTCGCTCAGCCGCACCTTCAGGGTCTGTCGCTTGCCGCCGACCTCACGAACGATCACCGCGCTGTTGCCGGCAGCGTAGCGCGTCAGGCCCTTCGTTTGGATCATGACGTCGAGCACCGTCATCTTGTCGCGATACGGCATGGCCAGTGGCTCCGTCGCCTCGCCGATCACCCGGATCTGTCGGTCGAGCGGACCCACGAAGCCGCTCACGATGACCGATACGTTCGGCTGCTTTATATATTCTTTCAGCTTGTCCTCGATGTCTTTGGCGAGCGCCGTCGGCGTCTTGCCTGCCGCCGAGAGGTCCGGAATGAGCGGCAGCGAAATCCGGCCGTCGGGACGCACCGCAAGACCCGGCACGCTCAATTGCGGCGATTGATAGACGAACACGCTCAGCTGGTCGCCCGGCCCGATCAGATACGGCATGCTGGCGATGACGTCCGTCGATGGTGCGTTCATGGCCGACGGCGCACCGCGATGGCAGCCCGCCAGCATCGGCGTCGCCACGACCGCGACCGCGATCAAAGGCCAGTATGTGCGCCCAAAGGCACGACCAAAGGCACGAGCAGAAGCAGCCACCATCGTCGCCTCGTTCTTAAACTGCATCGACCAGCAAATAAAAGCTAATCATGCAAGTCGGACGGATGCTTCCGTCCGACTTGCATGACTAGACCGCATCCCACGCGGCAACGCCCAGTCATAGGCGCGGAAGGAGTTGAACCCCCGACCTCTGCCATGTGCTGGCAGCGCTCTGCCACTGAGCTACGCGCCTGAACCGCCACGGAGACGGGACTATGCCATATTCCGCCGGCCAACTCACATTAAATTGTGCAATAACGGAATGGTCCGTAGCCGTGCCGAGCTGATTTTTCGCCCGATCAGGCCCGGTCGGGCGCTTGCCGCAACGCCTGTGTCGCTGCGAAGGTCGTCACTAAGCCATCTGCAAGCAACGTACCCGCCTCGACGCCAAGCACTGCGGCGGCAAGCGCCGGAGAGCCGACGGACCGGCTGATGTCCCCCGCCCGCGGCGGCCCATACAGGATGATCGGCTCACGCCCGCTCGCGATGCCGGTCGCCTGCGCCAATCCGCGCACCGAGGTTTCGCGCCCGGTGCAGACATTCATGACGTATGCGCCGGGCGCCTGCCCAAGGTAACGCATCGACCCTAGAAGATGCGCCACGACGTCCGCCACGAACACGAAATCCCGGGTTTGCGACCCGTCTCCGTGCAGGGTGATAGGCCGCCCCGCTGCAACCGCCCCGGCAAAAATCGATATCACGCCGCTATAAGGAGAAGCCGGGTCCTGCCGGGGGCCATACACATTGAAGAAGCGCAGCCCGATCGACGGCACGCCATGCACCAGCATGCCAACCCGGGCGTGCTGCTCCGACCCGAGCTTGTCGGCGCCGTACGCGGTGCGCGGCGACGGACGCGCGTCCTCGTGCGCCACGGTGTCGCAATCGCCGTATACGGCCGCCGACGACGCATACACGACCGGCAGGCCGCCCAGCATTCGGGCAGTGTCGAACACGGTGATCGTGCCGCCCATGTTGATCCTATGGGTGCCGAGCCAGTCCTCGTTGGCCCGCACCACCGAGGCGATCGCCGCCAAGTGGAAGCAGCCCGACGCGCCTGCCATCGCGCGCTGCATCGCGGCCAGGTCGCAAACGTCGCCGCGCACGACCTCGCAGCGGGGGTCGAGGTTTGCTTGTCGCCCGGTCGAGAAATCGTCCAGCACGCGCACACCGCAGCCTGCGGCGAGCAGCGCGTCTGCAAGATGCGAGCCGATGAACCCGGCCCCGCCGGTTATCGCGTAAACGGTCAACGCTGCCCGCGGCCGGTCATGAGAGCCCAGGTGTCAGTCAATATGCAGGATCCTGAAACCGGAAACCGTGTGTTGGATAGCTGCTTTTTCCACAAACATTTTGGATTTCGGTCGTCCGCTCCTGCGTTGAACGGAAACTACACAGACCTTCTATCCCTTCAAAGGCTTATTAAAGGTTGGTAACGGGTCAGTTTGCCCGCACGGCAATCAGCCGTCATTGCGAGCCGGCTTCGGCGCGGCAATCCAGTGCCGCATGGACCAATATTCCTGCGTGCGGCCCTGGATTGCCGCATCGCAAGCGCTCCTCACAATGACCGTTTTCGTTGCAATACAAACATGCCGCGCCGTGCAGCAGCCAAGCCGACCGCAAACTGCCGCACGACCCTTCTCACCGCCTAAGCGGCCTTCGCCTCCTCCTTGAGATACGTGATGAGCGACTGCAGCATGCGGTGACCTTGGCCCGGTCCACGCCGAAGAACAAAACACCAGGACGCACGCCGCGAGACCGTCGGGAACAGCCGGACCAACCGCCCGCTCGCCAGTTCAGGGTCGATCAGCGGTGTGCGGCCGAGCGCCAGCCCAGCGCCGCCGACCGCCGCCCCGATCACCTGACTGAAGCTGGTATAATGAACAATCTTCGACTGGAAATCGTCTGGCAGGCCAAACTCGCCAGACCAGCTTTGCCAATCGATCTCCGGACTGTCCTGGTGCGCCTCCTGCAGCAGGCGGCATCGGCAGACGGCCTTGGACGCGAACGGGTGAAGATCCGGACTGCAGACTGGAAACACCTCCTCCCGCAACAGGATCTCGTCGCCTGGCCGTACCTGCCCGAGCTTGACGTTGACGATCGCCAGGTCGATGGCGTGGAAGCCGGAGCCAGGCTCGTCCTGCGCGATGGCGTTGATGGGGATGCCGGGGTGTCGGCTGGAGAACGCGGCCAGGCGCCGCGCCAGCCACATCGAGGAGAAGGACGGGTTGGCCGCGACCGTCAGCCGAACGGGCGCACCCCGTATCGCGGCACATGCGTCCTGCAAGGACGTCAGGGCCGGGCCGACGGACGCGAGTAGAAGTTGCCCGGCGGCGGTCACACCGACCCCTCCATGCCCAGTGCTGCGATCCAACAGCCGTGTTCCGAGCGTTGCCTCCAAAGCACGGATCTGGTGGCTGACGGCACTCGTGGAGATGTTCAGGTCCGCCGCCGCGCGGGCAAAGCCGCCCAGACGCGCCGCAGCCTCGAATGCACGCAGGGCAGGCAAGGGCGGGATGTCACGCATGGCGGTATCCTAGTTTACTCAACACCCATGAGAAACCTTCTTTTGCCGGCGCGCTGCTTTTCGGCCAGCTTTCCTGGGATAAGGAGGCAGGGGCATGTATTTCGACCGACGGCTCTGGGGGCTGATGACGGGGCTGCACGGCCGGGTGTTCGGTGCGGCGGCATTGGGCCTGGTGGCGATGGTATTCGGTATCCTGCGATTCGTTTTCCTGGCGCGGGTATTGGCACTGAGCCTCGCGGGCGCGCCGGCCCGAGAGATCGCCATGGCCGCCGTGGCAACGGCGGGCTGCATGCTGCTGCGGGCATGGCTGGACCACCGCCGGGTCGTGCTGGCCCAGGCGACGGCGGGCGTCGTGCAGTCCGCCTTGCGCGCCCGCCTGTTCGACCGTATCGCCGAGCTTGGCCCCGCCTGGTTCGGCGCCGAGCGGACCGGCGGCGTCATGCTGGCCGTGGTCGACGGCGTGGAGCAACTGCAGACCTTCTTCGGCGCCTACCTTCCCCAGTTGGTCATCGCCGCCTGCGCGCCCATCGTGATCTTCCTCGTGCTGGCGTGGTGGGACGTGCCCACCGCCGCCGTGTTGCTGGTGGCGGCGCTGGCGACGCTGGTGCTGCCGTTGCTGGTGCACAACGCCGACAAACGGGCCGCCCGCGCCCGCTCGGACGCGTTCAAGGCGTTCGGCGAGGAGTTCCTGGACGCCCTGCAAGGATTGCCGACCCTGAAGGCGTTCGGCCAGAGCGCGGCCTTCGCCGAAAGGCTCGCGGATCGCGCACGCCGCCTGTCCGGCAGCACGTTCTGGGTACTGGCACTCGGGCTGCTGACCCGGTTCTTCACCGATCTCGGCACAGCACTCGGCGCCGCCGCGGCAATCGCGCTCGGGGCCTGGCGCGTGCGCCATGGCGAGATGAGCATCGAGGCCCTGCTGATCGTCCTGATGGCCGGCACCGAGATCTTCCGGCCGCTGCGCGACCTGCGCGGCGTGCTGCACCAGGGCATGACCGGACAATCCGCCGCCGACCGCATCAACACGCTGCTCGATGCGCGCAGCGATGCCCCGGCTGACGGCCAGGCGCCCATCGCGAGCCTGGGGACCAGCATCACGTTCGAGGACGTTGCGTTCGCCTATCCCGGACGCCGCGGCGAGGCGCATGCGGGGCTGAGCTTCACCATTGCCGCCGGCGAAACGGTCGGCGTGGTCGGCCCGAGCGGGGCGGGCAAGTCCACCATCCTGCGCCTGCTGCTGCGCCACCATGACGTGACCGGCGGCGTCGTCCGGATCGGCGGCCACGACATCCGCACGCTCGACCCGGCGCAGGTGCGCGGCCTCATCGCCATCGTCGCCCAGGACACCACCCTGTTCGACGGCACCGTCGCGGACAACCTGCGTTTGGGCCGCCCCGACGCCAGCGACGCCGAGATGGAGGCAGCCGCCCGCGCCGCCAACGCACACGGCTTCATCAAGGCACTGCCCGGCGGCTACGCCAGCCGCATCGGCGAGCGTGGCGCCACGCTGTCCGGCGGACAGCGGCAACGGATCGCGATTGCCCGCGCCTTGCTGCGCGACGCCCCCATCCTGGTGCTGGACGAGGCGTTGTCGGCGGTCGACGCCGAGAACGAGGCCGTGATCCAGCAGGCCCTGGACCGCTTGATGGTCGGCCGCACGACCCTCATCCTGGCACACCGTCTCTCAAGCGTGATCGGGGCCGACCGCATCCTGGTGCTGGATGGTGGCCGCGTGGTCGAAAGCGGCAGCCATGCCGAGCTGATTGCCCAGCCTGGCGCCTACCGTCGCCTGATGGGCCCGCAACTCGGCACCGGGGGCAAACGTCCTGCCATCGTCGCCGCAGCCGAAGCACCGGCCGCAACCGACGACCTTGCCAAACGGGCATTGAACGAGGATGCAGCCCAGGTGGGCTGGGCGGAAACCCTTCGCAGCCTGCTCGGGGTGATCCGTCCTTGGCGCGGCAAGCTCGCGCTGACGGTGCTATGCGGCGTCGGACGGGTGGCCGGGTTCATCGGCGTAAGCGTGCTCGGCGCGCTGGCCGTTGCAGCGGTTTCCGCCGGCCGTCCGACGATGTGGCTGCTGGTGGCGCTGGTGCTCGCGGCGCCGGTGGCCGCAACGCTGCACTGGCTGGAATCCTGGTTGGCGCACGATATGGCCTACCGCCTGCTGGCAGAGATGCGGATCGCCCTGTTCGCAAAGCTGGACCGGCTGGCGCCCGCCTATTTGCTCCGGCGGCGGTCCGGCGACCTGGTGGCGCTGGCGACGCAGGACGTGGAGACGGTCGAATATTTCTACGCCCACACCGTCGCCCCGGCTGTCGTGGCACTGGTCGTTCCCGCTTCCGTGCTGGCCCTGCTCGCAGCACTCGCCTGGCCTCTCGCTTTGGTGCTGCTGCCGTTCCTGGCCTGGGCCGGGCTCGCCCCGGTGTTCGCGCGCGGAAAGATCGATCGCCTGGCCGGGCGGGCACGCGGCACGCTCGGCCTGCTGGGCGCCCACCTGACCGAGACGATTCAGGGCCTGGCCGAACTTGCCGCCTTCGGTGCCGTGGGTCGCCGGCGCGAGGTGTTCCTGGCCGACACTGCCGCCTATCAGCGGGACCGGTCGGCGCTGCTGGACGACCTGTCGCGGCAGACTGCCTTGTTCGAGATCGCCACCGGGCTGGGCGGCCTGGCCGTCGCCGTGACCGGTGCCGTGCTGGCCCGTCACGGCTGGTTCGCACCGCAATGGTTGCCGCTGACGGTGTTGGTGTCGGTCGCCGGGTTCATGCCGGTCGCCGAAATCGGGCAGGCCGGCCGCCAGCTCGCCGACACCATCGCGTCCACCCGTCGGCTGCATGTCGTGGAGTCCGAGCCGGAACCGATCACCGACGGCGACCAGGCGCTGCCGGACGCGCCTCTGGTGCGGTTCGAGGCCGTGCGCTTCGCCTATCCGGGCCGCCGCGCAATCGCGCTCGATGGCGTGAGCTTTACCGTGCAACCCGGCACCACCGTCGCCATCGTCGGGTCGTCGGGTGCCGGGAAGTCCACCGTCGCCAACCTGCTGCTGCGGTTCTGGGATCCCGATAGCGGCGCCGTGACCCTCGGCGGGGTCGACCTGCGCCGCCTTCGGCAGGACGACCTGCGCCGCCACATCGCCCTCGTGGCGCAAGACACCTATCTGTTCAACGACACGCTCGAGGCGAACATCCGCCTGGCCGGCAGGGCGGTGACGCTGGCGGAGGTGCAGCGTGCCGTCGACCTGGCGGCGCTGGGGCCGTTCGTGGCCGGGCTGCCGGACGGGTTGGCAACCCGGGTCGGCGAGCGCGGCGTGCAGCTCTCGGGCGGCCAGCGTCAGCGCGTGGCCATCGCCCGGGCTTTCCTGAAGGACGCGCCGATCCTGATCCTGGACGAGGCCACCTCCCACCTCGACACCGTCAGCGAGCAGCAGATCCGGGCCGCGCTCGATACTTTGATGGCCGATCGGACGTCCATCATCATCGCTCACCGGCTATCGACTATCCAGAACGCGGACATGATCCTGGTTATGGAGGCTGGGCGGGTTGTGGAATGCGGCAACCATGCCGAACTTGTGGCCCGCAACGGCGCATATGCGCGGTTCGTCGCCCACCAGGCCACCGGCCTTGCAGCATGAGCCTTGCGGCTCTCAGCAATGGCTCCGTGCTGTCGCATTACGCTGAATTAGGCCCATCCATCGTTGGACAGAGTGATCCAAGGTGTCTTAGCCATTACGTGAGACGACCTACAGATGTGAGTAGTGGGTCAGTTTGCGACAGCGCGGAATTCTATCGCTGGCCTGCCAACCACCAAGCCTCAACCCGGCTAATACGTTGTGTTAAGACGACTAAGTTCTGAGAAGGCCCTGCTACTCAACCGTCACGCTCTTCGCAAGGTTACGCGGCTGGTCCACGTCGGTCCCACGTAGTACGGCAGTGTGATAGGCCAGCAACTGCACCGCGATCGCATGCAGGATCGGCGCGACGAAGGGATCCACCGTCGGCAGCTCGATCACCTCGGCCGCGATCGATCGCAGCTTCGCGCAGCCGGCCGCGTCGCTGATGATCACCACCTGGCCACCGCGCGCCCCGGCCTCCTGCACGTTCGACGCCGTTTTCTCGAACAGCGGGCCGGACGGCGCGATCGCCAGGATCGGCACCTGCCGGTCGATCAGCGCAATCGGGCCGTGCTTCATCTCCCCGGCAGCATAGCCCTCGGCGTGAATGTAACAAATCTCCTTCAATTTCAACGCCGCTTCGAGCGCGATCGCATGGCAGGCGCCACGGCCGAGGCACAGCACGTCTCGCGCGCCTGCCATCCGCTCGGCGAGGCGCTGAATCGGCTCGACATTCGCCAAGACTTCGGCCGCCTTGGACGGCAGCTCCAGCAGCGCCGCCACGAGGGCAGCCTCCCGCTCCGCGCTGATGACGCCGCGCGCACGGCCGGCGCCGATCGCGAGGCACGCCAAGACCGTCAGTTGCGCCGTGAACGCCTTGGTGCTGGCGACACCGATCTCGGGGCCGGCCACCGTCTCCAGCACAACGTCGCTCTCCCGCGCCATGGTGCTCTCCGGCACGTTCAGCACGGAGACCACGTGCTGCCCGGCGCTGCGCATGTATCGCAGTGCCGCCAGCGTGTCCGCAGTCTCCCCGCTCTGGCTCACCAGCAGGCCCAGCCCGCCCGGCGGCAGCGGTGGCATGCGGTAGCGTAGCTCGCTGGCGAAATCGATGTCGGACGGCAGCCGCGCCAGCTCCTCGAGCCAATGACGCCCCGCAAGCCCCGCAAAAAACGTGCTGCCGCAGGCTGCGATCGTCACCCGCGGCACGTCGCGCCAGGCAAACGGCAGGGCCGGCATCACCACCGCGCGAGTCGCCGGGTCGAGCATGCGCGCCAAAGTCTGGCCGATGGCGGCCGGATGCTCGTGCAGCTCTTTTTCCATGAAATGCCGGTAGCCGTCCTTGCCGACCACGGCGCCGGTCTGCACCGTCAGCCGAATCGGGCGGCTGACGCTTTCACCGGCGGGGCCGAAGAACGCAGCGCCCTCGCGGGTCACTACGGTCCAGTCGCCGTCCTGCATATAGGCGATGCGCCGGGTCATGGGCGCAAGTGCCAGGCTGTCGCTGCCGAGATACATCGCCGTCTCGCCAAATCCGACCGCGAGCGGCGCGCCGTGCTGCGCGCCGACCATCAGCTCGGGATGCCCGGCGAATATCATGGCGAGCGCATAGGCGCCCTCGAGACGGCCGAACGCCTGCCGCGCCGCGTCCACCGGGCCCATGCCGCGACGCAGGTTGAGGTCGACGAGCTGGGCCACGGTCTCCGTGTCGGTCTCCGTCTCGAACACCTGGCCCGCTTGCTCCAGCTCGGCGCGCAGCTCGGCGT
Source organism: uncultured Acetobacteraceae bacterium (assembly GCA_964657765.1). GTDB lineage: Bacteria > Pseudomonadota > Alphaproteobacteria > Acetobacterales > Acetobacteraceae > CAHJXG01. The sequence goes on from CAZZWN010000045.1 coordinate 11,579, forward strand.
GGTTCTCGATGATGCCGTTATGCACGACGCTGACACGCGGCGTGCCGTGCGGATGGGCGTTGCGCTGGGTCGGCGCGCCGTGCGTGGCCCACCGGGTATGGCCGATGCCGACGACGCCGGGCAGCGGCTCCTGCTCCAGCACGGCCGCCAGGTTGACGAGCTTGCCCGGCGCGCGCCGGCGGGCAATGCCGTCGCCCACCAGCGTCGCGATCCCGGCGCTGTCGTAGCCGCGATACTCGAGCCGCCGCAGCGCCTCAAGCAGCAACGGTGCGGCTGGTTCGATGCCGATGACCCCAACAATGCCGCACATGCCCTGTCCGCTCCAACCGACGAAATGATTTATGCCCGAGTCCGTATAATGCTTAACGCGGCCGAGTTGCTGATGCGTAAGGTTTAGGACGGCATATTAGCATGTCTTCCCAATTCAACCCGTGGTAGTTCAAGCTTGAACGATAGCATCGTTTTGGATAGAAACATCAACAAGCATGTGGCATTGCGCGAAGCTTACGGCTATCTGCAACGTCCACGTGTCCTACGCAGCACTGTTCCAGCCAGATGCCGCGCAAGTGTCAGCACGCCCAAGGGAGCTCTGGGATTAGCAATCAGCAGCCCAATGCGCGAACGGCGCAGGCCGGCCCATGACGCCTTATACCCATCATCGCCGCGGCCGAAATCTAGCTCCCGCACGCCCTCGGCGAGCAGATCGCGCACCATATGCGCCGTCAGCACCGTGCCGGGCGACAGCGACCGCCACGCGTCGTCATGGGCCAGCTTCAACACCGTCGCCGTGCCATCCGCCACCGTCCAGTACTGCGCTGCGACCGGCTGCGCGTCGATCCACATCACGCCAAGACGCAGCACTTCCGCCGCGGCGGCGCGCTGCAGCAGCGCCGCAGTGAAGCCCGGCGCGGGCTCCGGCGTCTTCCAGCTTCGGCGATAGACATCCTCATACGCCGCGATCGCAGGGCCGAGCCGGTCAGGCGACCGCGTGATCTCGATCCGCACCCGGCCATCGCGCGCGCAGGACTTGCCCTTGCGGCGGATCGTCTCCCGCAGCGGGCCGGGCCGGGCGGCAAGGTAGCGCTCCCAGGTCCAGCCCGGCACCGGCTGATGCCAGTTGCCGAAGTGGTCGAAGCGCCGGACCGCCAGGCCGCCATCGCGCAGGCCGGCAAGCAGCGGCGGCAAAGCTGGCCATAACGGGTCCAGCGCATCGAGCAGCACCAGCGGCCAACGCCGGCAGTGTACGGCCAACGCCGCCCCCGCCCGCCTGGTCTCTGGACCTGCAAGGCCCGGCGCCAGCAGCGGCTGAAACAGGCAGGTATAAATCGTGGACAGCCCGTGCACCTGCCGTCCCGGGCCTTGCAGCAGCGGCAGCATCGCCACCGGCCGGCCGCCATCGCGGCACAATAGGAAAATCGCATGCGCACCGCGCGGCAGCGCCGCCTCGACGGTCGCCTCGAACCACGCACGGCTCGATTGGAAGCCCGGCCCGGCGGCGAACAGCGGATCCCACTCTGTGCCGACATCCGGCAGCCCCGCCGCCTCCACGTCGGCCCCTGTTAGGTCTATCGTCACCGCCGGGCCGAATAGTAGGCCAGCCCGACCCACTCATGCATCGCATAGTAGCTGTTCACCCAAGCCGAGGTGCGCGGCAAGAACTCCCACACCTGAAATGTCGGCCATGGATCGCGGCGCACCGGGGCCGCGACCGCCGTCATACCGAAGTGGCGGAAGGCGAGCAGTGAACGCCGCATGTGCCAGGCATGGGTCACGACATACACGCGGCGAATTTCCGCCGATGCAAGGATATGCGCGCTGTACTCGGCATTTTCCCAGGTTGTCGGCGACTCCGCCTCGGTCCAGCGGACCTGCACGCCGAAATCCCCGGCCATGCTATCGGCCATCAGCTCGCCAATGGTGAGCGGCAGCTCGTCGACCGCCCCGCCCGACACCAGCACCGGCAGTCCCGACCGCCGCTGCAGCTCGGCGCCGGCGCGCACCCGCTCGAGGCTGAGGCTGCCCAGCACGGCGCCCGGCGCATCGGGCACGAGGAACACGTCGCCACCAAGTACGACGATGGCCTCTGGCGCCTGGGTTTCTGGCGCCTCCGCCGGCGGGTCGAGCGACGCCAGCAGCGCCATGGACACCACGGGCAGCGACAGCAAAACCAATCCAACCAGGCCGGCCACCGCCAAGGCGCGGCCCAGCCGTCCGCGCAGCAGCACCAGCGCCAGCAACGCCGCGAGAGCCAGGCCGGCCGGGGGCAGGAACAGCGCTGCGGCGACGTTGTTGATCAGCAAGGCAGCTCCACCGTAACGAATGCCGCTGTCCTGCCCGAGTTCGCCGCGGTTTGATAGGGGCGCGTGCAGCCCGTCAGCATCCAGGCTATGGCTCGTTGCAGCCATGCCCGACCGCTCGCCCGGGGTCGTTGTGTCCCGCCCCACGCTCGACGCTGCTGGCCTCGCGGTGCTCGGTGAGCGATGGCGGGCGCTGGAGGCGGTCGCCGACGCATCTGCTTTCCAGACCTGGACCTGGATTGGTTGCAATGCAGCCGAGCGCTTCCCCGATCCGGTCCTCATCGAGGCGCATGATGCGGAGGGTCCGTTGGCGCTCGTGCTATGCAACCGCCGTCGCTCCAGGTTTTTCGGCGACACGCTATGGCTGCATGAGAGCGGCGATCCGGCGCATGACGCCGTGTTCACCGAGCACAACGCCCCCTTGCTGGCGCGCCGTGCGCCGGGCGGGCTGTCGATCGAAGTGCTGCGAGGCGCGCTGCAGCCGTCTGCCGGCCGGGTCCCGCGCCTTGTGCTGTCCGGCATTGACGAGGCGACCCGCGCCGCCGCGCTGCAGACGGGCATGGCGGTGCTGCCGGGCATCGAGCGCGTCGCGCCCTATGTGGATTTCGCGGAGATTGCGCCGGGCACCGCCCTCATCGACCAACTCAGCGCCAATACGCGTCAACAGCTCAGACGGTCCGACCGCGCCTATGCCGCCCGCGGCGCGTTGCGGGTCGAGACGGCGCAGACGGCGGAACAGGCACTGCAATTTCTCGAAGGGCTGATTGCACTGCATGCCGCGACCTGGCGGGCCCGCGGCAAGCCCGGCGCGTTCGCCACGGACACAATCCAGCGCTTCCACCGCTGCCTGATCCGCCGCGGGGTCCCGGGCATGGTCGAGCTGCTACGGATCACCGCGGGCGGGACCGTGGTCGGCTACTTGTATAACCTTGTGCAGGCCGGATGGGCCTGCGCCTATCAAAGCGGCTTCGACTACCCCGGCGCGCCCGCGAATGCGAAGCCGGGGCTGACTTGCCACCATTTGGCGATCGAGGTGCATCGCGCCCGCGGCGGCCTCGGCTATGATTTCCTCGGCGGCGCCGACCGTTACAAGCGCAGCCTGGCGAACGCCGAGCGGACGTTGCACTGGCTCGCCATCGCACCGCGACGGCACCCGGCGGCGCTTATGGGCGTCTTGCGCCGCATGGCCGGCCGTTGATGCCCGGAAATGTGGCAAGTTGCGGCGAAACCAGCAGTCTTTTTGACGTCCTGATGCCTCGCGGCCAAGAAATCATACGGCATGCATGTTGCATACCTGTGGCTGCGTACAAGTCATCAAGCCGCGCTGATCCGGCATAATAGGGGGTTATAAATTGGCGTTCATCGGAAACTGGCTGAGGGCCGCAGGCGTGGCGGCCGTGACTGCGGCGTTCGCCTTGGGGCTTTCCCCCGCCCACGCCCAATCGACTGGCCCCGTGAAGATCGGCATCCTGCACAGCCTGTCCGGCACCATGGCCATCAGCGAGACCACCCTGAAAGATGTCATGCTGATGCTGATCGACGAGCAGAACAAGAAGGGCGGGGTGCTCGGCCGCAAACTGGAGGCCGTGGTCGTCGACCCCGCATCCAACTGGCCGCTGTTCGCTGAAAAGGCGCGCGAGTTGATTACGGTGCAGAAGGTCGCCGCCGTATTCGGCTGCTGGACGTCGGTGTCGCGCAAGTCGGTGCTGCCGGTATTCGAGGAAACCAACAACATCCTGTTCTATCCCGTCCAGTATGAGGGCGAGGAGAGCAGCAGGAACGTCTTCTACACCGGCGCTGCGCCGAACCAGCAGGCCATTCCGGCGGTCGACTATTTGATGGCCGAGGAGAAGGTGCAGCGCTGGGTGCTCGCCGGCACCGACTACGTGTATCCGCGCACGACCAACAAAATCCTCGAGGCGTATCTGAAATCGAAGGGCGTGAAGCAGGAGGATATCCTGATCAACTACACGCCGTTTGGCCATAGCGACTGGCAGACCATCGTCGCCGACATTAAGAAGTTCGGGTCCGCCGGGAAGAAGACGGCAGTCGTCAGCACCATCAACGGCGACGCCAACGTGCCGTTCTATAAGGAACTCGGCAACCAGGGCATCAAGGCGACCGATATCCCCGTCGTGGCGTTCAGCGTCGGCGAGGAGGAGCTTGCGGGCATCGACACCAAGCCGCTATTGGGCCACCTCGCCGCCTGGAACTACTTCATGAGCGTCGACAACCCCGACAACAAGGCGTTCATCGCGCGTTGGCAGGCCTATACGAAGAATCCGAAGCGCGTGACCAACGACCCGATGGAGGCGCACGTCATCGGCTTCGCCATGTGGGTGAAGGCGGTCGAGAAGGCCGGCACGTTCGAGCCGGCGAAGGTGATCGACGCCATGATCGGCGTTGCCGTGCCTAACTTGACTGGCGGTGTGTCGGCGATGATGCCGAACCATCACATCACGAAGCCCGTGCTGATTGGCGAGATCCAGGGCAACGGCCAGTTCAACATTGTATCAACGACGCCGGGCACGATCGTGGCGCAAGAGTGGTCGCCCTACCTCGAGGGTTCGCGCGACCTGATTGCCGACTGGCGCCCGCCGATGTCGTGCGGCAATTTCAATGTGAAGACCGGCAAGTGCGGCGGCGGCGGGAGCTGAACGGACCGTCATCGCGAGAGATATAGCGACGAAGCGATCCAGGGCCGCGTGCTGAGACTTTCGGGCAGGCGCCCCTGGACCGGCGCGCTGAAGCCGGCTCGCGATGACAACTTTGGTGTGGAAAGGCTGAATGTGATGCGGACCATTCTCCTCATCCTTGCTTTGCTGTTCACCACTCCTGTCTTGGCGCAGCCGTCGCTGTTGACGCCGCTCGGCAGCCAGTCGTTCGATGAAATCCGGCGTGGGGTCGAGGCGCTGGCCGTCTCCGGCGACCCGCGCGCCGGCCCCGTGCTCGACGCGTTGCAGGCCGGGCGGCTGCTGGTGCAGCCCGGCGGCGCGCTGTTCATCCGCGAGCCCGGCGGCGCCCTGGTTGCCGCCGAGACCGGCGCACCCGCCGAAGCCACCGATGCCCGTCCCGTTCGCGTCAACAACGGCGTTCGCCGCGCGGTCGACGCCGCCATGGGCGCCCTGCGCCTGTTCGATCCCGAACCTGGCGTCCGCGCCGAGGCGGCGGAGGCCGTGTTCAAGTCCCGCGACGCCGCCGCCCTGCCCGCGCTCGACCGCGCCATCGCACAGGAACATGACGCAGGCGTGCGGCAAACCATGCAGCAGGCCCGCGCGGCCGCCGTGCTTGCCACCGCCGACGCGAGCGACGCCGACAAGCTGACCGCCATCGCGACCCTGCGCAGCCGCGGCGACCTGGACGCGCGCGCCTTGCTCGCCTCCCTTCCGCCGGGCTCCCCCGCCGTCACCGCCGCGGCGGCCGACGCGGTGAAAGGCATCGACTGGCTGCTGCAGCTCTGGGGTTTGGCGCAGGGCGCGTTCTACGGCCTGAGCCTCGGCTCCGTGCTGCTGCTGGCCGCCACCGGCCTCGCCATCACCTTCGGCGTGATGGGCGTGATCAACATGGCGCACGGCGAGATGGTCATG
>CAZZWN010000046.1:0-17311 GCA_964657765.1 uncultured Acetobacteraceae bacterium
AAGCACTGGCGATAAAGCCCCGGCGTTGAAAAATTGGCTGGGCCTGGCGCTGCTGCTGGCCGCCGTGCTCGCGGCATGGTTCCTGTTGCCGGTCCAGGCCTGGATGCAGGCATTCAGCGCCTGGATAGAGGCGCAAGGCGCGTGGGGCGTGCTGATCTACGGCGCGGCCTACGCGGCGGCGCTGGTCATAATGGCCCCGGCCGCGCCGTTCACCCTCGGCGCCGGGCTGATCTATGGCTTCTGGGGCTTTCCGTTGGCGTGGGCTTCGGCCACGGCCGGCGCGGCGCTCGCATTCCTGGTGTCGCGCCATCTGGTGCGCGGCCGGATCGCCGGCGTGATCGCGAGCCGTCCTGCGTTGCGGGCCATGGACCGGGCGGTGGCCGAGGAGGGCTGGCGCGTTGTGGGCCTGCTGCGGCTTAGCCCGCTGGTGCCGTTCAACCTGCAGAACTATGCCCTCGGCGCGACCAGCGTCGGGTTCTGGCCCTATGTGGCCGCGACGGCGGCTGGGATCGCGCCGGGCTGCCTGCTGTATGTCTATTTCGGGGTGCTCGGCAAGGCGTCGTTGGGTGATGGCGGGAACGGCGCTGGCGGCGCGTTGAAATGGGCGTTCGTGGCCCTGGGCCTTGCGGCGACCGTTGCGATGGCGGTCCTGGTCGGGCGCAAGGCGCGGGCCGTGCTGGCGCATAAGGGCGTCGACGCGGGAGGTTAACGCGCCTAAACCACAACCGTAATGGGAGGCTAATCGGCAATGATCGCGCTGCTGGAGGCGTCCCGGGCCGGCCTGTTCCGCCAGCGGCACTGGGCGCCGAACATCGTTGCCGGCCTGATCGTCGGGGTCGTCGCGCTGCCCTTGGCGCTGGCCTTCGCCATCGCGTCCGGGGTGCGGCCCGAGCAAGGCATCTACACCTCCATCATCGCCGGGCTGATCGTCTCGATTTGCGGCGGCAGCCGGGTGCAGATCGCCGGGCCGACGGGCGCGTTCATCGTCATCCTGGCCGGAGTCGTCGCGACGTTCGGCGTGGACGGCCTGCTGCTCGCGACCATCATGGCCGGCTTCATCCTCGTGGCGCTCGGGCTGGCCCGGTTCGGCGGCGTGATCCGCTTCATCCCCGCCCCGGTCATCGTCGGCTTCACCGCCGGCATCGGCGTGATCATCTGGGTCGGCGAGTGGCACGACTTCTTCGGCCTGCCCAAAACAGGCGGCGCCCACTTCTACGACAAGCTCTGGCGCCTGCTGCAGGTCCTGCCGCAACTGGACCCGGCCACAACCGGGCTGGCGCTGTTCAGCCTGGCGCTCATCGTATTCGGCCCACGCGTGCCGGGTCTGCGCCGGGTGCCTGGACCCGTCATCGCGCTGGTCGCCGCGACGGCGATCCAGGCCGTCTTGTCCTTTCCGACCGTCGCCACCATCGGCAGCACGTTCGGCGCAATCCCTGTCGGCCTGCCGCATTTCGTGCTCCCCGAGGTCAGCATCGACCGGCTGCTCGCCCTGCTGCCGTCGGCCTTCACCATCGCCATGCTGGGTGCCATCGAGTCGCTGCTGTCCGCCGTCGTCGCCGACGGCATGGCCGGCACCCGGCACAACTCGAACCAGGAGCTGATCGGCCAGGGCCTCGCCAACATCGCCGCACCGTTCTTCGGCGGCATCGCCGCGACCGGCGCCATCGCGCGCACCGCGACCAACGTGCGCAACGGCGCGACGGGGCCGCTGGCCGGCATCGTCCACTCGCTGACGCTTGTCGTCGTGCTGCTGGCCGCGGCGCCGTTGGCCGGGCGCATCCCGCTCGCGGCACTGGCGGCGATCCTGTTCGTGGTCGCCTGGAACATGAGCGACGCCCGCGGCTTCGTCCGCATGGCGCGCACCGCGCCCGCGGCCGACACGGTCATTTTGCTGATCACCTTCGCGCTGACGGTGCTGACCGACCTGGTGATCGCGGTGAACGTCGGCGTCATCCTGGCGATGCTGCAGTTCCTGCGCCGCATGGCGAGTTCGGTGGAGGTGCTCGAGAGCGTCCCGGACGGCGTGCCGAGCGACGTTCTGGTGTTCAGCATCGAGGGGCCCTTCTTCTTTGGCGCGGTGGACAGCCTGGAGCGCGCCCTGGCGCATGCGCACGCCGGGGCGCGCGCCGTCGTGCTGCGGCTTGGCCACGTGCCGTTCATCGACGTCACGGGCCTGGATTCGCTGGGTGAGGCGATGCGGGGGCTGGAGCGCCGGGGCGTGCCGGTCATGATATGCGAGGCGAACGGGCGCGTGCTGCGCAAGCTGGTGCGTGCCGGATTGGTGCGGACGGGGCCGAAACGGCACTACTACAGCACCTTGGCGCTCGCGGTCGCGCATAGCGGGGATGCATGAGGGAGTTCGATATCGCCGTGATCGGCGCCGGTGCGGCCGGGTTGTCGACGGCGTATGTCGCGGCGCGGCTCGGCCTCCGTGTGGCGCTGATCGAGCGCGGGCGGATGGGCGGCGAGTGCCTGAACGTCGGCTGCGTGCCCAGCAAGGCGCTGCTGGCGGCGGCGCACGCGGCCCACGCCGTCCGCCGTGCCGGCCGCTACGGCATCCAGGCACCCGAGCACAGCGTCGATTGGCACAGCGTGCAGGCCCACGTGCACGGCGCCATCGCCGCCCTGGCGCCGGCCGATTCCGTCGAGCGCTACACCGAGCTGGGCGCCACGGTGCTGCAAGGCACGGCGCGCTTCGTGGCACGCGACGCCCTCGCGGTGACAACCGCGGCGGGAACCCGGCGGCTCACTGCCCGGCGCATCGTGATCGCCACCGGCAGCCGCCCCGTCGTGCCGGACCTGCCCGGCCTCGATGCCGTGCCGTTCCTCACCAACGACACCCTGTTCGACCTGGAGCAGGCGCCGGAGCACCTGCTGATACTCGGCGGCGGCCCGATCGGGCTCGAGATGGCGCAGGCGCATGCCCGGCTCGGCTGCCGGGTGACGCTCGTGCAGTCGGGCACGATAGGACCGCAGGACGACCCTAGCCTCGTCGCCGGACTGCGCGACGCGCTGCGGGCCGACGGCGTGGCGATCCTGGAGCACGCAACCGTCACTGCCGTCCGCCCCGGTCCGGTCCTGGTGCTGGCGGACGGGCGCACGGTCGCCGGCAGCCACCTGCTGGTTGCCGTAGGGCGGCGGCCGACGCTCGAACGGCTGGACCTGGAGGCCGGCCGGGTCGCATCCGGCCCGCGCGGCGTCGCCACCGACCGCGGCCTGCGCAGCCTGACAAACCGGTTCGTCTACGCCGCCGGCGACGTCGCCGATCCCGCCGGCATCGGGCCGCGCCGCTTCACGCACGTCTGCAGCTACCACGCCGGGATCATCATCCGCCGCGCCGTGTTCCGCGTGCCGGCAAAGGTCGACTACGCTGCGTTGCCGCGGGTCATCTACACCGACCCCGAACTGGCGCAGGTCGGCCTGACCGAGGCGGAGGCGCGCGCCGCCGGCCATGCGGTCGAGACGCTGTGCTGGCCCTTGACCGAGAACGACCGCGCCGTGACGGAGGGCGACACACGCGGGATGGTGAAGCTCGTGGTCGCCGACGACCGGGTGCTGGGCGCCGGGATCCTGGCGCCGCACGCGGGGGAGATGATGGGCGTGTGGACGCTGGCCATCACCCAACGGACGAAGCTGTCGGCGCTGGCTGGCATGATCGTGCCCTATCCGACGCGGGCGGAGGCGGGAAAACGCGCTGCCGGCACCCTGTTCACCCCGCGCCTGTTCGCGCAGAAGCCGCGCCTCGCGGCCCGGCTGCTGGCCCGCTTGCCCTGAGGTCGGCAGCATTGTCCACATCCCGCAACGTCCGCAGCAACGCCACGCGATGCCCGCCGAAATTGGCCAGCGTGTCGGCCAACGCATGCTCGGTCGACCAGCGCACCCCTGCGAACGGCCGCGCCGGACGCCGGGCCGACAGCGCCACGAGCCAATAGCCGCCGTCCTCCGACGGCCCGAACGCGGCCTGCGCCTGCCCCAGGGCACGGAACGCCGCCGCGACATCGCCGGCCCCAAGCTCCGGGATATCGGTCCCCACGATCGCCACTCGGCGGTGGCCGGCGCAGGCGCGGTGCATGCGTTGCCCGAGGTCGCCGCCGCCCTGCGCCACGACCGGCGCACGCACCGGCCAGCGGACGCGGACCCGGTCGGGCGTCGCGGCCAGCACGGTGCGGAACCGCCGGTCCCGCATCAGGACACGCAGCAGCCGGGCCAGGTTGGCGCGGTAGAATCGCAGCGCCGCCCGGTCGCCGACATCGCGCGCCAGCCGCCGCTTCACGGTCCCGAGCCGTGGCGCGCGGGCAAAGACGATGACCGTATCGGACCTCATTCTAGGCCAAGCGCATAAGTCAAACGGGCTATTCCTCAGTGATCGGCTTCGCAATCAGGGTCCGGTGGACCGTAACCTAACATGAACAGATGCCCCAGACCTGCTCGCTATAACGGCGGGTAACTTGGAGAAGCTACGCCGATGTTCAAACAAGTCTGCGCCGCCGCACTTGCGGGCGTGATCGCCGTCGCGAGCCCCGCACGCTCCGCCGTCGTCAACCAGTGGGTGCAGTTCGCGCCCGACGACACGGTGCTGATCCGCGCCATCGCGGACACCCCGGCCAACGGCTGCCCAACCGCCGCGCTGACCCGCGGCAACCACGAGAGCTGCAACCGCGGCGCGCATGGCTGGTTCCGGCTGCTCGACGTCCACGCCTATGACCAAGGCGCGGTCGACTGCACCGGCCCCTATGTGCCGATGGTTGGCGGCCCCGGCGCGAAGGGCCCGCTCACGCCTTACGACTACATGCCGCCCTACGTCGTGCAAGCCGGCCAGATCTCGATCGTGATGTTCGACTCCAGCGACTCCAACGCCTCCGTGCCCGACCTCGCCACAAAGTCCACCGACGGACGCACGCTGCCGCAGATCTACACCGACCAGCTCCGCGCCGTCCTCGCGCCGCTTGCGGACAAGAACGTCGTCTATGTCACGCATAAGGCTACGTATGACATCCGGCCCGCCACGGTGAACGGCGACCTGGCCGGCGGCGACGCGACGCAGCAGTCGGTGTTCGACGGGCTGACGAAGGGCGCGGTCCCGGCGCAGGTCAAGCTGCTGGTCTCCGGCCACGACCATCAGTTCCAAGTCGTCGCCTTCCAGACCCAGAACTATGCGCCGCAGTTGGTCGTCGGCAATTCCGGCACCCTGCTCGACAACAACGGCGCGCAGCCGCAGGCGTTCGTGCCGGACGCGAAGGGCGCCAACTTCAATGCGGCCTATGCGCTGCCGGGCGTAGAGGGGACGCCGGCGATCGCGATCCTGGCCACGGCCGACCGGTCCGAATACGGCTTCACCGTGCTGGACGCCTTCCGGGGCGGCTATGTCGCCAATGTGCATAACCTGACGTCCAACAAGCTCGCGCGGTGCGCCATCTCGCTGCAGCCGCGCTCGATGCTCTACGTGCAATAATCGGGCGCGGTCGTTTAGGTTTCGGATTGTGACCGTCGAGGGCGGCGCATGAACGCGCTCCAACCCCCGCCGGCGCTGCCGAGTGCCGATGACCTGACTCCTTGGCCGGACGCCGGGCGCACACTGCGGCTGGTGCGCCGGTTGAGCGGCTGGTATCTCGCAGCGGTCGCTGTCCTGCTGCTCGTGACATTCAGCCCCGCGCCGCTCGCCATCGAGGCGCGGGCGAGCGGATTGGCTGGCCTCGCGATCGGTGCGCTGCTGGTTTCCCTGACCGGCCTGCTGGCGGTCCTGCCGATGGTCTCGGCGCGTTGGCGCTTCGGGCCGGTGCAACGGCTTGCGCGGCTGGCCCGCCGGCCGCAGGGGATCATCGTCCCGCTCCTAGGCCTGGGAGCCGCGTCCGCCGCCTGGCTGCTGCGGCCCGGCGCGCCCGACCCGGCTGCGCATGCGACGCTGCTGGGCGCCGCCGCCATCGTGCTCACCTTTCCGCTGCTGGTCGCGGAGCGGATCGTCGCCGGTGCGTCGCCGGCGCGCCTTCCGGAGGCGGCCGAGCTGCAGGCACTGCTGTTCGTGCCGGTCGCCGTCATTCCGCTCGCCGGCCTGCTGCAGATCGCGGTGGGCCTCGGTCTCGGCTGGGCGCATCCGGCCATGGCGTTGCTCGCCGTCTATCTATGCGTGGTCGCCGCCGAGCTGGCCGTGCGGTCGCTCGCCCACTGGTTCCTGCCGCGGCCGGCCCCGTTGGCAGCGCGGCCCGCCGTATCGAGCCTGGCCGCGCTGCTGCTGCAGCCGGGCCACGTCGGGTCGGGCGGCCTCGCGGGGCCGATCCGCACCCATCTCGGCCTCGACATCTCGCGGTGCTGGGCGCTGCGCTATATGCGGGCCGCTGGCCTGCCGGTCGGCGCATTCCTCGCGCTTGCCGCCTGGGGACTGACCGGCGTCGCCCTGATCGACCTCGACCAGCGCGGCGTCTACGAGCGTTTCGGCGTGCCCGTCGCGGTGTGGCCGCCCGGCGTGCATCTCGGCCTGCCGTGGCGGTTCGGCCGGGTCCGCCGTGTCGAGTTCGGCATCGTGCACGCGCTGCCGCTCGGGGACGCCGATGCACCCGCAGTGCGAAGCGGCGCTGAGGACGCAGCCCCGGCCGCGGCCGACCGGCTCTGGGACGGCGCGCACCCGGCGGAGGTGTCGTTCGTCATCGCCAGCCTGGAGACCGCCGGCGGCCAGAGCTTCCAGGTGGTCAGCGTGGACCTGAAAACGCTGTATCGGGTCGGGCTCGACGACGCCGCCGCGCTGCACTCCGCGTACTCCGTTGCCGTGCCGGAAACGCTGGTGCGCGGGGAGGCCGGCCGGCTGCTCGCCCGCGTGTTTGCCGGCAAGGTGCTGGCCGAGGTGCTGGGCGACAACCGCGAGCGCCTGGCGGAGGAGCTTCGCGCCGAACTGCAGGCCGAGCTGGACCGCCTGGACACCGGCGTCGAGCTGGTCGGCATTGCGATCGAGGCGAGCCACCCGCCCGCCGCCGCCGAGGCCTATCAAAACGTCCAAGGCGGCCGAGATCATCGCCAGCACCGAGTAACGCAGCTATCCACGGCGAAAATAGAACTCGATCAGCACCTTAATTGCTTGAACGAGCGCGTTCAGGCCGGTCGAAAGGGCGGCGACGGCCATCAGACGGGCCATCCATCGCTCGCCCCAGCTTCGACCGGGCATGGCAAGCTGTTCCTCAGGTTCCTCGTCGCATTCGGGCTCCGCGACGGTCCAGGCCTGGTCGCGGGTGGTGCAGGGTTCGGGGGGATGCATGGCTGCCTCCAGCATTTTTCGGAGGAACCTTTAGGACCGGAATCCTGAACAAATCAAGAACAAAATCTTTTTTCGCCATTCCTCCGGCGACCATGGCAGTTTGCGACATTGCCCGGCGCTTGGGTCTTGTTGCGATAGTCCAGTCCGCAAGAACCAAAGCACCGCTGCTGCGTTTCGGCCGCTCCTGGGGCAGGCGTCCGGACCGTCCGGCGCTTCGCGGTTGCGCGTCTAAGGCGGCCCGCCTCCCCATGCAGAAAGGAGTCCAGCCATGGCCGACAACACCACTTCGCCCCAACTCAGCCGGCGGGGCCTGCTCGGCGCGTCGGCGTCCGTGGTGGCGGCCCCGCTCGCGATGGCGGCGCCGGCCGCTGCGCCGCCTGTGGCTCCGGCCGACCCGCGCCGGCCAGTGGACGTGGCGCTGAATGTGAATGGCCGGGAGCACCGTCTGGCGATCGACGTCCGCACGACCCTGCTCGATGCCGTCCGCACCCATATCGGCCTGACCGGGTCGAAGAAAGGCTGCGATCATGGCCAGTGCGGCGCGTGCACCATGGTGGTGGACGGCAAGGCCACGCTCTCATGCCTGACGCTGGCCGCGATGGTGCGGGGACCGGTGACCACGATCGAGGGCATCGCCGCCGCCGACGGCACCTTGCATCCGATGCAGCAGGCATTCATCGACCAGGACGCGTTCCAGTGCGGCTACTGTACGCCGGGGCAGATCGTTTCGGCGATCGCCTGCGTGGAGGGCGGACACGCTGCGTCTGACGCCTCGATCCGCGAATACATGAGCGGCAACCTGTGCCGCTGCGCCGCCTATCCGCATATCGTCGCCGCGATCAACCAGGCCAAGACCGGCATGGGGAGGGCCTGAGCCATGCGCCCATTCATCCTGGAGCACGCTGCGTCCGTGCAGGCCGCCGTGCTCGCCGCGCGGCCTGGTGCGGGACAGCGCCAGCCGCCGACCGCAGCGGCGGCGCAGTTCATCGCCGGCGGCACGCAGATGCTCGACTTGATGAAGCTCGACACCATGCAGCCCGAGACGCTGGTCGACATCAACGCGCTCGATGCCACGCATGGCCGTATCGACGCGCTTGCCGACGGGCTGCACCTCGGCGCGCTGGTGCGAATGAGCCAGGTGGCGGAGCACTCGGCCATCGTGCGCGACTATCCCGTCATCGCGCAGACCATGCAGATGGCCGCAAGCGTCCAGCTCCGCAACATGGCGAGCCTCGGCGGCAATGTGCTGCAACGAACTCGCTGCCAGTATTTCCGCGACCCGAGCTGGGCGCAGTGCAACAAGCGCGTGCCTGGCAGCGGCTGCGCGGCGCTCGACGGCGTGAATCGCAAGCACGCGGTGCTGGGGGTCAGCGACCAGTGCATCGCCGCCTATTCCGGGGATTTCGCCCAGGCGCTGGTGGCGCTCGGCGCCGAGGTGCAGACGGTCGGGCCGAACGGATCGCGCACCATCGCATTCGAGAAGCTGCATACCGGATCGGACAACCCGCACACCGAGACAATCCTGGCGCCGGGCGAGCTGATCACCGGGTTCAGGGTGCCTGCGGGCCCATGGACACGAAGGTCGGTCTACGTGAAGGTCCGCGACCGCGAGTCCTATGCCTATGGCCTGGCGACCGCCGCCGTGGCGCTCGACCTGCGGGACGGCGTCGTGCGCGAGGCGCGGATCGGGCTTGGCGCGGTGTCGTACAAGCCGTGGCGGTCGCATGAGGCCGAGGCGGCACTCCGGGGCAAGCCGATGACCGAGGACAACGCCGCCGCGGCGGCCGAGGCGGCCTTCGCCGGGGCAAGGCCGCGCCAGGAAAACGCATACATGATCGATTTGGGCCGCCGCACCCTCGCGCGCGCCCTCATGCAAGCCAGCCGGCTGGAGGCCTGATATGTCGGACACCGAACCCCAAGTCATGCCCCAGGGCGCTCCGCCGAGCGCTGCCAAGCCCGCCATGGGCGCCGCGACCTCGCGCATCGACGGCCGGCTGAAGGTCACCGGGGCCGCACGCTACGGCTCGGACCACTACGGCGGCGTCAACCCGGCCCATGCCTATCTCGCGACCAGCGCCATCGCGCGCGGACGCATCACGCGGCTGGACGAGACGGACGCTCGCAAGGTGCCCGGCGTGCTGGATATCCTGACCTACCGAAACGTCGGCGACCGCATCAAGCCCGGCAAAATCTTCTCGCAAAAGGGCTATATGGGCACCAGCATCGCGCCGCTGGCGTCCGACCGGGTGCAGCACGACGGCCAGATCGTCGCCATGGTGGTGGCGGAGACCTTCGAGGCCGCGCGCGAGGCGGCGCACCGCCTGCAGATCGAGTATGCCGCCGAGACGCCGTCCGCGACCTTCGACAGCCCTGGCCTGGAGGAAATCACCGCCGAAGCGGCCTCCCGCGAGGGCGAGGCGAGCGGCGCCGAGGAGAAGCCGAAGGTGGGCGACGCCGCCGCCGCTTTTGCCGCAGCACCGGTGACCGTCGACCAGCGCTACGAGACGCCGACCCAGCACCACAACACGCTCGAGCTGTACGTCACCGCCTGTTCTTGGGCGGACGGCAAGCTGACGGTCTGGGAATCGTCCCAGAACATGTATGGCTTCCAGAACGGGCTGGCCCAGCAGCTCGGCATGGCGCCGTCGGACGTCCGGGTCATCTCGCCCTATGTCGGCGGCGGCTTCGGCTCACGCGGCTCGTTGACCCAGCGCACGGCGATCGTGGCGCTGGCGGCGCAGCGGGTGCAGCGGCCGGTGCGGCTGGAGGCGACGCGTGACCAGGGCTTCACCATCGCAACCTACCGGGCCGAGACGCGCCAGCGCTTGCGGCTGGGCGCTGGGCCGGACGGCAAGCTGCAGGCCCTCATTCACGAGGGCTGGGAAATCAGCTCGCGCCCGGACAACTACAAGGTGGCCGGGACCGACGCCTCGACCCGGCTGTATGCCTGCCCGAACGTGGATTCCGAGGTGACGATCGTCCATGCCGACCGCAACACGCCGGGCTTCATGCGCAGCCCGCCGGAGCTGCCGTATATGTTCGCGCTCGAATCCGCGATGGACGAGCTCGCGGTGGCGCTGAAGATGGACCCGGTCGAGTTGCGCCGGGTGAACGACACGATGCACGAGCCGATCAAGGGCCTGCCCTATACGTCGCGCACGCTGATGCCATGTTTCGACGCGGCCGCGAAGGAGTTCGGCTGGGACAAGCGCAACCCGCAGCCGGGGTCGATGCGCGATGGCGATTGGCTGGTCGGCTTGGGCTGCGCCACCTCGCTTTATCCGACCAACATGGGCGCCGCCGCCGCCCGGGTGACTCTGACGCCGCAGGGCACGGTGCGGGTGCAGGCGGCGGGGCACGAGATCGGCACCGGCATCTACACCGTGCTGGCGCTGATGGCGGTCTCCGGCCTTGGCGTGCCGATCGAGAAGGTGACGGTCGAGCTGGGCGACACCGAACTGCCGCCCGTCCCGGCGGCTGGCGGGTCCAACAGCACGGCCAGCATCGCGACCGTGGTGGCGAAGGCATGCGACGAGATCCGGGGCCGCATCGCCAATGCCGCCGTCGCCGCAGCGGACGGCCCGTTTCACGGCATGGACCCAGTGGTTTTGGTGCTGGCCGACGGCATGCTGCGCGCGCCGGATGGTCCCACCGAGCCGCTCGATGTCGCGATGGGTCGGGCAGCCGGCGGGGTCATCGAGGCCTATGCCGAGAACATTCCGCACGGCGTGCCGGCCGGGGCGTTGAAGACGCTGTACCAGGGCCAGGCCTCGCTGATGGGCGGCGCCAAGCTGAAGGACCGCATCCAGTTCGCCTTCGGGGCCCAGTTCGTCGAGGTTCGGGTGCACGCGCAAACCCGCGAAATCCGGGTGCCGCGCCTGGTCGGCGCATTTGCGGCGGGCCGCATCGTCAACCCGAAAGCGGCAAAGAGCCAGATGATGGGCGGGCAGATCTGGGGCGTCAGCTCCGCGCTGCATGAGGCGACAGAGATCGACCGCCGCGCCGCGCGTTACTACAACGACGACTTGGCGGAGTACCTGATTCCGGTGAACGCCGACGTGCAGCAGGTCACGACGATCATGTTGCCCGAGCAGGATACCGAAGTGAATCCGCTCGGCATCAAGGGGATCGGCGAGCTGGGCAATGTCGGGCTGAACGCGGCGGTGGCGAACGCCGTATTCCACGCGACGGGGGTGCGAATCCGCGAGCTGCCGATCCGGGCCGAGAAGCTGCTGGGCGCCGCGGTGGTGCGGACCTGACGGGCCCGGCTATTTGCCGGTGAGGTCGCGCACTGCCTGGATGGCGGCATCCGGATCCAGGCGGTTCGGCAGCTTTAGGTCGGCATGCGACAAAACGATGCCGCCGTCCGCTGCGACCACGAAAGTGGATGACAGCGGGACGCGCCAGGTGCCGGTCCCGTTGATGCGCGGCAGGTCGTGCCCGAGCCGCAGGAATATCGGCCGGGCCAACTCCGGCAGGTCGATGGTCACGCCAAAGCTTTCCGCCACCATGCCGCCGGGGTCGGACAGCACGGGATAGGCCAGCCGGTCGCGTTCGACGGTGCGTTCGCATGCCTCGACGCGCTGGGGGAATATTGCCAATAGGCTACCGCCGGCGCGACGCAGCCGAGGCAGGGCGTCCTGCCAGGCACGCAGCTGCAGGGTGCAGAAAGGGCACCAACCGCCGCGGCTGAACAGCAGCACGACCGGCCCGAGCGCCAGATGGTCCGCAAGCCGGACGGACGCGCCCCTCTGATCTATCAGGGCGAAGTCCGGCGCGCGGTCGCCTGGTTGCCGCATGGTCCTGTCGGCCCCATCGGCCGCGACCTGCTTCTCCGCCCGGCACAAAGTCTCGAAATCGGCCGGGGCCATGCGGCTCTGCATACCCCGGTACAATCCGGTCAGTTGGTCCGCTAGGGATAGCTGTCCGTCGCTCATCACTTGCCTCCCTCATGTTCGTTTTTTCTAAAGTGGTCTATGCGTGGGCGCTTGGGAAGCCGCGTCTTTTGATAACATCCATGCACTGCGATATGAGCCGATGGACCTCCTCGCCGCCCTGCGCACCTTTGTCCGCGTCGCCGAGACCGGGTCGTTCTCGGCCGTCGCGCGCGAGGTCGGCGCGACGCAGCCGGCGATCTCCCGTCAGATCGGCGCGCTGGAGCAGCACCTCGACGCAAGGCTCATTCAGCGCACGACGCGCAGCCTGACCCTCACCGAGGATGGGCGGGACCTGCTGGAGCACGCCCGCCGGGTGCTGGACTGCGTGGAGGAGACGGAGGCCGCGATCGGACGCCGCCAGGGCGCGCCGAGCGGGCTGGTGCGCATCACCACTCCCTCGGCATTCGGGCGGCTCTATGTCGCGCCGCTCATGCGCCGGCTGCTGGAGCGCTATCCCGAGCTCTCGGTCGAGCTGCGCATGTCGGACGTCGTGGTGGACATGGTCACCTCGGGCATCGACCTCGCCATACGCGGCGGGACGGTGCATGAGGCGAGCCTGGTGAGCCGGCGGGTGGGCTCGTCGGCCCGTTACGTCATCGCATCGGCCGAATATCTGGAGCGCAACGGCGTCCCGGAGCATCCCTCCGACCTGGCGCGCCACTCCTGTGTCGTGTTCATGCAGAGCGAGACGCCGAACGAGTGGCGCTTCGACGGGCCGGGCGGCGCGGTGGCGGTCGAGATCGCCGGCCGGTTCCGCACCGACAGCAGCGAGGCGATGCGCGAGGCCGTGCTCACCGGCGTCGGCCTGGCGCTGGCGCCGTCCTGGGTGTTCGGCACCGACCTCACGTCTGGCCGGGTGCAGGCGGTGCTGCAGCGCTTCCAGGCGGAGCAGGTGCCCATCCACGCCGTTTACCCGTCCCGCCGCAACCTGGCGCCGCGCACCCGGGCGGTCATCGACTTCCTGGTGGACGAGTTCCGGCTCGACCCGGCCATCTCCACATATGGTGAAACCTGAGCCCCCAGCTGCGGCCTCATACTTTTACACATAGCTGTTGTTCACGGCTGCAGCATTTTGCATGGCTGGCGACTGCCCAGATGTGTTGTCGTTGGCAACGACCTTCGATCCGGAGATCGGCCACACAGGACTAAGGCCCGCCTATTCCGACGGACCTCCTGCCATCAGGAGAGTTTTTGACTATGAAGACGTTTATTATCGCCGCCGTTGCCGTCGCTGCGCTGGCGCTACCCGCTGTTGCCGCCGAGGGCAATGGCGAGCCCTTCCCGAACTATCTCAGCGGTTCGACGACGACCACGGCCCTGTCGCAGACCGCCGACGTGGGCTCCGAGGCCTTTCCGAACGTTGCTGGGCGGCCGGGCTCGTCGATAAGCGTTGCCTCGATCGGCATCGTGCCGGAGACCGGCAGCGAGCAGCCGATCCAGACTGCCAACTCGCTTCCGCGCGGCTTCGAGCAAGGCATGCCGGCCTATGCCCACCTCGTGCCGGCCGTGCCGACGCGTCTCGCTGGCGTCGACGCCGGCCACCCGCACAGCTAACATGGCTGCGGCGCCTGCTTCGGCAGGCGCCAGTGTGCCGCCCGGCTATTGGCTGACCGGACGTGCCGGATGCTGCGAGGCGGCCACGTGCCGATGCACCGGCGAGCGGTGGGTCGGCGTGGTGCGCCGCGCTGTGCTGGTGCGGCCGTTGGGCAGGGTTCCGGCCGGCGGGGTGCCGTTCGGCGCGGCCGGCGTCTGCAGCCCCTGAGCGAGGGCCGGCAGCGTGGCCGTGAGCCACAGGGCCGGGATGACCGCCAGAAGAGACTTTCGCATACGCTAATCCTTTACCGTCATGAAAACGCATGCCGCATTGCGGCGAGGCAGGATGTTCGGCGGCGTGCTCGCGACGTGGGTCCGCTAAGCGATCAATACCGCTGATCGCTGGAATTCGCGGTTCCGCCGCCCTCCGCATGCGCCGCCTGCATCGCACGCCCCTCGATCGAAAACCCCTCGTAGCCATTGGCGGCGACGTCGTCGCAAATGCCTCGATACCGTGCCATGCCGCCCGCGTACGGCATGAACACGCGCGGCTTGCCCGGCACATTGGCGCCCAGGTACCACGAGCTTCCGGCCTGCACCATCAGCGTGCGGTTGGCCACCTCGTTCACGTGCTCGCCCCACTTGTCCGCCGCCTCGGCCTTGGCTTCGATGCGGTGGAGGTCGTGATCGCGCATATGGGCGATGCAGTTGGTGATCCAGTCGACGTGCTGCTCGATCGCCACCGGCATGTTGCAGAGCACGGACGGGCTGCCGGGGCCGGTGATGGTGAACAGGTTGGGGAAGCCCGCGACCTGCAGGCCCAGATAGGTGCGCGGGCCGGCGTTCCACACGTCTTTCAGCGCCACGCCGCCCCGTCCGTGTATGCCGATGCGCAGCAACGGGCCGGTCATGGCGTCGAAGCCGGTAGCGAAGACGATGATGTCCAGCGGATACTCGGCGTCGCGCGTCTGGATGCCTCGCGGCGTGATGCGGTCGATCGGCGCGGCGCGCACGTCGACCAGGGTGACGTTGTCGCGGTTGAACGTTTCGAAATAATCGGTGTCGATCGGCGGGCGCTTCGTGGCGTAGGGATGGTCGAATGCCGTCAGCTTGTCGGCAACCGCCGGGTCCTTGACGACCTGGCGGATCTTGGCGCGGATGAACTCGACCGCGGTGTCGTTGGCCTCCTTGTTGACCAACAGGTCCTGGAAGGTGGAGCGGAACCGCAGGCCGCCCTCCGCCCACGCCGCCTCATACAGCGCCTGACGCTCCTCCTGCGCGGTCTCGAGGGCCAGGCGGTCGGAGATGAAGTAGTCGTGGCCGTTGGTTGTATTGCGCATCCTGCGCCGAATTTCGTCGTAGTTCGCCTTGACCCCGGTCTTGAACTCCTCCGTCAGCGGACCGTTGCGGGCCGGTACGCTGAAGTTCGGCGTGCGCTGGAACACCGTGAGGTGCGCGGCGGCGGCGGCGATGACCGGCGTGGCCTGGATGCCCGTCGACCCGGTGCCGACCAGCCCAACCCGCTGGCCGGTGAAGTCGACCCCCTCCTGCGGCCACTGCCCCGTGTGATACCAGCGCCCGCCAAAGCTATCGAGGCCCGGAACGTTGGGGACGTTCGCCGACGACAGGCAGCCGACCGCGGTGATCAGGAACTTCGCCGTAAGCCGCTCGCCGGCCTCCGTTGTGACATGCCAGCGGTTCGCGTCCTCGTCATAGCGTGCCTCGACGACGCGGGTGCCGAAACGGATGTCGCGGCGCAGGTCGAAGCGGTCGGCGACGTGGTTGAGGTAGCGCATGATCTCGGGCTGTTCCGGATAGCGCTCGCTCCAATTCCAATCCTGCTGCAGGTCGTCGGAGAAGGAATAGGAGTAGCAGTAGCTCTCGGAATCGCAGCGCGCGCCGGGATAGCGGTTCCAGTACCAGGTGCCGCCAACGCCGTCGCCGGCCTCCAGGACCTGCACCGAGAGGCCCAGCCGGTCGCGTAGGCTATGGAGCTGATACAGGCCGGAGAAGCCGGCGCCGACGATGATGGCGTCGAGCTCGCCGGACGTCTCAATTCGGCTTGGCGATCGCTCTGGAATGTTGTCCGGCATGGCTCCCGGCGGCTCCCTTTGAATACTGCGCCGACAGCGGCGGCGGTTGGAAGGATGCTAACGCGCAGGGCGGCGGGTGGCAAGAAACTGGCCATTTGCAACCGCCTTCGCCGCGTGCGCTTGACGGCGCGTGGCCGTGCCCCCTAGCGTCCGCTCACAGGATCGGTCCGGTTGCGGGCCAACTAAATGATTGCAGCGCAAACGCTGCCCGGCCGACGCAGGGGAGGCAATAGGGATGTCCAAGCTGACAGGCGGCTTGCGTCGCCGGGGTGTGCTCAAGGCAGCGGCGGCCGCGGCGGTCACCGGCTTTCCGCATATCGCCGGCGCGCAGGCGAAGGTCATCCGGGTCGGCATGCCGACGATCCTGTCCGGCCGGGTCGCCATCCTTGGCACATCGAGCCGGGCGGCGGTGCAGCTGGCGGTGAAGCAGTTCAACGACGCCGGCGGCGTGGGCGGCCGTACCATCGAGCTGGTCGACCGGGATTCGAAAGGCCGCCCGGACGAGGCCGCCAAGGTCGTCCGTGACCTGATCAACAACGACGGCTGCGAGATCATCATCGACAGCGAGGCATCGTCCGCCGCATTCGCGGTGCAGGAGGTGATACGCGACCTGCCCGTCCTGTGCCTGCACACCGCATCCGAGACCTCTTCGCTCACGGCCGACCCGAAGCTGCTGGTGAAGACCGCGTTCCGCTGTGCGCGGCAGGGCATCCACGACGCGATCGCCGGCGGCCGCTACGCCTCGGCGATTTCGAAGGCCAAGGGGCTGAAGCGCTGGATGACGTGCTCGCCCGACTACGCCTATGGCCGCGACAACACGGCCGAGTTCATGGAATTTGCCAAGAAGTTCGACCCATCCATCGAGCTGGTGGACCAAGTCTGGCCCAAGCTGTTCGCGCCGGACTACACGGAGAACCTCACCAAGATCCTGCAGGTCAAGCCACAGGCGATCTATTCGGCGCTATGGGGCGGCGACCTCGTGACCTTCATCGAGCAGGGCAACCTGTATCGCCTGTTCAGCAACTTCGAGTTCTTCTCCGGCGGGCTCGGCGACGGCCCGGTGCTGACCGCGATCAAGCAGCTGCCGCCGGGCATGAACACCGCATACCGCTACAACCGTTTCTACCCCGACAAGCCCGGCAACCTCGCCTTCGCCGAGGCCTATAACGGCCTGCTCCATCAGGAGCCCACCAACTGGGCCTGGCAGGCGAGCCTCGCGTCCCAGTTCGTCTTCGAGGCCCTGAAGCGGACCGGCGGCAAGACCGACGGCACGGCGCTGGCCGCCGAGATGCAGGGCCTGCAGGTCGCCTCGCCCTTCGCCGTCGCGGACACCATTACGATGCGCGCCAGCGACCACACCATCATCGGCTACCCGCTCGCCTGGGGACGGACCGTGCCGAAGCTGCCGTTCGTCGAGGGCTTCTCCGCCCCGGACTGGGCAGAGGTCATCGAGCTCGAAGGCCAGTGGAAGGCCGGCAAGGGCTACGTCTGACCTTGGACCTCGC
>CAZZWN010000047.1:0-17301 GCA_964657765.1 uncultured Acetobacteraceae bacterium
CGCGAAGCATGGGTCTGCACGCGGTGCATGTCGCGGTCGTGGACGGCTCGGTTGTAAAGCTACGATCCACCCGTTAGCCTCAGCGTCTTCAAGCCGGGAATACGATGACATGAGGTTCTTGCTTATCGCCGGCTGGCTCACCGCCATCGCTGCGTCGACTGCCAGCCCGGCCGCGGCACAAACCCTGCCCGAGCTCGCCCTGTTCGACTTCTCGATGACCAACACCTCGCCCGCAGCGACCACGCCGGAGGAGATGGCGCGCCTGCAACGGCTCGATCAGCAACTGCGGGACGGGCTGCGCGGCCATTTCACCCTGGTGGACGTCGCGCCCGTGCGCGACAAGCTGGCGCGGGTCGACAGTATCCGCGGCTGCAACGGCTGTGAACTGGACATGGCAAAGCAGTTGGGCGCGCAGCAGGTCGCATATGGCTGGGTGCAAAAAGTGAGCAACCTGATCCTGAACGTCAACGTCGTCGTGGAGGATGCCGCGACGGGCCAGGCGTTGCGCGCCGAAAGCGTCGACATCCGCGGCAACACCGACGAATCCTGGACCCGCGGGCTACGCTATCTACTCAACGAGCGCATGTTCCGGGAGTAGGGCAACGCGGCCCTTACCGGGTCACGGCATCAGCCGGGAAACTGCCGCTGCGGCGTCCGCGCAGGCGCAGGGCCAGCACCAGCATCAGGATACCGAACGCCAGCGCATAGCCGCCCAGCCACCAGGTCAGCACCAGCGCTCCGGCGATAGGCGACAACCAGAGCAACACGCCCCACACGAGGGAGACCAGGCCAGAGAGCGCCAGCAGCCAGCGTCCATGCCCGCCATGCAGGCGAAACGCCGCTCCGAGCAGCAATGCGCCGGTGACGACCGACCAGATGCCCAGCAGGGTGACGGCCACCAAAACCGTCAGGCCCGGTAGCAACAGGGCAGCAACGCCGGCCAAAAGGTCCACGATGCCCTCGAGGATCAGCCAGCCCCAGCGCTCGTGGTGGGCCGCCGCCCGCACGCCCGCGACGATCGCGAACACGCCGTCGACCAGCATATAGACGGCAAACAGCAGCACGAGCGAGGTGATCGTGGTTGTCGGCAGGATGAATGCCGCCAGGCCAAATAGGATCGCGAACACGCCGCGGAGCGCCACGGCCCACCAATTGCGTGCCAGCAACGCGCTCATGGCGTCCATCCGGGAGTTGTATGGGCCGGGATTGCCGGGAACGGACATTTTGCCAGCCAAATCGGACATCGGCGCCTCCAGGTCTCGCTATGGCAACGGACGAGGCAGGCAGCGGGTTGCAGGCTCGTCGCTATAAGGTCTGCGGCGTTGACCTAAATTAACCAATAGCCCACAAATTTGCCCTAAGCTGCGTTCATGTCACCCAAGCCCAGCGTTTTAGAGGAGCCTGCCATCGACTGGACCGAGCCGCCCGCGCGGGCGAACGAGAAGCGGCCCGTGCCCCGTTCCATCGTACTCGCCTCGCATCCCGGCAACGCCGGAATCGGCGACCGCCGGATCGCGTGGGGCAACCCCGAGGGCAAGACGCGCGGCCCGGTCGTGGCGACGCTCAATGCCGGACCGAGCCGCAATGCTATCGGCACGCATTCCGGTGCATATTCGGTCTATCGCGCGCTCGCCGTCGCGTCCGGGCAGCTTGCGGCGGACCACCGGCCGGACCTTACCAACACGAGCCCGGCGGTGCGCATCGGGCCATTCCCGCAATGGTCCAGTCCGGACGCGATCGTCTCGCTCGATCCGTGGGGCCATCTCAGCACCGAGCTGTTCGCCGACCGCATCGCCGCCGGGGTCGACGTGCGCCCGTCGATCGCGGTCACCCGCGCCCACATCAACATGCCCGAGATCGCGGAGGCCGTGCGGGCCGGACGGCTGCGCCCCGACGGCGTGGTTCTCGACACCGCCGGCAACGTGCGCGTGACCAAGATTGCGATCGAGCCCGTTTGGCACCTGCCCGGCGTCGCCCGGCGCTTCGGCATCGACGTCCACGGCCTCCGCCGCGGCCTGTTCGAGCAAACCGGCGGAATGTTCCCGGAGCTTGTGACCCGGCCGGACCTCGATGTCTTCCTGCCCCCGATCGGCGGCATGACCGTCTATTTGTTCGGCGACCCGGCCGGGCTTGGCCGCGCCGAGACCCGGATCGCCTGCCGCGTCCACGACGAGTGCAACGGCTCCGACGTGTTCGGATCCGACATCTGCACCTGCCGCCCTTATCTCGCGCACGGCATCGAGGTCTGCATCGGGATGGCGCAGTCGGGCGGGGTCGGCGTCGTCGTCTACAACCGTAAAGAAGGCCGGGCGCTGGGCGAGGTGACCAAGTTCCTGGTCTACAACGCCCGCAAGCGGCAGGAAGGCGGGGATCGCGCCGACGCGTATTTCCAGCGGACAGAGTGCGTCGCCGGGGTGCAGGACATGCGATTTCAGGAGCTGATGCCCGACGTGCTGCACTGGCTCGGCATCACGCGGATCGACCGGCTGGTGTCGATGAGCAACATGAAATACGCGCCGATCGTCGCCAGCGGGATCGAGGTGATCGAGCGCGTGGCGATCCCCGACGGCCTTATCCCGGCGGACGCAAGCGTCGAGATGGATGCGAAGAAGGCCGCCGGCTACTACACCGAAGCCGTGCCGTCGCCGGAGGTACTGCACCAGCCCAAAGGCCGTGGACTGGATGAGTGAGGCTCGGGCACCCGAGGCCGAGGCAGCCGCTTGGTTGTGCAGCGCCGGCGCCGTGCGCAGCCGCGCCCATGCGATGCTGGCGCTGGCGGAGGCGGGACGGCTCGCGCATTTTACCGTCGACTTCGCGCGCCTGGATGATGCGGCGGCCTATGTTGCGGCGATAGTGCGCCATGCGTATCCGGACCTCGACATTCCGCACCACGCGCGCTGGCGGCACTTCATGGCGGGTGGCATCGACCGCTGGGGTCCGCTGGGCGTGGCGCTGGCTGAGCGGGGAGCCGAGGAGGCCGCGCGGGCGCGGGTCGAGCTATGCGTCGTGAGCGTGCTGCTGGATGCTGGCGCCGGACCAGACTGGCGCTATGCCGACGGCGGCACTGGCATGGCGTTGGCTCGGTCCGAGGGGCTGGCGGTTGCAAGCCTGCGCGCCTTCGAGGCTGGATTGTTCGCGGGCGATGGCGGCATGCGCGCCGATGCGGCCGGGTTGGCGCGGATCGATGCGGCTGCATTGGCGCAGGCATTTCAGGTGGACGACGGCAACCCGATGCCTGGGCTGGAGGGCCGGGCTGCCTTGCTGCGCGGTTTGGGAGCGGCGCTGCTGGCCCGGCCGGCCATCTTTGGACATGGCAATCCGCGAGTAGGCGGGCTTTTCGATCGCCTTGCCGAAAAACGCGCCGCGCTCGCCGCGGATGATATTCTCGCCGCGGTGCTGGACGGTCTTGGCCCGGTTTGGCCGAAGCGGATCATGCTTGCCGGGCGCAG
Organism: uncultured Acetobacteraceae bacterium; assembly: GCA_964657765.1. Lineage (GTDB taxonomy): Bacteria > Pseudomonadota > Alphaproteobacteria > Acetobacterales > Acetobacteraceae > CAHJXG01. Next base: position 3,450 of record CAZZWN010000047.1, read on the forward strand.
CTTGGGCGACGTGTGGCATTATCCCGACCTGCCGATCGAGGCCGGGGCGCCGGCGGGCAGCGCAGGGCTGGTGCCGTTCCATAAGCTTTCGCAATGGCTGACCTACTCGTTGATCGAAGTGTTCGAGGACGCAGGCGTCGCCGTCATCGGGCTCGACGCGCTGACGGGTTTGCCGGAATATCGCAACGGTGGCCTGTTCCTCGACCTGGGTGTGCTGCGGCTGCGTGAACCCAGGCTGGCCGACGCGGCTCTGCCGCCGGGGCACCCGGCCGTGGTCGAGTGGCGCGCGCTGACGGTGGCGCTGCTCGATCGCATTGCGCCGCCGTTGCGGGCCCGGCTGGGCCGGAATGAGGCCACGCTGCCGCTGTCCCGCTTGCTCGAGGGCGGCACCTGGGCGGCAGGGCGGCAGGCGGCGGCGGAACGGCGGGCCGATGGCGGGCCGCCGCTGCGCATTCTCAGTGATGGGACCGTGTTCTGATGCAGCCGCCCGCCGATCAACGCTTCCCCAACGTGACCGTCGTCGACCATCCGCTGGTGCAGCACAAGCTTACGCTGCTCCGCAAAAGGGCGACGTCAACAGTCGAGTTCCGCCAGATCGTGCGCGAGATCAGCCTGCTGCTGGCCTATGAGGTGACGCGCGACCTGCCGCTCGACCCCGTCGCGATCGAGACGCCGCTGGAGGCCATGGATGCGCCGTTTCTGTCGGGCAAGAAGCTTTGCTTCGTGCCGATCCTGCGCGCCGGCAACGGCATTCTCGACGGCATGCTCGATCTCGTGCCTTCGGCCCGCGTCGGCCACATCGGCCTGTATCGCGACCCGGCCACGCTGGCGCCGGTCGAATACTACCTCAAGCTGCCCGACGACATCCCGGACCGGTTGGTCGTCGTCGTCGATCCCATGCTGGCGACCGGGCATTCTGCCACCGCCGCGCTCAGCCGGATGCGGCAGGCGGGCGCAATTCAGTTGCGTTACGTATGCCTGCTCGCCGCACCGGAGGGGCTGGAGGTGCTGCAGGACGAGCATCCCGACGTGCCGGTGTTCACCGCCGCGATCGATCGCTGCCTGGACGACCACGGCTACATCCGTCCCGGCCTCGGCGACGCTGGAGACCGCTTATACGGCACAAAATAGGTGATCCAGGCCTGGCAAGCGTGATCGCGATTTCGCCACCGCACACGCGTCGTAAAGGCAAGCTTCTGCGGAGCTTCGCCTCGCTGCTAACTATTTCTATCTTGATCGTAATGAGTGAACTCGTCACATCTGCGGCTTGGTCAGATCCGAGGGATCCCATGTCGAGCCCCCCAGTCGTTACGACGCGCATGACCTTCGACGACGAGTTCAACAGTTTCTCCAGCTCGCCGAATGGTTCGGCCGGCACGTGGACGACAACCTACCCATTCGGCGGTGAGACGGCACGCACCCTTCCGGCAAACCACGAGGCCGAATTCTACTCCGACGCTTCGGTCGGCGAGAATCCGTTTTCAGTCAGTCAAGGCGTGCTGAACATCGACGCCACGCCGGCCGCACCCGGCTCCAATCCTTATGGCCTGCCATACGATTCAGGCGTCATCACCACGCACGACTCCTTCGCACAGGAGTACGGATACTTCGAGACCAGCGTCCAGATGCCGGCCGGCAAGGGTTTGTGGCCCGCCTTTTGGATGATCCCGCAGAACGACTCGTACTCAGCCGAACTCGACGTGTTCGAACAGCTCGGCAACGATCCCAAGACGATCTACTCCACCGTTCACGATTGGGCGGGCGGCGACGCCGCAACCAGCCAAAAAGTGTTCTCGGTGCCGGATACCTCAGCGGGCTTCCACGTCTATGGCGTGGACTGGGAACCCACGACGACAACGTTCTATGAGGACGGCAAGGCGCTCGCGACCGTCGCCACACCGGCCAGCATGCGGACCCCGATGATCATGATGGCCAATCTCGCCGTCGGCGGAGCGGGTAGCTGGCCCGGCGCGCCCGATGGGTCCACCCCGTTTCCTGCGGCGATGAAGATCGACTACGTGCGCGCCTATGCTACCGCCAGCACCATCAACGTCAGCGGCAGGGCGGCCCTCGCCAACGGCATCTCCGGCCCGCCGGCACCGGTCGCGCCGCCAACTCCTCCGCCAGTGACGACCTCGCCGCCAACCCAACCGCCGGTGACGATCATCGGGTCCGGCCAGGACGTCCTGGCACTCGCGGTCGCCGAGGACGCCTTCCAGGGCGATGCAAAGTTCACCATCGCCATCGACGGCCAAAGCATCGGCGGCATCCAAACCGCGACCGCCTCCCACGCGGCAGGAGCCACGCAGCTATTCGACGTGAAGGGTGTATTCGCCCCCGGCCATCACTCCGCGTCCGTCACCTTCCTCAACGACCTTTATGCCGGCACTGCCAGTACGGACCGCAACCTCTATGTCGTCGGCAGCACCATCGATGGCACGGCCGTGCCGGGCGCAAGTCTGGCGTTGATGAGCGCGGGTGCGCAGTCGTTCTCGTTTTCGGAGCCAGGCGCTGCCCCGCCACCCACTCCTGGGCTCGTGCTCCATCTCGCAGAGGACGCCTATCAAGGCAACGCGCAGTTCACCGTCTCGGTCGACGGCCGCCAGCTTGTTCCCGCCCAAGCCGTCACCACGCTCAATAGCACCGGTGCGTCGCAGGCCTTCAGTTTCACCAACCTGTTCAGCGCCGGCACGCACGACGTCGCCGTATCCTTCGTGAACGACCTTTACCGCGGAACCCCCGAGACGGACCGAAATCTCTATATCAAAGGCGCCGAATACGGCGGGGTCGCCATCGTTGGCGCGGCGGCAGCGATGTACAGCAATGGCACTCAGCACTTTTCGATGCTCGTGCATCCGAGCTGACGGCCAAAGCAGTCCTGGACGGTGGTGCGCGGCCATCAGAGCGATATCGGCTGCTCCCCCCATGGCGGCTACGACCCCGGCGCCACCCGGCGCACGAGCGGCTGGCGGCCGAGGCCGCGCGGCTGCGGTTATCCAGCGCCAACGGCCTGGCGCGCTCGATGCTGCACGAGGGCAAGCGCAGCTAGTTCTGCTTTTTTACCCTGGAGGTCTCCGGAACGGTTGAGGCGCAGCCGACCCGGGCCGCATCGGTCGACGATATGTATGCTCAGGGCGGCCGCATCCTCGCGAACAACAAGATGACGTTCGACCTGCTGCCGACCCCCGTGAAGACGCCGGACTCGTCGCGCTATTCCTGGGACTACCGCGATGTGGTCGCCCGCATTCCGTCCGGGGAGGCGTTTCGCCCGATGGCGGAGAGTGCCTGCGCGCTGGCGACCTAAACGGCCCGCGGCTTTCTCCATTGCATCGCGGCACGTCTTCGCCGATCACGCGCCGATGAACGGTCGTTGCGACATGATTACTAAAAAGTGAGTTCACTTCCGATATAATTCGGATTAATCCTCATAAATCAGACGAGACGCGCATCCAGCTCGAATTTGAGAAGGCTGATGCCGGAGCGGCCACGATTTTAGGGACATAAAACCATTGAAAACCGCCTTTGTTCAGGTCGCCCGCGGTGGGTGGCTGATTTTAAGTTGCCTTGCTGGAACCCTAGTCACGCAGGTTCCTACAGCAGCCGCACAGAGCATGGGCGCTTGGAGCGGCGTGATCGCGCTTCCGACAAATCCAGTCGCAGCATCTCTGCTGCCTAATGGCAAAATCTTGGCCTGGTCATCGAACAACGAGTTCACTTTCGAAGGAGACATTGGCGGCGCGGCAAGCGAAACCCGCACGGTGCTGTTCGATCCCGTCGCGCAGACCTCAATCCTTCGGATCGTTAAGAACACTTTGTCCGACATGTTCTGTCCCGGCATCACGAACCTGGCGGACGGCAGGATCATGGTGAATGGCGGCAGCAGCAGCCATAGCGCGAACATCTATGACCCCCAAGCCGATGCCTGGTCGGCGGCGGCGCCGATGAACGTCGCCCGCGGCTACAATGCAGACGTCATGCTGACGGACGGCTCGGTCATGACCCTCGGCGGCTCTTGGAGCGGGCTGCGCAACGACAGGATCGGCGAGGTCTGGACGGCAAGCACCGGTTGGACCCGGCGGCCCGGCATCTCGGCCAAGCCGGTCACGGCGTCCGACCCGGAGGACGTCGGCCTGGGCTTCGTCTACCGCGGCGACAACCATCTCTGGCTGTTTGCCGTCGGCGACGGGCTGGTCTTCCATGCCGGGCCGAGTGCGCAGATGAACTGGATGACGACCTACGAGGACGGGGCAACCATCTCTGCCGGCAACCGGGCCGACGACGCCTTCAGCATCAATGGCCAGGCCGTGATGTATGACGTCGGAAAAATCCTGAAAACCGGCGGGGCGCCGGCCTACCAGAACGCAACCGCGACGGCGAAGACGTACGTCATCGACATCAACGACGCCGTGGCAGACCTGAACAGCCCGGTCGTGGTCCGCGCGACGGCGCCCATGGCCTATCCTCGGGTATTCGCCAACGGCGTGGTGCTGCCGACAGGACACGTCCTGATCGTCGGTGGCCAGACCTACGCAGCCCTGTTCAGCGACGACCGTGCGGTGCTTGTTCCCGAGCTGTGGGATCCGGTCAGCGAACGCTTCACGACACTCGCGCCGATGCAGACGTCCCGGGTCTATCACAGCACGGCGTTGCTGCTGCCTGACGCACGTGTATTTGTCGGCGGCGGTGGGCTTTGCGGCAATTGCACCGCAAACCATGAGAATACCGAGATCTTCTCACCGCCGTATCTATTCAATCCGGACGGGACCCTGGCGACGCGGCCGAGCATCAATTCTGCCCCAAGCAAGGCAACGCTTGGGTCGAACATCTCCGTGGCGACGGATACTCGGGGCCTGACGTTCGAGGCGCTGCGGATGTCCTCTGCTACTCACACCGTAAATAACGATCAGCGGCGCATCCCACTGGTGACAGCATCCAGCTCGGGAAATGCCTACACGCTGTCCCTGCCAAGTGATCCCGGCGTCGTTCCTCCAGGCTACTACATGCTGTTTGCAATCAACGCCAACGGCACGCCGAGCGTAGCGCGCATTATGAAAATAGGTTGGTAAGTGCCCGTCATGTCCCGCTCTCATCGACACATAATTCAGCAGCGTAAATGGGCCACCTGGAAGCTTCTTTGCGGTATTGCAAGCGTGCTGACTGTCTGGTGCTTCCTTAAAACCGCAATTGCTGGCGCAGCAACGGGGCCAGACAGCTCCGTAGTCATGGGCCGCCAGATGTTCTTCGGTAATGAACCGTTGCTGGGCGTCATAACGGGGCATGCCGATTTCCTCCCTTCGAAGATGGTGTCATGCGCGAGCTGCCACACGGGCACAGCAGGTTCAGGAGCCAGCGCATTGTTTGCGCCTGTCCTGAACCGGCCAAGAATGACCTCACTCATCGGTCGCCGGGGCGGGCCGCCGTCCATGTTCTCCGCCAGCAGCTTTTGCAAGATGCTTCGGACCGGGGTCGATCCCGCGTATGTCCTCATCGCCCGGTCGATGCCGCGCTATCGTCTCAGCGATGATCAGTGCCTCGGGCTGTGGCGCTACGTCGTGGAGACCGGCCGTTAGCCGGATTGGTTCTGGGCTCGGAGACCGCCTGCGGTCCCCCGGCCCATCGCCGCTGATGTCACGCCGGCCGATGCTGGCCGGATTGGTCGCAAGCCTCATGGTTCGCGCGTTGCCGGCCTTCGCGCATGACGGACCGGGCCCGGTCAAACCGCCGGTCGAGATTCCCGACATCGGCATCGTGTCGAGCGACGGCTTTCAAGGCTCGTTGCGCGAGCGCTTGCTCGGACATGCGACCGCGCTGCAGCTTATGTTCACCCGGTGCCGATCCATTTGCCCGATCGAGGCCGCAACCTTCGTGCGCACGCAGGAGGCGTTGGCGCCCAATCCGTCCGACGGCATCCAGCTCATATCGCTGAGTATCGACCCAGCGAACGACACGCCGGACGTGCTGCGGGCTTGGCTAGCAAGCTTCGACGCCCGGGCTGGATGGATCGCCGTCGCGCCGGCCCAAACTGATTTGGCACGCGCCCAGAAGTTCTTCGACAGTGCGTCCGACCTTGGCGAGGATCATTCGACCGCAATGAGCTTGATCAATCATGCCGGCCTGCTGGTGTGGCGGACGCCTGAGCTGCCGGCACCCGGCGAGGTCGCGACGTTGCTCAAGCGGCTGCAGCAGGTGTCCTAGATCGGCCGCCCGGCTCCCTCTAGCCGCAGCAAGCCTCGTCATCGCGAGAAGCATCGCAGTGCGGCGATCGAGGGCCACGAGGGCGAATCGTAGTCCTTGCGGCACTGGATTGCCGCGCCGAAGCCGGCTCGCAATGACGGCTCGTTATCATGCGGGCAAACTGACCTATCGCCGAGCTGCCGCTCCGTGGCGGACCGGATAGCGCGGGAGTGCGCCGCTGCATAATACCCCTTGCATCCGACTGCATCTCGATATATCTTTAAATTCGATACATCGAAACACAGTCAGGAAATCACATGTTCCATAAACATTTCCATACTCCGCACGCGCATGATCGCCATGGCCGTCGCTTCGCCCGCGGCGAGGCCGGGGTCGACGGCCCCCGCCATCATCGCGGCCGGCACGAGGGACCCGGCGGCCGATCCGGGCTCGGCCGGTTCTTCGCCCATGGCGACCTCCGCCTCGTCATCCTCCAACTCGTCGCCGAGAAGCCGCGGCATGGCTACGAGATCATCAAGGAGATCGAGGAGCGCGTCGCCGGCGCCTACACGCCGAGCCCCGGGGTGATCTACCCGACGCTCACGCTGCTCGAAGAACTCGGCCACGTGACCGTCAGCCCGGGCGAGGGCGCCAAGAAGCTGCATGACATCACCGAGGAGGGCCGCGCTTTTCTGGCCGCGAACCGCCCGGCGCTCGATGGCATCCTGGCCCGCATGACCGAAGCAAGCCGCACGCGCGGCGGCGGCCCAGCCCCGCAGATCGTCCGGGCGATGGAGAACCTTAAGCTTGCCCTGAGAATGCGGCTCGCCAATGGCCCGCTCACGGCCGAGCAAGTCACAGTCGTCGCGGCCGCGCTGGACGCTGCCGCGGTCGCCGTCGAAAGGACGCGATAGGCCGGGCGCGGAGCGAACCCGGCGTCACGCCGATTGCGGACCGCACGTGCTCGCCTGGTTATGGCAGGGCGGCTGGCGTCTCCGTGATTGCAACCCACCTGTGCGGGCCGCGTTCGCCGGTCATCGTTCAGGAGGGTATTCACATGAAGGCGCTGCACCTTGGATTGGCTGTGGCTTTGGTCGGCGGCGCAGCCGCGGCGCAGGCTCCGAAGAACTCCGACGGAACCTATTATATCGCGCCGGGCAACCCCGCCACCGTCGGGCGCAGCGGCTCCGTGCGGGGCGTGGTGCCGGGCGAGGCCACGCCGGCCCCGCGTGGCTCGATGAGCACGTTCGGCGGTAAATTCGGCACGGAAGGTCCGCGTAACGAGGTGAACACCAGCAGCCCGAGCCAGCCCGCCGTGACTACGTCGGACGCTAACCGGAAGACGTCGGCCGCTCCGGTTCATGGGTCCAACAGCTTTACCATGACCGAAGCGCGCCGGCGCATCGAGGCCGGCGGCTTTGCCCAGGTGACGGCGCTGCAGAAGGACCGCGACGGCGTCTGGCGCGGCAAGGCGATGCGCAACGGCGCGCCGGTCAGCGTCTATTGCGACTTCCAGGGCAACGTCGGCGCGTCGTAGTCCACGCGGGCCCAATCACGCCGGCATCGCATCCTTTGAACCGCCTGGCAGCGCCGCAGGGCGTGTCGCGGCAGGCGCCTTGCGGCCCACCCGCGACCAGGCGGCATAGAGCGCCGGCACGAAGCACAGCGTCAGCACCGTGGCGCTGATGAGCCCGCCCATGATCGCGATCGCCATCGGGCCCCAGAACACCGAAAACGCCAGCGGAACCAGGGCAAAGATCGCCGCCGCCGCCGTCAAGACGATCGGGCGGGAACGGCGGACGGTCGCCTCGACGATCGCCTCCGCGGGGGTGCTGCCGGCGCGTATATCCTGCTCGATCTGGTCGACCAGGATCACGCTGTTGCGCATGATGATCCCAGCGAGGGCGATGAACCCGAGCGTCGCGACAAATCCGAATGGCGCGCCTGTGACCAGCAGCGCCGCCGTCACGCCGATCAGCCCCAATGGCGCCGTCAGCACGACCATTGCCATCCGGCTGAAGGACTGCATCTGCACCATCAGCAAGGTGAGCATGACCGCGAGCATCAGCGGCATCACCTTGTTTATGCTGGCCGCCCCCTTCGCGCTTTCCTCCACGGCGCCCGCCGTCTCGATCCGGTAACCCGGCGGCAGGCTGGCCTTGACGCCTTCGAGCGCCGGCAGCACCTCGGCGGTCGCCACCGGCGCCTGGATGCCCGGCGTCGTGTCGCCGCGCACCAGCAGCATCGGCGTGCGGTTCCGCCGCCATGCCACCGGCTGCTCCAGGTCCCAGCCGATATGCGCGATCTGCGCCAGCGGCACCGTATGTCCGCCGGGCACAGGGATGGTCACGTCGCCCAGGGCGCCGATGTCCTGCCGCTCGGAGGCGATGGCGCGGGCGATGACCGGGATAAGGTCGGTGCCCTCGCGATAGTCTGTGATGGGCGCGCCCTGCTGCAAGGTTTGCAAGGTGCTGGCGATGTCGGCGCTGGTGATGCCGAGCAGACGCGCTTTGTCCTGATCGACGGACACGGTGACCTGCTTGCCCATCGCCCCCCAGTTGTCGCTGATGTTGCGCAGATGCGGCGAGCCGGCCATCGCGGCCCGCACCTGCACCGCGATCCGGCGCAGCTCCAGCGGATCCGGCCCGATGACGCGGAACTGCACGGGGTAACCGACCGGCGGCCCGAGTTCGAGCCGGGACGGCCGCAGCCTGACATCCGGGAACGCGCCCGCGGCGCCCTCGTCCACCACGGCGGTGAGCGTCTGCAGCAGCCGCTCCCGGTCGGCGATGGACTTGGTGTTGATGACGAACTGGGCGTAGTTCGGCTGGTCCAGCTCCGGCGAGAACGCCAGGAAGAAGCGCGGCGTGCCGGTGCCGGTATAGGCGACGTAGGAGGCAATGCCGGGCTGCTGGTCCAGCAACGCCTCGAGCCGCGCGACGGTCGCGGCGGTGTTCGCGAAGCTGGCACCCTCCGGCAAGCGCACGTCGATCAGGATCTCGAGCCGGTCCGACGCCGGGAAGAACTGGTTCGGCACCCGAGCGAAACCGGCGATGGAGGCGACGAACGCCAGCACCGTCAGGCCGATCACTGTCCAGCGCCGCCGCACGCACCACCCGACCACCCGGCGGAACCGGCGATACAGCGGGCTGTCGTAGGGCTGATGGTGTTCGGCGCCCGGCTTTGCCTTCGGCAGCAGCACGGCCCCGAGCAGCGGCACGAACAGCACCGCCACGAGCCAGCTCAGCATCAGCGCCATGCCGACCACGCGGAAGATGTCTTGAGTGTATTCGCCGGTGCTGGAGCTGGCGAGCCCCACGGGCAGATACCCGGCGGCCGTGACCAGCGTGCCGGTCAGCATCGGGAACGCCGTCGATGTGTAGGCGAAGCTGCCGGCGCGGAACCGGTCCCAGCCCTGTTCGAGCTTCACCGTCATCGTCTCGACCGCGATGATGGCGTCGTCCACCAGGAGGCCGAGCGCGATCACCATGGCGCCGAGCGAGATGCGTTGCAGGTCGATGCCCAGCAGCTTCATGCCGACGAACACCCCCGCCAGCACCAGCGGCACGCTGATCGCGACGACGATGCCGGTGCGCCAACCGAGGCTGATGAAGCTGACGAGCAGCACGATGGCGAGCGCCTCCAGGAAGCTTTCCTGGAAATCGCCGATGTCGGCGGCGACGACCTCGGATTGGTCGTTGAGCCGGGTCATATGGACGCCGAGCGGCAGGGTCGGCTCGATGTCGGCCAGCCGCGCCGCGACTTGCTTGCCGAGGTCGAGGATGTTGCCGCCTGTTGCCATGCTGATGCCGAGGCCCAGCGCCGGATGGCCGCCGACGCGCATGGTGGAGGTCGGCGGATCGACGGTGGTGCGGCTGATGGCGGCGAAATCGCCCAGGCGGAGCAGGCGGCCATGCGCCTGGATCGGCAATGCCGCCAGCGTCGCTGGGCCGTCGAGCATGGGCCGGGTGCGGACGCGGATACGGTCGTGCGCGGTGTCGACGAAACCGCTGGCGACGACGCTGTTCTCTTGCCGCACGGCGGTGAACACGTCCTCCAAGGTCAGGCCAAGCTCGGCCAGCTTGCGGAAGGACGCCTCGATGATGATGCGCTCGTCCTGCTGGCCGAGCAGGATGACCTTGCCGACGCCGGCCACGCCGATCAGCTGCTCGCGCACGTCCTCGGCGACGTGCTTCAGTTCGGGCAGGCTGAAGCCGTCAGCGGTGAGCGCGTATACTATCGAGTAGGTGTCGCCGAACTCGTCGTTGAAGTATGGGCCCTGGACGCCCTGCGGCAGCGTGTTGGCGATGTCGCCGATCTTCTTGCGCACCTGGTAGAACAGGTCCGGCACCTGGCGCGGTGGGGTATCGTCTCGCAACGAGACCGTCACTACGGAGTGGCCCGGCTGGGTCTGGCTCTGCGTGTAGTCCAGATGCGGCAGGTCTTCGAGCTTGCGTTCGATGCGGTCGGTCACCTCGCGCGCCATCTCGTCGGGCGCGGCGCCGGGCCAGTCGACGATGATGACCATCTGCTTGATGGTGAAGGCGGGGTCCTCGGCGCGGCCGAGCGACAGGTATGCCCAGGCCCCTGCGGCGGCCAGGGCGAGCATGGCGAACAGGGTCAGTGCCCGGTGCTGCAGCGCCCATGCGGACAAATTCAGGCTCTTCATCGCGCGGCCCCCACCCAAGCGGTGAGCGGCATGTCGGCGTCGATCTGCCGCACCCCGGCGGTCACGACCTGCTCGCCCGCGGCCAGCCCGGCGCGGATGAGCAGGCTGCCGTCGCCGCCATAGCCTGCAATCTCGACCGGGCGCAGCGCGGCGCGATGGGCGGCGGAGTCCAAAACCCAGACCGCGGCCTTGCCGTCTTGGTCGGTGAGCGCGCTGGCCGGCAGCACCGCGAGCGGCGGACTGGCGGCGCCGATGCTGACCGCGGCCGTCATGCCGAGCGCCACCAGGTCCGGCGGCGCGTCGAGCACGGTCACCTTCACGGCGAAGGTCCGGCTGGCGGCATCGGCGAGCGCGCCGACCTCCCGCACCCGTCCGTGCAGCACGGTCTCCGGAAGTGCCCAAAGCCTGATGGTCGCATCGGGGGCGGCACGCAGCTCGGGCAGACGGTTTTCCGGCACGTCGGCGACCACCTCGATCTCGGCGGTGTGGGCAACGGTGGCGACCGCCTGCCCGGAGACGACGACCTGGCCCACCTGGACCGGCAGCGCCGTGACGATCCCGTCGGCGTCGGCCGTCAATGCCCCATAGGCGCGCTGGTCCCTCGCGAGAGCCGATTGGCGCGCCGCCTGGACCACACGCGCATTCGCCATGCGCACGGCTGCGGTGCGCTTGTCGTATTCGGAAGGCAAATAGGCAGGGGAGGAGCGGCCGAGCTGATCATAGCGCCGGAGATCCGCCTGCGCATTGGCCGCATCCGCCGCGGCGCCTTCCAGCGCGGCCTCGGCTGCCTCCTTCGAGAACTGCAGGTCGGCCGGGTCGAGCTGCGCCAGGACCTGTCCGGCACGCACATGGTCACCGACCTCGACCGGGCGCGTCACGACCTTGCCGCCAACCCGGAACGCCAGATCGGCCTGGGTTCGCGCCTGGATCGTCCCCGATACGGTCAATACCGGGCGGACCTGGACGAGGGCGACCGTCTGCACCCGGACCGGCCGGGGCGGTTCGCCGGCGGCGGCGAGCACGAGGCTGCCTGCCGCGAGAAGCGGAGCGAGGAAGACGGGGCGGCGCAGCATGGCAACACCTCAGATAGGGTGAGTCACGTTAACTGAACGCCGTTCAGTTTACAAGCATCAGTTTAGGCAAGCCCAGCCATGGCCATGTCGATCACGCGCTCGATCAGCTGCCCGTGCGGCGTCTTGATGTGCTCCGCCTGATCCAGCAGCATCGCCGTGATGCCGTGCAGGCAGGCCCAGATTGCCTCAGCTTCGGGTTCGGCCGGGGCGGGGCGGAACAGCCCGGCCGCCATCATGTCCTCGATGCCGCTTTGTAGGATCGCGAACGAGTGATCCGCCGCCTGGATGGTGTCGCATGGATCGGGCTGGGCACGGCTGGCGGGCGACAGGAAGGTCACCCGGTAGGCGTCGGGACGCGCGAGGCCGAAATCGATGTAGGCACGCAGCCCGGCGCGGAAGCGGATCGGCAGCGCCGCATCGGTGCGCTGGCTGGCTTCCAGGACTTCGAGCAGCTCGGCGAAGGTCGCCTCGGCGATCGCCCGCAGGATCGCGTCCTTGTCGGGAAAATAGACGTAGAGCGCGGTGGTCGAGAAGCCCACGGCGGCGGCGATGCGCCGCATGGTCGCGTGGGCGACGCCTTCCTCAAGGAAGATGCGCGTCGCCGCCGAAAGGATTTCGCCACGCCGGCTGGCGCCCTGGCCGCGCGGTTTGCGGGTGCGTGGGCCTTGATGAGCGCTGGTTGACATGACTGAACGTCGTTTAGTTGCTGTTCGAACCGAAAGCAACGACTTCGCCGATCGATAAACGTTAGGAAATATGCGGCTGGCGCAGCAAAGTGCTTTAGCGTACCCATAAGCGGAACGACGCGCATTGCGGGGACAGCATGATCAAAGGCTCGGACCTTCTGGTGGCCGCTCTCGAGAACGAGGGCGTCGACCGCATCTTCGGCGTGCCGGGCGAGGAGAACCTCGACGTTGTCGAGAGCCTGCGCACCTCGACGATCCAGCTCGTGCTGACCCGGCACGAGCAGGCCGCCGCCTTCATGGCCGCAACGCATGGGCGGCTGACCGGCCGACCCGGCGTGTGCCTGACGACGCTCGGGCCGGGGGCGCTCAACCTCACGACCGGGGCGGCCTATGCGCTGCTCGGCGCGATGCCGATGATCATGATCACCGGCCAAAAGGGCATCATGAGCAGCCGGCAGGCGCGGTTCCAGATCGTCGACGTTGTCGGCGCCATGAAGCCGCTCACCAAGCTTTCGCGCCAGATCGTCAGCGCGAGTTCGATCCCGACGCTCGTGCGCGATGCGTTCCGGATCGCGATGGAGGAGCGGCCCGGCCCGGTGCTGCTCGAACTGCCCGAAGACATCGCGGGCAGCAGCGCGCCGCATTTGCCGCCCATTCCGATCCACTCGATCGAGATGCCGGTGGCGCACCGGACGGCGCTGGACCGGGCGGCGGCGATGATCCTGCACGCCAAGCGTCCGCTGATCATGCTTGGCGCAGCCGCATCCCGGCCGCGCTCGACGGCCGGCCTGTCGGGCTTCGTGCGGCGGCTCGAGATCCCGTTCTTCACCACGCAGATGGGCAAGGGCACCGTGCCCGGCGGCGGCAAGCTGTATATGGGCACCGCCGCGCTGTCCGAGCGCGACTACGTGCACGAGGCGGTCGACCAGGCCGACCTCATCATCGCCATCGGCCACGACACGATCGAGAAGCCTCCCTTCATCATGGGTCCGAACGGCCCGCAGGTGATCCATGTCGGCTACATGCCGGCCAACGTGGACGAGGTGTATTTCCCGCAATGCGAGGTCGTGGGCGACGTGGGCCCGAGCCTCGAACTGCTGGCCGACCGCGTCGAGGGCCGGCTGCCGCACGCCGGCGCGCTCCTGCCCTTGCGTGAGGGCATTCTGGCCCGCATCGCCGACCGCGCCACCGAGGACCGCTGGCCGCCGACGCCGCAGCGCATCGTGCACGACGTGCGCCAGGTGATCCCG
>CAZZWN010000048.1:0-16811 GCA_964657765.1 uncultured Acetobacteraceae bacterium
GGCTGGAGCCGGTGCCGGCGCAGTATGGCGCTGATTTCATGCTGCTGGCGGCGGATGTGCGCCGGGTCGTGGGGCTATGCGGGCATCCGGCGGTCCGCACGCATCTCGACTGCGCCTGCGTCATGCTGGGCGGCGGCGACATCGGGACGGAGATCGCGGCGACCGGCGCTGTGCTCGCGCACTACCATATCGCGGAGCCGGAGCTTGGGGGGTTCGACGCGCCTGTCTGCGCGCATGGCGAGGCGGCGGCTGCGCTGGCCGCCATGGGCTATGCCGGCTGGGCGGTGATCGAGATGCGGGAGCAGCCGAGCGGCCTCGTGGCGGTCGAGCGGGCGGTCCGCTTCGCGCAGGGCATATATTGCCGGACTGGAAGTGCCGTGGCGGAGCTCGCCGAGATGAGGGAATAGAGGCATTGCCGAACGATGACGCCGGACAGATCATTATTGAGCCAGATCGGAACGTGCAGCGCAGCGCGCGCCGGCGCGATGCAGCGCGGGAGCCGCATTTGGGCGAAACGCAAATTCCGGATGGCGAACGGCTGATTGCCGCCACCGATCTGTTTGACGAGGCATTCTACTCGCATGCGTCAGGCATTACCGGCAGCCGGGCCGAGCTGGTTGCCCACTACGTCGCGACGGGCGAGGCCGCTTTGCTATCCCCCTCCGCGGAGTTCGACGTGCCGTTCTATCGTGACACCAACCCGGACGTGGCGCAGAGCGGCGTCGGTCCGCTGCTGCACTACCTGCAGCATGGCCGGATGGAGTGCCGCTATCCGAACGGGCGGCTGCTCCGGCGGGATGCGAAGCGACTGGAGGCGAGTGGCCTGTTCGACGCGCAGGTGAACGCGTGGGAGCGCGGGCTGCCGGCGCTGCGCGGCCTTTCCGACGCCGAGGACTATCTGGCGGCGCGCAATCACCGGGCGCCGATCGGCGACATGTTCGATAGCGAGTTCTACACGCGCGTTTACGACGATGTTTTGGGCGCCGGGGCGGCCATGCTCGTCATGCCGGTGCTGCATTACCTCAACATCGGGCGCGCGCAGAACCGTATGCGCAATGAGCGGCAACTGTCCGAGCAAATGGAAGCTGGACGGCCACGCTTCAATGAGCGCTACTACCTGGGCGAATTCCGCAGCCGCTTCCCCGACGCGCCGCTCCCGGCCGAGCCGCTGCGGCATTATATCCTGAGCGGCAGCCGCTTGGGCCTCGACCCGGCGCCGGATTTCTCGGCCGAGTACTACGTGCGGAAGCATCCGGACCTGCAATTCGCCGGCTTGGTGCCGTTCTATCATTTCGCCACCCACGGGCACGCGGAGGGGCGGGTGGGCCGGCCCGATTTCTCGTCCATGATCGTCCGGGGAGCGGCGGCGTTCGACAACACCAAACCCACGATCCTGGTGGCGGCCCATGAGGCGTCCCGCACTGGGGCGCCGCTGGTCGGCCTGAACGTGGGCGCGCGCCTGGCGGGAACGCATAACGTAATCTCCTATCTGGGCATGTCCGGGCCGCTCTCGCCGGAGTTTGCGGCGCATAGCTGCTTGCTGGCGACGGGACCTCTGGCTGCGCTCGAAGCGGAATTCCTGCTGCGGCAGCTCAAGGCGACCCACCGGCTCGCGGCGGTGCTGCTGAACTCGGTCGAGACGGACGCCTTCGCACCGGCGGCACTGCAGGCGGACCTGCCCTCTGTGGCGCTGATCCACGAATTTGCGGAATACACCCTGCCGGCCGGCCGCATGTCGGCCGTCGTCGAGCTGGTCGACCGGGTTGTCACGCCGGCGTCGCTGATCGAGCACAGCCTGCAAGCCGAGTTGCTGGCCACCCGGTCCAGCGTCGCCAACAACATCATCGTGCGCCCGCAGGGCTATCTGCCGAAGCTTCCGGCAATGGGGACGACGCGGGATTTGGCACGGGGCGATATCCTGTCCTTGATCGGCGCGAATGCCGGATCGACAGCGAAGATCGTGCTCGGCGCCGGCCGGGTGCAGATGCGCAAAGGGGTGGACCTGTTTGTCCAGACCGCTGCGGCGCTGCGGCGGCTTCGGGGCGACGACGTCCGGTTCATCTGGGTCGGCGAGGGCTATCATCCGGAGACGGACCTGCAATATTCCACCTGGGTGGCGGACATGGTGCGCCGGCTGGAGCTGGAGCAGCACGTGTTCTTCCTGCCGGCGCAGGACAGCCTTGATACGCTGTTCGCCCTTGCGGACGTGTTCTTCCTGCCGTCGCGGCTCGACCCGTTCCCGAACGTGGCGCTGGACGCATTCAGGGCCGGGCGCGCCGTGGTGTGCTTCGACCGCGCGACCGGCATTGCCGAGGCGTTGCGCGACCGGCCCGGCCAGAAGGCGGCGGTCGGCGCTGCGGTCGCCTATTGCGACGTGACGCAGGCGGCGGAGGCGCTGGATCGCCTGCTCAAGCCCGCCGAAGCGAAGCGCGCCCTGGGGAACGCCGCGCTTGCCAAGGCCGCGTTCGACTTCGACGACTACATGGCGGCGATCGCTGGGCAGCTCGACGCGGCCGTCCTGTCGCGGAGCGAGGCGATCCGGGCGACCGAGGGCATCGTCGCTTCCGGCCTGTTCGACGCTTCGTTTCACGATCATCTGCCGGAATGCCTGGCGCAGCTGCGGCTTCGCACCGCGATACGGGCGTATGTGTCACGCGGGCAAAAAGGGCTGGTCTGCAACAACCCCCGCCCTGGCTTCAATGAGGGCGTGGCGCGCGGGCTTTTACATCGGCCGGGTCCGGCGCTCGATCCGGGCCGTAGCCCGTCGACCCACCGCTGCGTGCGGCTGGGTGGGGACGCGCGGCCGGGCGTCTCGGCTGACGGCCCCCGCCTTCGCGCCGCGCTGCACCTGCATCTGTATTATCCAGACCTCGCGGGCGAGTTCGCTGCGCGGCTTGCCCGCACCCAGATGCAGCTCGACCTGATTGTGACGACCACTTCGGACGCGCGGCGGCTCGAAATCGAGTATGCCTTCCGCGGCTATAAAGGCGGCAGCCTGCGCTATATCGTGACGCCGAACCGAGGGCGGGACATCGGGCCGTTCCTGACCGAGGTGGGCGCCCTTGTCGGCGCGGGGGAATACGACGTCGTCGGGCACCTGCACGGCAAGCGCAGCCTGGCGGTCGATCGCGCGCTGGGCGATCGTTGGCGGGAGTTCCTGCTGGACGCGCTGCTGAGCGAGGATTCCGTGCTGCCGTTATTTCAGCAGGATGCAAAGCTGGGCCTGGTGTTCGCCGAGGACCGGCACTGCGTCGGCTGGAGCAAAAACCGGGAGATCGCCGCCGGACTCGCCGCCCGCATGACGCCACCACCCACGCTGCCGGAATGGCCGACCTTTCCCATCGGCACGATGTTCTGGGCGCGGCCGGCCGCCTTGGCGCCGCTCTGGGCGTTGGGCCTCGGGACCGCGGAGTTTCCAGCCGAGCCTGCTCTCTATGACGGGACGGTGCTGCACGCGCTGGAACGCATGCTGCCGGCGGTGTGCGAGTCGACCGGGCATAGCTGGTGCACGGTATATCGCGAGGGTTCTGGTTGGTGATCGAACCCGAAGCCGTGCGCCGCCAATCGGCGAGCGCCGCCGCGCGGGATGCAATGTCGGGCGTTCGTTGCCTGATGTCATGACGATGGCCAGCGTCGCTAAGCGGTGTGTTGCGCGGCTGCCCATCATCCTTGGATAATGCCGAGTCCCGCCGGCGATTGACGCTTTGTGTGGCTCGTCGAACAGCACCGGGAAGATCGAAGCAAATGCGGTTCAAGCATACCGGGCAGGTCAGGGTATCCGAAGACGCGATGGAGTTCGGGTTTCCCGGTTACAGGATAAACGTGGACTTCGGTGGCGCGCTTCCGCGGCCCGAAGGTGAATGGCGGCCGGTTTCGCTATTTCAGCTAAGCGACGATCGGCATTTCTTACTGCTGCAGTGTAATGATGTCGGCGCATTTTGGCTGCTTGGACCAAATCTGAATCTTGTCAGCAATGACCATGCTCGTATGCATGACCTATTGGACGCCATGCTGCTTGCCGAATGCAGCGCCGGCGATGACCGTGCCCTGATCCTAGAGGTCCATGGCTTGATCTCGTATTATGATCGGAATGACCCTGCGGCGCTCGATGCCCTGATCGGGGCTTGCGAGGCCGGGGGCTTGCAGGACGCCGGATCATACTCGGCCTTGGTCGACGTCTCGTCCCGCCTGGGGCGGTTAGGGGACACGCTGCCGCTGGTTGAGCCGATGCTGGACCGGCCGGGCTTTTTTACCTTGGAACAGGCAGCTACCCCGAACGCCTGGCTTGGTCGGGACTGTGCCGAACGCCTCGACTTCGCACGGGCACATCGGCTTCTCGCGGCAGCGGTCGCCGGCTTTGCCACTCCGCCCGATTGGTTGGCCGGCCTGCTCGACCGGTGTGCGCACCTGGACACGAGCGCGGCATTCGGCGATCCGCCGGAGTTGCTGGTGCTTGAGGTCGCGGAGTTTGGCAGGGCCGCGCTGGACTTCCTCGCTGGTCGCCCGTGCGCTTGGCGGCCGGGACGCTACCCCACTCCAACCGTGGCGCGCCATTGGGTTCGCTGGAAGGTGAACACCATCCATATCGAGCCCGGTGATTCAGCGACCGTCGCCCTGCTCCGGTCGGGTGGCATTTCCCCCGTGTTCCTGGAAGCGGTCATCCAGGGGCGCGACGGCGTCGGGGAGGCCTGCTTCGCCGCGTGCCCCGATGTCCCGTTTGCCGGCGATCCGGCGATCTCGCCCCGGGTCAAAGAGATTGCCGCGACCGTCCTGCTCGGCGGCAAGCCGGTGCTGTGCCCATTCACCGGCGAGCGCGACCTGGCGCGCGACACCATAAACCTGCATACCTTCTTGCATCGGAAGAATGGGCGCTCCTGCATCATCTTTTCCGACCCGGATATCTCGATCGCTCCAGCGGATTCGGCCTGGTATTTTCCTGATCTCGGCATTCTGCTGACGCATGGATGGAACATGCGGCCCGAAGTCGACTTAGCAACGACATTGCAACGCGTTCTGGACCATCTCGAGCAGGTGAGTGCCTACCTCGCGACTGCTGAGCGTATAATCATGGTTTCAGAAGAGTCGATGGGGCACATCGGCCATTATATCTGGAACGTCGTTTCCGGCTGGGACCAGCTTTTTCGGCTCATCAGGCCGGAACAGATCGGTGTCCTTACATCATGCGATGGCGGCCACTTCTTTGGCGGAGTGACCGAGCTCTACGAGAATGAGGTTCGTGCGGTGGGCCGCGTGATACAAGTACCGCGTCGCGAGGACGCGTTCCTGGCGATGCTGCAGCACCGCGGGCTGTCGCTGGTCCTCCGCGATCGGAACGTCACCCACGACCTCGCCCGACGGGTGCAGGCGTGGTGCGAAGGTCATGCCTCGGCCGAGTTCCTGGCGGCAACCGCCGCGTTCCGCAAGACGGCTGATCCGCTGATCATGATCACGATCCGACTGGAGAACCGGTTTTGGATCGAGCAAGAGGCTGGATACGCTAACATCCTGAATAGGTTGGCAGTCGAATATCCGGGTCTGGGCGTTGTGATCGACGGCCTGAACGCCTTGCCGCCGGGCACCCAGACCTTCGCGCCGATGTCGCTGCCCGAGGAGCAGGCGATGGCCGGGCGCATCATGGCTGCCTGCCCGGGCGTCCGTTTCGTCAACACCATCGGCTGCGCCCCGGCGGAAAGCGTCATTTGGTGCGGCGCCATCGATGCGTTCATCGCCCCGATCGGGGCCGGGCTGGCCAAAAGCCGCTGGATCGCCAACAAGCCCGGCGTCGGCTTCTCGAATCAGACGTTCCTCGAGGACGGTAACTTTGAAGGTTATCTCTACAGCCACTTCCGCGAGAACCCCTCGGAGATGCGCTACGTCGCCCGCGAGCATGTCTCGGATGCCGATGATGGGCGTCATGGGCTGCGCGGGCGCGCGAATTTCAGCATGGACTGGCGCGCGCCGCTTGCCGAGCTTCGCACGCTGCTCTCGGTTCCGAAGCGGAATGCGGCTTGATGGGCGACGGCGCCCGTCGGGGTGCCCGGCGTCCGGGTCCGTTGACACCGCCCCCTCGTTTGCCCGTGTTTGCAATTTGCCACCGGCGAGGACTCCGCGAACCGGCCAAGTAACCGCTCCACTTTCCTTGGTGACCTTGGCTGCCCGCATTGTCCCGTGGTCCGATTTTGGGCCCGAGATTGAACGGCCTCGCTTCACCTCTGCTTCGCCCACCCCTTCTCCGTCTGCTGCCAGTAGGTCAGCGCGGCGCCCGCGTCCTTCGCCGCCGTCCATCGTGCGCGCGCCGCGGCGACGGCGGCCGGGTCCTGGCCGTCGAACAGGTCGAACACCCGCGTCCAGGCCAGCAGATCAGTGCAGCCGGCGCCGTCCAACAAGAACAGGAACCGCGCCCCGTTCGGGTTCTCATCGAGCGTCGTGAGCCAGATCGGCTGCAACGCCGCGTGCCCGGTCCGCGCGGTGCCGTGCGGCAGCCAATCCGGGTCCTGGCTCGCCCATAGCGCCTCGTCCAGCGCTGCCACCCGCGCCTCGCTGCCGGCCCGCACCACCGCGCGCTCGCCCGCCGCCAAGGTGCGGCCCAGCAATGCCGGCAGCGCCCGGTCGGGCCCGGTGCGGGTCAAATGGTAGAAGCCGACGTCTGTCACGGAGCGGGCGTCATAACCGGTGCGGGTCCTCGAACCGCTGCGACACCAGGCGGTCCAGCAGGCGGACGCCGAAGCCGGTGGCGCCGGCGGCGTGGCGGTCGCAGGCGGCCTCGCGGAACTCCGTGCCGGCGATGTCGAGGTGGACCCAGGGCGTGTCGCCCACGAAGCGGCGCAGGAAGGCCGCCGCGTGCATGGCGTCCGGCACCTGCGGCGCCAGGCTGCACTGCCGGACGTCCGCGATGTCGGAGTGCAGCGCGTCGGGCAGCAGGTCGCCGATCGGCAGGCGCCAGGCCGGTTCGCCCACCGCCGCCCCGGCCGCCGCCACATGCGCCGCCAGCAGGCCGCACGGCATGGTGTCGGGCGCGAACAGCCCCGCCATCACGCCGCCCAGCGCCCTGATTACGCTGTAGGTCAGGGTCGCGAGGTCCACGACCGCCTGCGGCCGCAGGTTCTCGATGGTCCAGGCCAGTGCATCGGCGAGCAGCAACCGGCCCTCGGCGTCGGTGTCAACGATCTCGACCGTGGTGCCGTCGTAGGTGCGCAGCACGTCGCCGGGCCGGTAGCTGGCGGCGCCCAGCATGTTCTCGGCCAGCGGCAGCACCGCGACGGCCGGCGCCGGGGACCGCCGCAGCGCCAGCGCCAGCATCGCGCCCGCGCAGGCAGCCGCCCCGGCCATGTCGCCGGTCATCTCATGCAGGCCGTCGGCGGGCTTGATCGACACGCCGCCCATGTCGAACGTCACGCCCTTGCCGACGAAGGCCACTGGCGGCGCGTCGATCGTGCCGCGCCAGCGCAGCACGGCGAGGCAGGGCGGGTTTGCCGAAGCGCCGCCGACCATCAGCAGGGCCCGCAGGCCCTCGTGACGCAATTGCGCGGCGTCCAGCACCTCGACCGACACGCCGGCGGCCTCCAGCCGGGCGAGGCGGGCGGCGAAACCCTGCGGGGTCAGGATGTTGCCGGGCTCGGCGACGAGATCGCGGGCGAAAAGCGCGCCCTGGACGGCGGCGTGCACGGGAACCCAGGCGGCTTCGGCCGCGGCGGGCTGGTCGGTCAGGACATCGACGCGGGCCAGCCTCGCCCGCAGCGGCCAGCCGGCAGGATCGGGACGGGTGCGCAGCCGGTCGAACCGCCAGCCGCGCAGGCAAGCGCCGGCCGCGAGCGCCACGGCAGCCTGCGCCGACTGCCCGCGGGCGTCGATCGCGATATGCTCGAGCGTGAGCAGACGTGCGGCGGCGAGCGCCCCGGCGGCTTCCCAATCATGGCCCTCCCCCATGCCGAGCAGCAGCAGCCGGCGCTTTCGGGTCACGATGTCCGACACCTGGCCCAAACGGCCGGCGAAGCCTGCGGCGAGGGCCAGATGCGGCTTCGGCGGCGGCGCGTCCTCGGTCAGCGGCACGGCACGCGCCGGCGCTGCGCTCCGCCGGACGAAGCTGACCTTCACTGCTAACGTTTACTGCTGTCGTTCACTGGGCCGGGGCTGCCTCGAAGTGGTCGGTGACGAGCTGGTCGAGCAGGCGCACGCCATAGGCGGTGGCGCCCTTTGGCGCGACGGAGGTGTCCTTGCTGCTCCAGGCGGTGCCGGCGATGTCGAGATGCGCCCAGGGGCCGCGCACGAAGCGCTGGATGAACTGCGCGCCGATGATGGCCCCACCGGGCCGGCCGCCGATGTTCTTCATGTCGGCGATGTCGGAGCGGATCAGCTTGTCGTAGGCGTCGCCGAGCGGCATGCGCCACACCGCCTCGCCCGTTGCCTGCCCGGCCACAGACAGCTGCGTTGCCAGCGCGTCGTCGTTGCAGAACAGCCCGGCATACTCGTGGCCGAGGCTCACGATGATGGCGCCGGTCAGGGTCGCGAGGTCGACGGTGAAGGCAGGGCTGAAGCGGCCTTGCGCATACCAGATCACGTCGGCCAGCACGAGGCGGCCCTCGGCGTCGGTGTTCTGCACCTCGATCGTCTGGCCGGACATCGAGCGCACGACGTCGCCGGGGCGCTGCGCCGTGCCGCTCGGCATGTTCTCCGTCAGGCCCACGACGCCCACCACGTTGGCGCGGGCGCGGCGGCCGGCGAGCGCCGCCATCAGCCCGATCACGGCAGCGGCGCCGGCCATGTCCCACTTCATGTCCTCCATCCCCGGTGCCGGCTTGATGCTGATGCCGCCGGTGTCGAAGGTGACGCCCTTGCCGACGAAGCACGCGGGCGCAGCGCCGGTCTCGCCGCCGTTCCAGCGCATGACGACGACACGCGGCTCCTGCACGCTGCCCATCGCCACGGCAAGAAGGGCGTTCATGCCGAGGCTCCGCATCTCGTCCGGGCCCAGGATTTCGATCTCAACGCCGAGCTCGCGGAGCGGCTGGCAGCGGTTGGCGAGCTCGGTCGGGTGCAGCACGTTCGGAGGCTCGCTGGCGAGGTCGCGGGACAGCGCCACGCCGTTGGCGACCGCGGCGAGGGCGGGCCAGGCGGCGCTGGCGGCGTCGGGCTCATCGGCCATGATCTGCAGGGTGGCGAGCTTCGGCTTGTCGTCGGCTTTCTCCTTGGTGCGGTAGCGGTCGAAGCGGTAGCTCCGCAGTTGCGCCCCGAGCGCCGCGTGCGCCGCGTGGGACGCCGGCATGCCGTCCACCGCCAGCGCTGCATGGACATCGCGCGCAAGGGCCATGACGGCGGCGCCGCCCACGTCCTCCATGGCGCGCAGCGTGTGGTCGGCGGGTTTGCCGAGGCCGATGAGCACGACGCGCGACAGGCCCTCGTTAGGCGCCAGCACGACACAGGTCTGCGCCTTCTTGCCGGTGAACCCGGCGGCAGCGGCCGCGCGGGTCAGCGTGCCGCCGCATGCGGCGTCGGCCTGCGCCAGCATGCCCTCGCCCGCGCCGAGGATTTCGCCCTCGGGGACCAGGAGGGCCAGCGCGCCGGATGTGGGCAGGGCTGTGGGAACGAAGGCGATGTCGATCATGAGGTCTCCGGGACAGGATACAGCCAATGTAACAGCGTAGGTCGGCTTGGCCAGGGGACAGGTTTAAGGGCGAACTTTGCCGGAGGCCGACCGCACGAGCGCTATTCCGGTCCTGGCTGAGCATTTCGCCTGGATATTCATTCCCGCATCCAATACGTTAACATAATGAATGGGCTGAATCCGGGAATGAGCATTGGGCAGGCTGAGAAAACCGGCGAGATAAAGGCGCTTACGTCTCTCAGGGGTGTGGCGGCACTGGCCGTCGTCACCCAGCATTTCTCGGCGACGGCACAGGTTCATAGCTCCGGCTGGATGCCCTCGATCGTGCCGCATGGTTACATGGCCGTCGACTTCTTCTTTGTCCTCAGCGGCTTCATCATGTCTTATACCTACTTTCCTGCATTCCAAGCCGATGGCATCAATGCCTTCGTTCCGTTCTTTTTGAAGCGGATTGCCCGGATTTTCCCCTTGGGCCTTGCGGTGTTGGCCGTCATCTTGCTGCTCGGAAGCATTGCGTCAATCTGGGGGCGGTCTGATCTGTTCATCGAAGGCAGTGCGGTCCAGGCTGGCCTGGGCAGCGCAATACTCGTCAACGTGCTGCATTTGCAGGGGTTTTCGTCCCGCTACAACATGAACGCTCCCTCCTGGTCGATCAGCGTGGAGATGGCGGCATACCTGCTGTTCCCGATCTTCATCTATGTCGTCTTTTATGGCCCACGGCTGATCGCGCTGACGTTCTTTGCTTTGGGGACATCGGTTCTTGTGGGCGTCGCGCTGGCGAACCCTCGCTTGGGTCTTGCAACCCAGAACATTCCTTTTGACCTCGCTCGATGCTTCACGGAATTCGGCTATGGGATGCTGGTCTATCGACTGTTTCGCAGCAACGGATGGATGCGGATCGTTGGCACCGACGCATGGACCTGCGGCATCACGGCGTTTTCTGTCGCAACCCTATTACTGCGGTTCGACCTGCTCGCCGCGCTCTGCTTCCCGTTGGTCGTCTTGGCGTGGGCTTGGAACACGGGCGCCGCAAGCCGGGTCATGTCGCACAGGGTTCCCTATTTCTTCGGGACGATCTCGTACTCAATCTATCTCATCCATCACATGTTTCGTCGGCCCGAGCTGGAGCTCCTGCAATATTTCCACCCGGCCCCTGTCTCACCTGCCTCGGCTTTGGCTTTCGCCGTGGTCGGTTCGATTTCGGTGATCCCGGCCAGTGTGCTCGCCTACCGCTACGTCGAGCGCCCCGGCCGGACTGCAATCACCGCCTTGGTCAAACGGCTGCAGGGGTCGCGGCGAGCTCTGGCCTGACGGCGGACATCTCACGGCGCGGGCAGCGACGTCGCCATCCGGGCGTGGGATGCGGTCCCACACGGTCATCCCATTGGCCAGGCTCTCTTATTGCCAGGGCCGGGGTTCCCCGGCGGGCGCGGGTGTGTTCTGATCCAAAGCATGGACGACCCAGCGCTGCTCAACCTTGCCGCCGACCTCGCCCGGCGGGCCGGGTCCGTGATCCTCGCCGTGCGCGCCCGCGGGTTCGAGACGCGGCATAAAACCGACGCGAGCCCGGTCACGGAAGCGGACCACGCAGCCGAGGCGCTGATCAGCGAGGCGCTGCGGGCCGCAACCCCCGGCATTCCCGTCGTGGCGGAAGAGGAAATGGCGGCCGGGCACTCCGCCGCCGAGCACCATGAATACTGGCTCGTCGATCCCCTGGACGGCACGCGGGAGTTCGCCGCCGGGCGGGACGAGTTCACCGTGAACATCGGCCTGGTGCGCGATGGAAGGGCGGTGCTGGGCGCGGTCGGCGTGCCGGCGTTCGGCGAGCTGTTCGGCGGCGTGATCGGGCCGACGGCGGCGACCACGCGCGCGTGGAAACGCAGCACCGTCGGGGAGCGCGCAATCCGCGCCCGCAGGCCGCCCGACGACGGCATGCATGTGCTGGCGAGCCGGCACTACGCCGCCGACCCGCGGCTGGAGCAGTTCCTGCGCGGCCGGCCGGTGGCCAGCATGACGAGCATGGGGTCGGCGCTGAAGATCGTGCGGCTGGCGGAGGGTGCCGGGGATCTGTATCCGCGGTTCGGCCGCACGATGGAGTGGGACACCGCCGCGCCGCACGCCGTGCTGGAGGCGGCAGGCGGCCAGGTGCGCGACATGGCGGGTGCGGTCCTGCGTTACGGCAAGCCTGGCTGGGAGAACCCGGCGTTCGTCTGCATTGGCCGCGACTGATCGGCCGCGAGTGACGGAGAGGCTGCGCGACGACGACGCCGGGATCGCGCGTGCGGCCGAGCTGCTGCGGTCCGGCGAGCTCGTGGCGTTCGGGACGGAGACGGTCTATGGCCTCGGGGCCGACGCCACCAATGCGCGCGCGGTGGCGGCGGTGTTCGACGCAAAGGGACGGCCGCATTTCAATCCGCTGATCTGCCATTACCCGGATGCGGACGCCGCGTTCCGCCACGTCGATGCACCGGCGATGGCGCGGGAGCTGGCGGCGCGGTTCTGGCCGGGACCGCTGACGCTGGTGTTGCCGCGGCGGGTGACCTGCCCGGTGGCGCTGCTGGCCGGGGCCGGGCTCGACACGCTCGCGGTCCGGGTGCCGGCGGGGGCGACGGCGCGGGCGCTGCTGCGGCGGGTGGGCCGCCCGGTCGCGGCGCCCTCGGCCAACCGGTCCGGGCAGGTTTCGCCCACGACGGCGGCGCACGTGCTGGCGGGGCTCGACGGCCGGATCGCGGGGGTACTGGACAGCGGCGCGTGCGCGGTGGGGATCGAGAGCACCGTGCTGGACCTTGCGGCGGGCCGGCCGTTCCTGTTGCGGCCCGGGGGCGTTTCGCTGGATCAGCTTGAGGACGCGATCGGGCCGGTTGGGCGCGGCATCACGCCGCTCGCTGCCGAGGCTCCGCGCACGCTGCGGTCGCCGGGCCTGCTGGTTTCGCACTATGCGCCGCTGCTGCCGGTGCGGCTCGGGGCGGCGTCGGCCGGGCCGCAGGAGGCATTGCTGGCGTTTGGCCCGGCGCCGGCGGGGCCTGGGTGCGTGTTCCAACTGAGCGAGGCG
Source organism: uncultured Acetobacteraceae bacterium (assembly GCA_964657765.1). Classification (GTDB taxonomy): domain Bacteria; phylum Pseudomonadota; class Alphaproteobacteria; order Acetobacterales; family Acetobacteraceae; genus CAHJXG01. Next base: position 12,654 of record CAZZWN010000048.1, read on the forward strand.
GGGGATTTGATCGAGGCGGCGTCCCGGCTGTTCGCCGGACTGCGCTGGCTGGATGAGGAGGGTGCGCGGTTGGGTTTGGCGGGCATTGCGGCGATGCCGGTGCCGTCGGATGGGCTGGGCTTGGCGATCAACGACCGGCTGCAGCGGGCGGCGGCGCCTCGGGTGTGATTGTGCCGTCGATCATCGGCGGGGCAGTGCTGCCATGAACAGGTGACGTGTCCTGCTCACCGGCCGCGAAGCAGCTTAATCATCTTCCGGTCAGGGATCGGCTCATCCCGATCGTCGCGACATAGCGGCCCTGATTGACCGAGACGCCGACGCAAGTGCAGCCTGTCTCAGACGGCAAGGAGGTGCGGAAGCTTTGCTGCTTGGGACCGAAGCGAAAGCGGCTTTTCTACGCTCACGAATATGAATGACGCGGCAAGCAGGGTGGCGACATACAGGATCGGCATGGACGCCCAGAACATCCAATCCGGCATGCCGTGCGGTAGCACCCGCGCAAGCAGGACCATGAAGATCCGAACCACATAGCCATGGACCAAGTAGTAGCTGTAGCTCATGTTTCCGAGCCAACGCAGCGGTGTCCAGGTCATCCACGCCGACACAAGGCCGTCGCCGCGGAAGCAGACGGCGCAGAGCGAAAAGAATGCGATCGTCTGGATGGCTTCCGCTGCCACGCCGGATATCGTGTGGGTCACGCAAGCCAGGAACGCTGCTGCTGGCGCGGCCCAGCCCAGCCATGCCGGAACACGCTTGCCCAGTCCCTCGGCCAGCAGCATGCCCGCAAAGAACGGCATCATGCGTATGGGGAAGCCAGGGAGGCCAGCGCAGGAGGTGACGATGAACGCCCCCGTCAACAGCGCCAGCACGGCGATCCGGCGGTCGCGCGGGATACGGCCCATTCCTAAACCAAGTACTAAGCCGGCAACGGCGACGTAGAAGAACATTTCGTAGCTGAGCGACCATGCGACAGCGACGATCTGGACCATAGAAAACAGCGCTGGCAGCAGGGCCAGGTTGGCGGCCAGGCAGGCTGCGGCCTGCCAAGGATCGTGCGGGATTTTGCCGGGGCCCGGCGCGAGGAAGTCCACGGCCAGCGCAAATGCGAACACGACAAGGAACGTCGGATAGATACGCTGTAGACGTCGAGCCATGAAGCCAAGGAACGGCGACGCCCGGCGCACCAACGTCCCATAGATCAGGTATCCGCTGAGAACGAAAAACAGCTCGACGCCCATGTTCCCGTAATTACGGAATGCCGCGGCGACCGTGGATGCCAGACCTGGCGACAGGCCGATGAGTTGCGATTGCACGGTGTAGTGCTGAAGGAAAACCAGCGTGACCGCGAGGCCCCGCAGCCCTTCCATCGGCAGGAGCCGCGCGTGCTGCGGGCCCTGCAGCTCGAAGATGCGGCGGAGTGCGGCGATGCCATGCGCGGCATGGGCGCTGGGCAGGGTGCGTTTGGCCGGCGCTGCGTCGAGAGACTGACCCATGCGCGTTTAATCGAGCAGCAATCGTTTTGCGTCAAGAACAATAGCGCATGGAGTCGTAAGCGCCCATCTGGACGGATTGGAGGAAGGGCGTCGAGCCAGGGGCAGGTGATGAAGCTCCGCCCACCGATTTCTTCTGCGGCACGAGTAACAGCGCTCGGCGGCGCGAATGCACAACATCGCACGCCGGCCCCTTGACGTTCCGGCCTGCGGAGGCGAGGTCGGTTCGTGCCTGGCGAGCGACCAGGACCTGAGGGGAACCGCCATGCCCGATACATCGATCGCCATGCCCGACCTGCTGCCCGCACTGCTCGCCGTCGTGGGGGAGCGCGGGTTGCTGACCGCACCGCATGATATCGCGCCATATTGCGAGGATTGGCGGCGGCTCTATCAGGGCCACACCCCGGCGGTCGTGCGCCCGGCCGACACCGCGGAGCTTGCCGCCGTCATCCGACTCTGCGCGTCGCGCGGCGTCCCCGTGGTGCCGCAGGGGGGCAATACCAGCATGGTCGGCGGGGCGACCCCGTCCGGCGACGGCAGCCAGGTTGTGCTGTCGTTGGCGCGGATGAACCGGGTGCGGTCGGTGGACCCGGTCGACATGACGATGGTGGCCGAGGCCGGCGTGCCGTGGCGCACGGCGCAGGATGCCGCGGCGGCAGCCGGGCGCCTGCTGCCGCTGTCGATCAGCAGCGAGGGCACGGCGCAGGTCGGCGGCATATTGTCCGCCAACGCCGGCGGCAACAACACGCTGCGCTATGGCAATGCGCGCGACCTGGTGCTGGGGCTCGAGGTCGTCCTGCCGGACGGGCAGGTGTGGGACGGGCTGCGGAGCTTGCGCAAGGACAACACGGGGTATTGCCTGCGCCAGCTTTTCGTCGGCGCCGAGGGCACGCTGGGCATCATCACCGCCGCCGTGCTGAAGCTCGCGCCGCGGCCTGTCGAGGTCGAAGTGGCACTGTGTGCCGTGCCGTCCGCCGCCGCCGCGTCGGAACTGTTCCGCCGCTTCCAGCAGCACGACCCGGCCGCCATCCAGGCGTTCGAATACATGTCGGGCGGCGGCATGGCCTTCGTGCTGCGCCATATCCCCGGCGCCACGCTGCCGTTGTCCGAGCCGGCGGCGCACTACGCGCTGGTGGAGCTGGCGACGCCCCGTGCCGGCGCCGGGCTGCGTGCGTCGCTGGAGACGGTGCTGGAGGCCGCGCTGGAGGACGGGCTGGTGCTGGACGCGGCGCTGGCCGACAGCGAGGCGCAGCGCCAGGCGATCTGGAAGCTTAGGGAGGAGCACGCGGAGGCGCAGAAACGCGAGGGCGCCAGCGTGAAGAACGACGTCTCGGTGCCGGTGAGCCGGGTGCCGGAGCTGATTGAGCGGGCGACGGCGGCGTGCGAGGCGCTGATCCCCGGCGTGCGCGCGGTTCCGTTCGGGCACCTGGGCGACGGCAACATCCACTTCAACCTGGAGCAGCCGGTGGGCTGGGACCCGGCCGCGTTCCTGGCGCGCGACCACGAGATCATGGATACGGTGAACGCGGTCGTGCGCAGCCTCGGCGGCAGCTTTTCGGCGGAGCACGGGGTGGGGCGGCTCAAGCCATACATGATGCCGGAGTGGCGCGGCGGCGCCGAGCTCGACACGATGCGACGGATCAAGGCGGCGCTGGACCCGGCGGGACTGATGAACCCGGGTAAGTTGTTTCCCTGATTTGCTGCTGGCGGCTGCCGGGTTGGATGTTGCGAGTTCAGTTCTGATATGAAATCATAACGATAAGCTTCCATCCGCGGGGTGGTTGATCTACTGCTCTCTCCGGCCGCGGCTGATGCGGCTTGGACCCGGCGATCTGGCTTGGAACCTGATGGTAGAAGCCGCTATGCGGAGAGCCGAATGAGCGAGCCCCAAGTGACCGAGTCATTGCCTTGGGATTGGCAGATTTCGGTGGTGTGCCAAAATGAGGCAGCACGGATTGGAGCTTGCCTATCCAGCATTCGGCAAGCAATCGGCAGCCGGCGCGCTTTGGTCACGTTGAACCTCAATGGCTCGACGGACGACAGCGACGTGGTCGCGCAACGCACGGCGCATGAGTGTGGCCTGCTGCTGCAAGTCTATCGAACCCAGACGGCCGACAAGTCGAACGCACTCAACCAGTTCATCTATACGCTGCGGCAGCCTGCGCGCATGTACGTCTTCGTCGACGGATATGTCCGCATCGGCGCTGACGCCCTGGAGGGCTTGGATCAATGCCTGGCCACTCATCCGTATGCGATGGCCGCGACAGGCGTTGCCCTGAATGGCAGAACGATGCGCCTCGCGACTGAGAAAACGTTGGAGGAAGGGGGCGTTCTGCATGGGCAGCTTCATGCCCTGCGGCCGGAGTTCCTGGACCGGATGGTCAGGCAAAACATCCACTTGCCGCTCGGGACCTACTACGGCGACGGATTGATGGGCGCTTTGGTGAACCACAATCTGGATGCGTTGGGACAGGCATGGGACACTCGGCGGATCGTCGGCGTGGGCGACGCCACTTATGAGATTTCAGCATTATCCATGTTCCGGCCGCGTGATGTGCGGCGCCAGCTCCGGCGAAAAGTTCGGCAAATGCGTGGCAAGCTGCAGAATCAGGCCATGAAGGAAATCATCTATCGACATGGCTTCGCGGCGTTGCTGGGCAACGCCGAC
>CAZZWN010000049.1:0-16768 GCA_964657765.1 uncultured Acetobacteraceae bacterium
GGCCGGGCTGGCGCTGGTGGGATAGGGCGCCAAGCCCTATTTTGCCGCGCTGCCGGGCCGCCACTCCGGCGGCGCCACGGCGCCGACCTGCCCGGTGATGCGGCCATAGGCCTCCGGGCGCCGGTGCTGGTCGAAGGCGAAGATGGTGGTGCGGCCCAGCGTGCAGCGGTCCAGGTCGCAATCCGCGGTGATCAGCTCGTCGCCCCAGGACGTCGCCTGCGCCAGGATTTCGCCTTGCGGGTTCACGATGATCGAGTGGCCGAACAGCTCGCAGCCGTCCTCGATGCCCGCCTTCGCGGTGGCCACGGCATAGGTGGAATTCTGGTAGGCGCCGGCCTGGATCGCCAGGTGGCTGTGGAATACCCGGAGATGCGGCGCCTCGAAGCCGCGGGCGGACTGGTTCAGGCTCGGCGTGTTGTAGCCCAGCATCACCAGCTCGACCGATTGCAGCCCCAGCACGCGCCATGCCTCCGGCCAGCGGCGGTCGTTGCAGATCATCAGCCCGGCGTTCACCGGCAGGCCGCCCAGCGGCGCGCGCACGACGGGGAAGCCCAGGTCGCCCACCTCGAAATAGCGCTTCTCCAGGTGTTGAATTTGGCGCGCCGGGTCGTATTCGGCGTGGCCGGGCAGGTGGACCTTTCGATACTTCAGCATGATCTCGCCGGCCGGGTCGACCAGGATGGCGGTGTTGAAATGCCGTCCGTCCGGCGTGCGCTCGGCATAGCCCAGGTGGAAGGCGATGCCGTAGCGCCGTGCCGCCTCGAACAGCGGCGCCGTTTCGTTGGAGGGCATGGCGGCCTCGAACCAGCCATCCGCCTCGGCGCGGTCCGCGAGGTAGTGGCGGGGAAAGAACGTCGTCAGCGCCAGCTCGGGGAACACAACGACCTGCACGCCGCGGGCATGGGCGCGCTCCATCAGCCGCACCATCCGCTCCACGGCGACGGAGCGGGGTTCCGCGCGCTGGATGGGGCCGAGCTGCGCGGCTGCCACGGTGACGATGCGCGCCATTATTCGGCAGCCTCGTCGAGCGCCGGCGGCGGGACGGTGCCGGTCTGAACAGCGATGGCGCCATACCATTCGGGGCGGCGGTGGGCGGCGAAATTGAACATCTTCTCCTTGCCCTGCCGGCACGCATCGAGGTCGCACTCCGCCAGAACCACTTCGTCCCCGAGGCCGCTGGCTTCCGCCACGATGACGCCGTTCGGGTCGACGATGCAGGAGCCGCCGATCAGCCCGGCCCCGTCCTCGTTCCCCGCCTTGGCGACGGCCACCGCCCAGGTCGCGTTCATGTAGGCATTGGCCTGCACCACCAGCTTGGAGTGGAACGTGCGCAGCGCCGCGTCCTCGGTCGTGCCGCCATTCGGGTCGTAGGCGGCGGAGTTGTAGCCGCAGCAGACCAGCTCGACCCCCTGCAGGCCCAGCATGCGCCACGCCTCCGGCCAGCGCCGGTCGTTGCAAATCAGCATGCCCAGCACTCCGCCGGCGAGCGGAGCCGGCGCGCGCCAGGCGGGGAAGCCACGGTCACCATAGGCAAAATAGCGCTTCTCGAGTTGCTGGAACCGGTCGCCGGGCCGCGGCTCGACCGAGCCGGGCAGGTGGACCTTGCGATAGGTGCCGATGGTGCGCCCGCTCGGCGCGACCAGGATCGCGCTGTTGAACAGCTGCGCGCCCGAGCGCTCGGCGTATCCGATGCTGAAGCCCACGCCCAGCGAGCGCGCCCGGTCGAACAAGGCTTGCACGGCCGGGTTCGGCATGGCCGGTTCGGTGAACGCTTCCAGCTCCCCTGGGGTCAGCAGCCAGCGGGGGAAGAACGTGGTGAAGGCGAGTTCGGGGAACACCACCAGCCGCGCCCCGGCGGCCGCTGCTTGTTCCAGCAGCGCCACGATGCGGTCCATCGTCTGGGCGCGGCTGTCGGCACGCTGGACCGGGCCCATCTGCGCCGCGGCGACGGCGATGGTCCGTGCCATATTAGTGCGCTCCCCGCCTGATGAACCGGCCGGTGCCGGGCGTTGCCAGCACGGTTTGCCCGTCCCAAACCACCTGGCCGCGCAGCAGCGTCGCCGCGACCCGGGCGCGCAGCGGGCGACCGTGGTAGGGCGACCAGCGCAGCTCCGGGCGGTCCTGGATCTGGGCTTCGTCGAAGGTGAAGCGGCCGGGTTCGAGCACGAGCAAATCCGCATCCTTGCCGGGTGCGATCACGCCCTTGCGCCCGTCCAGCCCATGGTGCCGCGCCGGGCGCTCGGCGCAATAGGTGGCCATGACGGTGGGCGAAAGGCCGCGTCCGTCCAACAGGGTATACATCAGCGGCGCGAAGCTCTGCAGGCCCACCAGCCCGGCGCCGCACGCGAAGATGTCGGCGAACCCCTTGCGGTCCGCCGGCCATGGCGCATGGTCGGTGGACACATAGGCGACCTGGCCCGCCGCCAAGGCCGCCCACATCCGCTCCACCTCGGCGGCGGTCCGGAACGGCGGGTTGCACTTGCCGCGGCCGCCCAGGCGGACAAGGTCCTCCTCCGTCATGCACAGATACTGGATGCAGGCCTCACCGGTGGCGCGGCCGCCCATGGCGCGGAACGCCTCGGCGATGGCAAAGCCGCGGGCGACGGAGGAATGGGCAATGTGGACATGCGCGCCCGTCGCCAGCCCGATCTCGAAGATCTCGTTGTCCGCCAGCGTCTCCGCGAGCGGCGGGCGCGTGCGGCAATGCATGATCGCGTCCGTCTGCCCGGCCGCGCGGGCCTCGGCCGTCAGCCGCTCGACCAACTCCTGGTCCTCGTTGTGCACCGACACCGGCAGCCCGGTCCGCGCGATGGCGGCAAACGCCTCGACCATGGTCGGGTGGTCGATGCGGGGAAAGCGCACCGGGTCGTATTCGTAGGTCGAAAGCTTGAACGAGCAGACGCCGCCCGCCGCCAGCCCGGCGATCGCGCCCACGCCGCCATGCTTGGCGATCGTCCCGTACAGGGCGACGTCGACATGCGCGGTGCGGTCCACCCAGCCGATCTTCTCCGCCAGCACGCCGGCATCGGTGACCGCCTGCGGAACGTCGTATGGCATGTCGACGCAGGTCGTGACGCCGCCGGCAGCCGCCGACCGGGTCGCGCCCTCGATGCCGGGCCAGCCGATCGCCGAGCTGGTGTGCATATGCCCGTCCACCAGGCCCGGCAGCACCAGCTTGCCGGTATAGTCCAGCACCGTCGCGGCCGGCGGCGCCTCGCCGGTGCCCACGGCGGCGATCCGCTCGCCCATGATGGCGACCCAGCCGTCCCGGATGATCTCCGTCGAGGTTACGATCGTGCCGCGGACCAGGCTGTCATGCATGACAGCCGGCATAGAACCGCTTGGGGTGGGCAACAAGGGGTTTGACAGGGTATCGGTGCGCGGATTCCGGTTAAAGGGCTTGCGTATGATGTGACGGCTACTCAGTCCTTGCCGGCGTGAATGCGGCGCACGTGCCGGACCTGCTGCGTGCGCCTGAGGGCGTCACTGCCAGTGTGATCACGGACAGCGCAACTTGGCCGAGACCGCAATCAGGTCGCTGCAACAACGCCATTCGTCCACGTAACACCCAGTGCTGTCGATCGTTTTCGCGAGATACCACTCGTTCGGCATCAAGTGCCAATACATCAGCCACTATGTCGCTCAACACACTTGCCAACTGCCCCTCAAGGAAAATTTTAACATCGATCTGAGTTGAATTGAATGTGATTGAACTGTGGCTTACTAAGCGAACGGCCATGCTCGATAGGTGCTGGACTTTCGCAACCATTTGCGATGAACCTTCCTCCCGGGCGGAGCATCACAGGTGTTCCCCTGGGAGTGAGGAGCGCGACGGATGCAGCTAGAAGCTCACCCGATGTCGCAGGCGAGCAAGACGTCTGCCCCATCCAACGAGCTGCGCCATTCAAGGCGCATGCTCGTGATCCAGCCGTGGCGATGGTTTACGCTGATGGTAGGTTTGTTTCTCGCCATCGCTGCGCTCTCGGTCAATGCGCTCGACCCGGCGTTCGTGCAGCCCTCGAGCTATGCGCTCGTTCAATCCTATTGGTCTTCATCGTCGCCGTTCTGGTCGCGGTGACCTTCGTGACCATTAGGCTTCGAAAATAATCGCTGCCACTACTGGAAGTGCCCGCGCATTGCTCCGCTCATGACCGCGCGCATGGTTCCGCCATGATCCCTGACTGGGTGCGGCCGGTCGTGATCGTCGCGGCAGTCGTCGTGCTGCTCGGCCTGAACGCGTGGGAGTTCAAGGCGAAGCGCCGCACGCTCGATGCACGGTTCCCGGCCAAGCCGGATGACGGAGCGGCGCTCCAGCTTGCGCGGCAGCAGTCGTTTCAGGCGCAGACGAACGAGCAGTTGCTGCATATGATCCACACCATGCTGGCTGCGATCCTTGCGGCCCTGCTGTGGCGATAGGAAAGACCCGGCGATGAAAGTCATCGTGTTCGGCAGCACGGGCGGCACCGGCCGGGCGGCGCTGCGCGCGTTGGCGGCAGCCGGACACCAGGCCACCGCATTCGCCCGCGATCCGGCCAAGCTGTCCGGGATCGCTTCCATCGAGACTGTGCGTGGCGATGTGATGCAGCCAGCCGACGTCGCCGGCGCGGTGCCGGGCCATGACGTGGTGGTCGTGAGCCTCGGCAACTCGCAGAACCCGTTCGCCATGATGCTCGGCGCCCGCCGCACGACCGCGCCCAACGTCTGCGAGGTCGGCACGCGCCATATCATCGTCGCCATGCAGGCCGCCGCCATCAAGCGCCTGGTGGTGGTGACCGCATTCGGCATCGGCGACACGCGCAGCCGCCTCCCGTTCGCGTTCAAGCTGTTCTACCGGATCGTTTTGCGCGAGCACATGGCCGACAAGGAAAAGCAGGAAGCGCTGGTCAAGGCGTCCGGCCTCGACTGGACGCTGGTGCAGCCGGTCGGCTTGACCGATGGCCCGGCGACGGGTGCCTGGCTCGCCGACAAGGCCGGCTCGATCCGGCGTCAGCAGATCAGCCGGGCCGACGTCGCGGCATTCCTGGTCACCTTGGTCGACGGCGACCCCTGCTCGCGCTCGACCGTCGCCCTATCCGGCTGAGACCTCACGCGCTCGCGGTCGGTGCGCCAAGACCTGTCATCGCGGCGCTCAGCTCCCACAGCCGGGCCGCGCGCGCCTCGTCGTTCGCCTTGGCGGACAGGCTCTGTGCAAAGGCCTCCGCCCCTTCGCGCTGCCGGTTGCCCCAGCTCCAATGCACGCCGGACTGCTCGAACCCCGGCTCCGTGACCACCTGCGCCACCCGCTCGCCCGCCAGCGGCTGCGACACATAGCCCTTGGTGATGTTCTTCTGGAACCACGGGAACACCCGCTGGAACAGCTTGGGCGCATCGCGGAATAGCGCGGTTTCGGCGACGCAGCCCGGATAGAGCGTGCTGAACACCACGCCGGTGCGGTCGTGGTGCCGGCGGTGGAATTCCCGGCTCATGATCATGTTGCACAGCTTGCTGTCCTTGTAGGCCTTGCCGGCCTTGAACGCCCGGCCGTCGATCATCGACACCGGCGCCCGGAACCCGGCCTCCAGCCCCTGCAGTTCGCCCAGGTCGGCCGGCGCAGGGATCGGCACCTTGCCGCCGAATTCCTCGGAATTGGCCGTCACGGTGCCGAGCGTCACCAGCCGCGGCGCGTGCCCGTCCAAAGGCTGCAGATCGGGCAGTAGCAGATGGCTCAGCAGGAAATGGCCGAAATAATTGGTGGCGACGCTGATCTCGAAGCCCTCGGGCGAGCGCGCCGGCGCCTTCAGCAGCGGAAGATACGTGGCCGCGTTGCACACCAGCGCATGCAGCGGCAGGCCGGTCGCGCGGAAGGCGTCGACGAACTGGCGGACGCTCGCCTGCGAGCCGAGGTCGATCCGCAGCCGGGATACGCTGGCCGGCGCGATGCCCAGGCAAGCAGCCTCCCGCCAGCCCGGACGAACCGGTTGGCATGGTTGAGCGTGAAGGCGAGAGCTACGGCGAGGAAAAGGTATTGTGCGGTCACGCCTGACGCTTTTCGGACGGCTTCGCTTCGGTCTCGCCGGTCGCTGTCTTGTTCCCGGTCGGGAAGCTGATCCAGCGCGGGGCGTTCCCCACGTATCGCCTGGCCGCAAGTGCCACCAGATACAGCAACGCCGGTGCGGCAAACAGCACGACCACTATCACGGCCACAAGTTGCATCATCAGCCCCCGATCTCAGGTTCTGCAGGAACGCCTTGCAGCTGACGCCCGTTGCAAACGGAAGTGGGTTCCCGCCTAGGTTTGCCCAGTCCGTGCCGGCTATAGCAGACGGTTTTCGAGGCGATGCGTCGAACCCGCCTATCGATGCAACGACGCCGCCTATGCCGCCTCCAGCGCTTGCGACAAATCGTGCAGCAGGTCGTCCGCGTCCTCCAGCCCGACCGACAGGCGCATCATCGGTTCGCCGACGCCGCCGGCCATGCGTGCATCGGGGTCGGCGCGCCGTGCGCCGCGCAGCAGCGCGCCGGGCCGCATGATGAGCGACTCCGCGTCGCCGAGGCTGACGGCGCGCAGTACGAGCTTGAGCCGGTCCATGAAGCGGTCCGCGCCGTCGTTGCCGGAAACCAGGCTGAACGACAGCATCCCGGAGCCGTTCGCCATCTGCCGCCGCGCCGCCGAATAGCCGGGATCGGAGGGCAGGAACGGGTAGCGGACATGCGCCACCGCGTCGTGCCGGGCCAGCATCTCGGCGATGCGCTGCGCCGTCTGGCCGTGCCGCTCCATGCGGAGCGCCAGCGTCTTCATGCCGCGCAGCACCAGGAAGGCCGACATCGGCGACATCGTGGCGCCGGTGATGTAGCGCAGCCCTTGGCGGCGTATCCGCTCCGTGGTCGCGAAATCGCCGAGTATCGCGCCGCCGAGCAGGTCGCCGCCGCCGTTGATGTACTTCGTCAGTGCGTGCAGCACGAGATGCGCCCGTGCCCCAGCGGGCGCTGCAGGGCAGGGGAGGCGTAGGTGCTGTCCACGACCGCCAGCGCGCCCAAGGCCCTGGCCCGCGCAGCGATGGCAGCGATGTCGGGCACCTCGGCGGTCGGGTTCACCGGCGTCTCGAAATAGACCATCTTGGTGCGGCGCGAGAGCACGCCGTCGAGGTTTGCCGGATCGGACATGTCGACCGGGACGACGTTGATCCCGAACCGCGGCAGCGCGTCCTGGGTGAGCGCGAAGGTGTTGGAATAGACCGTGCGGTGGACCACGAGCTCATCGCCCTGCGACAGCAGCGACAGCATGAGCGAGCCGACCGCGCCCATGCCGGACGCGAACACGACGCAGGCCTCGGCGCCTTCGAGGTTGGCGAGCCGGGCCTCGAGCACCGACTGGGTTGGGTTCTCCTCGCGCCCATAGAGCGGCCGCAAAGACTCGCGGGCCGCGATGGCCTCGCTCTCGGCGCTCGTCTCGAAGGCGTATGTCGAGGTCATGTAGATCGGCGGGATCAGCGCGCCCTCCACCCGGGTGCGGTCGAAGCCGTGATGGATGGCGCGGGTGGCGAAGCTGGGCGCGCGGTTGCGCCGGGGCGGCTCGCTCAGGCTGCGACGGCCTCGCGCCAGCTCGGGTTGAGCACCCGGCCGGCCGCGAGCTCGGCCACGTCGCCCGCGGCCATCTCGCCGGCGATGGCGCGGCCCACCAGCTCGCCCATCAGCGCGCCCAATTTGAAGCCATGGCCGGAGCAGGCGCTGATCAGCCAGCCGGCCGCACCGGTTGGGTGCACCAGGAACTCCTCGTGCTCGGTGACGGTGTAGAAGCACGCCTTGGGTTCGAGCACGCCGTAGCGGTCGAGGTCGCGGTAGGCGGCGCGTGCGGCCGGCCATAGGCGCTCGAGGTCGTGCGCGTTGGCGATCCGGTCGCCGTCGGGGTCGCCGGCGCGGGAGAACACGTGGTCGCCGACCTTGAGCCGGGTGCCGCGCCGTGGCGGCAGCGTATACAACCCGCCCTCCGGCCGCACCTCGAGCATGACCGGCGCATTGGCCCAGGCCTCCGCCATCTCTGCCGGGGGCGAAAGGTATAGCACGGCCTGGCGTGACGGCACCGCGACCCCGCGCAGGCCCGGCACCAGCCGGTCGGCCCATGCGCCCGCAGCCACGACCACCGTATCGCCCTCATGCAACACGCCGTCCGCCACCACGCGGCCGTGCTCCGGATCGACCTCTGTGACCTGCGTGCCCGTGCGCAGCACGACGCCGAGCCGCCCCAGCAAGACGACGAGGTCCGTCAGGACGCGGATCGGGAACAGCATGCCGGCGCCGTCGGTGCCGACGACGCGCTCCAGGCCCTCCGCCCGCACCATCGGGAAGCGCCGTTCGACGTCATCGAGTGGAATATCGCGGTAGCCGATTCCCATGGCGTCGAGCGAGCGGGACGCGCCGTCGTACCAGCCCCCGTCTTGCAAATGATCGTTATGGCGCAGGAAATAGACCGCGCCGCACGGCTCGTAATGCGACGTTCCGGTCGCCCGCCACAGGCTGTCCCAAACCCGGAACGCCTCGGGCATGAGGTGCGCGTAGCCCTCCATCGTGCCGTAGGCGTGGCGGATGATGCGGTGCTCGTCATACGACGACGACCGCGGGTTCGGCAGCGGCCCCTGCTCGAATAGTTCTACATGGATGCCGCGCCGGGCCAATGCCCACGCGGTCGACAGCCCGGCGATGCCGCCGCCGACGATCAAGGCTTTTGTCATGCCTGTCTCCTGCGCATTGTGTCTCAGACCGACCGCAAGCGTGCGCCGGGGGGGCGCTGGCCGGAGCGGCGCTCCTCCAACCCCGCGAACCGCTGGATGACCCAGGAACGGAACGAGGCGACGGCGGGGTCGGCGAGGTCTTCGGGATGGACATTGAGGAAATAGCCATAACCGTCCTCGACGACCGTATCGAACGGCGCCGCCAGCTTGCCCGCGGCGAGCTCGCTGGCGAACAGCCGCGTGTCGAGCAGCGCCACCCCCTCGCCGGACCGCGCATACTGCGCCGCGAGGCAGGCGGTGTCGAACGCCAGGCCGCCGCCGGTGTCGAACTGCAGGCCGGTCTGCCGGGCAAAGGCCTCCCACAGCAGCTGGCGCGGCTCGCGTTCCAGCTTGACATGCAGCAGCTCGGCCGTCGCCAGGAAACCGGCCAGCCCGGCAGCGCGGGCATGCGCAGCGAGGTCCGGGTGGCACATCGGCGTCACCTGGATCATCCACAGCAGGTTCGACACGTGGGTGCCGCCCTCCGGCCGGGCATAGACGATTGCGGCGTCCACGTCCTGCGGCGGCGCGCCGACCGTGCCGGGGCTGGAGACGTCGAGCGCCAGGCCGGGATATTCGCGCCGCAGGTCCTGCAGCATCGGCACCGCCAGCATCTGCGCGAAGCTCGGCGGAAGATGCAGGCGCAGGGTGCGCTGGCCGGGACCGTCGCTGGTGATGCCGTTCAGCGACTGCTCGATGCGGTCGAACGACTTGGCGACGACCGGCAGCAGCGCCGCGCCGGCCGCGGTCAGGATCAGGCCCTGCGGCCGCCGCTCGAACAGCTGCACCCGAAGCAGCGCCTCCAGGCTGATCACATGGCGGCTGATGGCGCTCTGCGACACGCCGAGCGACTGCGCGGCGCCGGTGAAGTTCAGCCGCTGGCCGACGGCCTCGAAGGCGCGCAGCGCATTCAGCGGCAGCCAGCGCCGATCGATCGGCGAACGTTGCGATTTCAATGCGCGACCCTCACGCTGCCCAGGTTGCCCTGCCCGTCATGATCCCGGCAACCCTCATAGCCGGCAAAGCACAAAAACAGATCGGCCCATCCCAAAATACGATGAGCCAGACGCGGCAATTCCGGCAATACTGCGCCACCCCGTCAAACCTGGCCATTAGGAACAGCATGACCGACCTCGCCCGCATCCGTGCCCTGCTCGACCAGCGGCGCCCCGGCCATGCGCTGCCGCGTGAGTTCTACACCGACGCCGACATCTTCGCCTTCGACCTGGACGCGATCCATCAGCGGTCCTGGATCATGGCCGGCTTCGAGGCGGAGCTGCCGTCGCCGGGCTGCACCCTGGCGTTGACCGTCGGCCGCTCGCCGGTCGTGGTGGTGCGCGGCCGCGACGGCGAACTGCGGGCCTTCTTCAACTCCTGCCGCCACCGTGGCGCGCAGATCTGCGCCGATGGCTTGTCGAAGCGGCCGCGGCTGGTGTGCCCCTACCACCAATGGTCCTACGACCTGGAAGGCAAGCTGGTGAACGCCGCTCGTATGGGCCCCGATTTCGACCCGGCCGCGCACAACCTGCGCCCGGTCGCGCTTCGCACCATCGCAGGCACCATCTACGTCTGCCTGTCCGACGCGCCGCCCGCGTTCGACGACTTCCACGACCAGTTCGAGCCGATGCTGGCGCCGCACCAGCTGCATCTCGGCAAGGTCGCGTTCGAGGCCACGCTCGTCGAGAAGGCCAACTGGAAGCTCGTGATGGAGAACGCGCGCGAGTGCTACCATTGCGCCACCAACCACCCGGAACTGTCCGTCACCTTCCCGGTCGGACGCCGGTCGCTGACGATGGCGGCGCAGCAGGAGCTCAATGCGACATTCAGCGCCCGCATGGCCGAGCAGGGCCTGCCGGCCGACCCGGTCGAGGGCGCGTGGTGGCAGGCCGGGCGTTTCCCGCTGAATGAGGGCACGCAGTCGCTGACGATGGACGGCCGGTCCTGCGTGGCCCGCACCATCGGCCATGTCGGCAACGGCGACGTCGGCTCGCTGCGCTGGGCGCTGGAGCCGCACAGCTTCGCCCATGCGCTCGGCGACTATGTATTCATGTTCAGCGCGATGCCGACGGCGCCGGAGGAGACGGTGGTGACGGCCAAATGGCTGGTGAGCGCCGACGCGGTCGAGGGTGTGGATTACACGGTACCGCGGCTGACGGAGTTGTGGGACAAGACCAACCTGCAGGACCGCGCACTGGCCGAGAACAACCAGCGCGGCGTGCGTTCGGCGGGCTTCATCCCGGGGCCATACTCGCCGGAAGCGGAGACGCTGGTTCTGCGGTTCGTCGATTGGTATTGCGGCAAGGCGCGCGAATACATTACGGAGTGCGACCTAAGCCGTCCGATTTAGCGCTTGCGAACTTCCTGCCATGCCAGCACTGTTCTTGCATGGCCCTGTCCGGCGACGCCTGAAACACGCGCGCCGGTCAGCTCAGGAGGACGCCGATGCGCAAGTCGCCGAAGTTTCTGGACCGCCTGCGGCGTGAGGCCAGCGACCTCGAGAACCACGTAGTCGACGAGTTCCTCGCCGGGCGCCTGGACCGCCGTGGCCTGCTGCGTGAGGGCAGCCGCTTCGGCCTGGCGCTGCCGCTGCTCGGCGGCCTGCTCGGCACCGCCAACCCGTTCGGCATCGGCCACGCCTTGGCGCAGGCCGGCCAGAAAGACGCCACCATCCGCGTCGCCTCGCCCACCCCGGCCGGCGCGGTCGAGCCGGTCTCGGTTGCGACCTCGGGCGGGCTGATCCTGCTGATGCAGACCGGCGAGTTCCTGGTCTACGACCAGCCGGACCTGATGCTGCGGCCAATGCTCGCGCTGTCCTGGAAATCCAATGAGGACGGCACCGTGTGGACGTTCGCGCTGCGGCCGAACGTGAAGTTCCACAATGGGCACGTGCTGAACGCCGACGATGTCGTGGCGACAATGGACCGGCTGGCCAACCCGAAGAACGGCTCCAACGCGCTGTCGGCCCTGCGCGGCGTGCTTTCGGTCGGCGGCACGCGCAAGGTCGACGACCTCACGGTCGAGTTCCACCTCGATGCGCCGAACGGCAACTTTCCCTACATCATATCGTCCGATAACTACAACGCGATCATCCTGCCCGCCGACTACGCCGGGGATTGGGAGAAGACGTTCATCGGCACCGGGCCGTTCAAGCTTGAGAAGTATACGGCGAAAGTGGGTGCCAGTTTTGTGCGCAACCCCGACTACTGGGGCACGAAGGCGCTGCCGGCACGCACCGAGTTCACCTTCTTCGCCGACCAGCAGCCGCAGATCCTGGCGCTGCAGGGCGCGCAGGTGGACATCATCTCGCAAGTGGTGGTGCAGGGCGCGCAGGGCCTGCTGAACGATCCGGACACCAAGATCGTCAAGGTGCGGGCGGCGACACACCGGCAGCTTCATATGCGCAACGACGTGCCGAAGTTCGCCGATAAGCGGGTGCGGCAGGCGATCGCGCTGACGCTCGACCGGCCCGGTATCATCGCCGGGCTGTTCCGCGGCCTGGCCGAGCCCGGCAACGACTCACCGTTCGCGCCGGTGTATCCGTCGACCGACAAGTCGGTGCCGCAGCGCAAGAAGGATATCGCGGCCGCCCGCGCATTGATGGCGGCGGCTGGCGTCCCCAACGGGTTCGAGGCGACGCTCACGACGGAGCGGCTGCAGGAGATCCCGGACTACGCGGTGCTCGTGCAGAACGCCTGCCGCGACATCGGCATCAAGCTGAACCTCAAGATCGAAACGGACGGCGCATACTATGGCAAGGCGCAGCCGGGTCAGTCGGATTGGCTCGACAGCGAGATGGGCATCACGGATTATGGCCATCGCGGGGTGCCGAACGTGCTGCTGGGCGCGCCGCTGCTGAGTGCCGGGGCGTGGAACGCCGCCCATTTCAAGAGCCCGGCCTATGACGAGCTGGTGGCGAAATACATCGCCACCACCGACCTCGGCGTGCAGCGCGAGACCGCAAGCAAGATCCAAGCCCTGCTGCTCGACGAGACGCCGGTCATCTTCGCCTATTTCTACGACTACCTGATGGCGACCGCGCCCGCCGTCGCCGGAGTCACGGTCACGGGCATTGGCCAGGTGTTCCTCGCCAACGCGACGATCGCCTGACGTGCTTCCCCGTTTCGCACGGCGCGTCGGGCGGCGGCTGGGCCTCAGCCTGCTCACCCTCGCTTTGCTCAGCGTCGTCGTGTTCGCCGGCGCGCAACTGCTGCCCGGCGACGTCGGCCGCGCCATCCTGGGCCCGCTCGCCGACCCCGACGCGGTCGCGGCCATCAACCACGAGGTCGGCGCCGACCGCCCGGCGATCGAGACCTACTTCACTTGGATCGGCCATTTCCTGACCGGCGACATGGGACGCTCCTACACCTTCCGTGCCCCCGTCTCGCCGTTCGTCGCGAGCGCCCTGGCGAACTCGCTGAAGCTCGCGGCGGTCGCGTTCGTCATCGTCGTGCCGCTGTCGATCGGCGCCGGCGTCTATGCCGCGATGCACGCCGGACGCTGGCAGGACCGGGTGATCAGCGTCGCCAGCCTGTCGCTCACGGTAATCCCGGAGTTCGTCTCCTCGATCGCGCTCATGCTCGTGCTCGGCATCTGGCTGCGCTGGCTGCCGATCTCGGCGGCGACCCGGCCGGGCACGGCGCCTCTCGAGCAGCTGCGGCACTTGATCCTGCCCGCGCTGCCCCTGGTGATCGTGCTGTTCGGCTACATCGCGCGCATGGCGCGGGCCGGAACCCTGGAGGCGCTCGACTCCGACTACACCCGCACCGCGACCCTCAAGGGGCTGCCCGCGCGCACCGTCATCTTTCGCCACGTGCTGGGCAACGCGCTGCTGCCGACGATCACCGTCGTCGCGGCCCAGGTCGGCTACATGATCGGCGGGCTGGTCGTCGTGGAGACGCTGTTCCGCTACCAGGGCATCGGCAGCCTTATTCTCACCGCGGCGCGCGGCAAGGATTTCCCGATGCTGGAGGCGGGCATCCTGACGGTCGGCGCGATCTTCGTCATGACGACGCTCGTGGCGGACACGCTCTATACGGTGCTCAATCCGCGGCTGCGCGAGGGAGGCGGGCGATGACGGCCACGACGGCCACTGCGGACGTTGGCCTGCCCGCGACCGGCGTCGCCCAGGCCGACCCGGCCGCCGAGCCGCTCGTCGCACCGCCCAGCCGCATCGCCCGGCTGCTGCGGTCCGGGCCGTTCGTGGCCGGCGCGCTCATCGTGCTGTTCTGGGTGTGCTGCGCGCTGTTCGGCCCGCTGGTCACGCCCTACGACCCCTATGCCGACGACCTGCTGAACACGCTGGCGCCGCCCTCCGCCGCGCACTGGTTCGGCACCGATCAGATCGGCCGCGACATCCTGTCCCGCATCATCGTCGGCGCCCGGCCCATCCTCTCGGTCGCACCATTGGCGACCCTGCTGGCGACCGCCGCCGGCACGTCGCTCGGCCTGCTGACCGGCTATGTCGGCGGCTGGCTCGACAGCCTGATCAGCCGGCTGATCGAGGTGCTGCTGGCGCTGCCGCTCATCGTCGTCGCGTTGCTGGTGCTGGTTGCGTTGGGTCCGTCCTCCACGAACGTGATCGGCGTCATTGGCATCATCTTCACCCCGCTGATCGCTCGCACCGTCCGCTCGGCCGTGCTTTCCGAGCGCTCGCTCGACTACGTCGCCGCCGCCGAATTGCGCGGCGAGGGCGCGCTGCACATCATGTTCGTCGAGATTCTGCCGAACGTGCTGCCGCCGATCCTCGTCGAGACGACGGTGCGGCTCGGCTACGCGATCTTCACCGTGGCGTCGCTCAGTTTCCTCGGCTTCGGCATCCAGCCGCCCTCGGCGGATTGGGGGCTCGCCATCTCCGAGAACTACGGGCTGATGACCGGCGGCTTCTGGTGGACGGTGAGCTTCGCCGCGGCGGCTACGGCCTCGCTCGTGGTCGGCGTGAACCTCGTGGCCGACGGCGTCCAGGCGGCGCTCGAATGACCGCGCCAGACGATGCGCCGGCGCTCGAGCTGCGCGACCTCAGCGTCGCCTACCGGACCCAGGGCATCGAACAGACCGTGCTGCGCGGCGTGTCGTTCGCCATAGCACCCGGCGAGACCTACGGCCTCGTCGGCGAAAGCGGCTGCGGCAAGTCGACCGCCGCCTTCGCCGCCCTGCGGGCCCTGGCGCGCAACGGCTTCATCCGCGGCGGCCGCGTGCTGGTGGATGGCCAGGACGTGACCGACCTCGATGCGGCCGGACTGCGGCAGCTCCGGCTGACCAAGGTGTCGATGGTCTATCAGGACCCCGGCCGCGCGCTCAATCCGTCTATGACCATCGCGCGGCAGATCGCCGAGGTCTATGAGGCGGTCGGCGTCCGCCGGGGCGACGCGATGCAATGGGCGGAGGCGATGCTGGCGAAGGTGCGCATCCCCGGCACCGGCCGCGTCATGGCGGCGTTCCCGCACCAGCTCTCGGGCGGCATGCAGCAGCGCGTCGTCATCGCGATGGCGCTGGCGAAGAACCCGAAGCTGCTGGTATTGGATGAGCCGACGACCGGCCTCGACGCCACCGTCGAGGCCGAGGTGCTGGACCTGATCGAGGCGCTGAAGCAGGAGTTCGCCACCTCCGTCCTGTTCATCAGCCACAACCTGGCCGTCATCGAGCGGATGTGCGGCCGGATCGGCGTGCTGTATGCCGGCAGCCTGGTCGAGGAGGGCCCCACGGCCGACCTGCTGGCCCGGCCGCTGCACCCCTACACCATGCGGCTGCTGCGCTGCCTGCCGGCGGCGGGGCGGCGCAAATCCGACGGGCGGCTCGACACCATTCCGGGCTTCCTGCCGCCGCTGGGCAGCATACAGACCGGCTGCGTGTTTGCGCCGCGCTGCGACTTCGCCGACGCGGTGTGCCGCACCGATGCGCCGGCGCCTACGCGGATCGGCAGCCAAATGGCGCGCTGCCACCATATCGACCGCGCGTCCGGGTCCGCTCGCCCCGCATTGGATGCAGCTCCGATCCAGCCAGCGGTGCCCAATTTCGGACGGCCCGCGATGCAGGTGACCGCCGTGTCCAAGACCTTCCGCGTCGGCCCGCACGCCCTGCGCGCCGTGACCGACGTATCATTGACGCTGCGGACCGGCGAGACGCTGGGGCTGGTAGGCGAGTCTGGCAGCGGCAAGACGACATTGGCCCGGCTGCTGCTGGGGCTGACGGCGCCCGATCCCGGCGGCAGGATCGAACTGGACGGGCAGTCCGTGGCGAGCCACGCCAAGGGCCGCTCGCGCGCCGACCAGAAGGCGCTGCAGATCGTGTTCCAGAACCCGGATTCCGCGCTGAACCGGGCGCATACCGTCCGCCACCTGATCGAGCGCTCGCTGTCGCGGCTTGCCGGCCTGTTCGGGCAGCAGCGCGCGGAGCGGCTGACCGCACTGGTCTCGGCGGTGCGGCTGACGGAGCGGCATCTGTCGATGCGTCCGCGGCAGCTTTCCGGCGGCCTTAAACAGCGTGTCGCCATCGCCCGCGCCTTTGCCGGCGACCCACGGGTGGTGATCTGCGACGAGCCGACCTCGGCGCTCGACGTGTCGGTGCAGGCGGCGATCCTGAACCTGCTGGCCGACCTGCAAAGCACGGCCGGGGTCAGCTACGTGTTCATCAGCCACGACCTCGGCGTTGTGCGCTACCTTTCGGACCGCATCGCCGTGCTGTATCTCGGCCGCATCATGGAGATCGGCCCGGCGGAGGACGTGTTCAACGGCCCGCACCATCCCTACACCGAGGCGCTGCTATCGGCCGTCCCCGGCCTCGCCGAGACCGGCAGCGGCGAGCGCCCGGCCCGCATCCGGCTCGGCGGCGAGATGCCGAGCCCGTTGGCGCCACCGCCGGGCTGCGTGTTCAACAGCCGCTGCCCGCGCAAGATCGGGGCGATCTGCGAGACCGCCGAACCCAAGCTCCCCGCCGATGCCGACCACGCCGTCCGCTGCCACCTGCCGCGCAACGAGCTGGGCCGCCGCGGCGGTCCGCCGCCGGTGATGGCTGACCGCAGCCACG
>CAZZWN010000050.1:0-16533 GCA_964657765.1 uncultured Acetobacteraceae bacterium
ACGCCGGCGTGGTCGGCGCCGAGGTCGTGCTGGTGTGCCACAAGGCGAAGGACGATCCGGTGCGCTGGGTTTACCTCGACATCGGCCGTTTCGGCGGCCTTGCAGAGACCGAGGGCGAGTCGATCAAATACCGGTTCGAGACGGAGCACGGCGATGCCGAGACTGGACCGGTCGCGATCGCCGGGCCGACCTGCGACGGCGCCGACATCCTGTATGAGCGCGCCCATTACCGGATGCCGCTGGCGCTGCGTTGCGGCGACCGCGTGCAGATACAATCGACTGGCGCCTACGTGACGACCTACGCGAGCCAGCGCTTCAACGGCTTCGCGCCACTTGCGGAGCATTACATCTAATCCGAGTCGATGGCGGCGGTCCGCGGGGCCGCCACTTTGTCGCAATTTGTTGAATTAGAGCGCCATTCGTTGTATAATGTGCACAGATGCACACTAGTAACGGGCGAGCGCTCCTTTGACGTATGCCGGAGTTCACGAGGCGCGGGATCAAGCGGCGTCCATCGCCGGGCTTCAGCTTGAGGTAGCCAGGCTGCGGGCAGCGGTGCAGGCACGCAACGATTTCATCTCCATCGCCGCGCACGAGCTGCGCAACCCGATGACGCCGTTGCTGATCATCGTGCAGTCGATGCACCGCTTGGCGGAGCGGCATCCGGAGACGCCGGAGCTGATCACCGACGGGCTGGTCCGGCTCGACCGCGTGGTGGTGCAGTATATCAAGCGATGCAGCGCCCTGCTCGACGTCTCCCGCCTGACCAACGACGCATTCCGGATCGAACTCGCCGAATGCGACCTGGCCGTTTTGTTGCGAGCGAAGGTCGAGGAGCTCGCCCCCTTCGCCGAACGGGCGGGCTCCGTGATAACGGTCGAAGCGCCAACGTCGCTCATGGGGGAGTGGGATGAGCTCGCCTTGCAGCAGATCGTCGAGAACCTGCTGTCTAACGCCATAAAGTACGGTGCGGGGAACGCAATCTCCGTGCGGCTCCGGCTCGACCGCGAGACGATGCTGCTCGAAGTGCGCGACCAAGGCATTGGCATAAATCCGGCGGACCAGGCGCGCATCTTCGTGCCGTTCGAACGCGCGGTGACACGGCGGCAGCAGCCCGGCTTCGGCCTCGGCCTTTGGGTCGTCGGCCGCCTCGTCGCCGCCCTGAACGGGACCGTCGAGGTAGCGAGCCATCCCGGGCAGGGGTCAACTTTCAGCGTGCGGCTGCCGCAGTATCAAACTAGAAGAGCTGCGTGATCGTTTGAGCTGGGCAAGCTGAGCATGGGGGCGAATTGCCAGACCGAGTACCTAGCGGCATAGGAGGCCTCGACACGATCCTGGCCGGCGGATTTATCCCAGGCGGCATCACCATCATCCAGGGCAAGCCCGGCGTCGGCAAAACGATCCTGGGCAACCAAATATGTTTCAACCATGCCCGCGGCGGCGGCAAGGCGCTGTATGTGACCCTGCTCGCCGAGAGCCACGCCCGCATGCTGATGCATCTTGGCAGCCTCGCGTTCTTCGATCAGTCGGTCATCCCGGACCGCTTATACTACGTCAGCGCCTTTCCCGTGCTGGAGACAGACGGCCTGCGCGGCCTGCTGGCCCTGCTGGGGCGGGAAGTGCGGGCGCATGGTGCGACGATGCTGGTTCTCGACGGCCTGGTCGCGGCCGAGCTGCAAGCCGGCTCGGACGTCGAGTTCAAGAAATTCATTCACGAGCTGCAGATCCAAGCCACCGTGGCCGATTGCTCGATGTTCCTGCTGACGAGCGGCGGCGACGAGCGCGAGGCGACCGCCGAGCACACCATGGTCGATTGCGTGGTCGACCTACGCAGCCGGCTCTATGGATGGCGGTCCGAGCGTGACCTGGAAGTGGTCAAGCGCCGTGGCGCGGACCATTTGCGGGGCCGTCACGCCTTCTCGATCACCGGGGCGGGGATCACCGTGTTCCCGCGATTTGAGGCAACGCGGAGCCAGGCTGCAAAGCCGGCGGCAACCCGGGAGGCCGCGATCACATCCGGCTTGCCGCAGCTCGACCGGATGTTCGGCGGCGGCATCCCGGATCGCTCCATGACGATGCTCGAGGGACCGCCAGGCGTCGGAAAGACGTCACTTTGCCTGCACTTTCTCGGCCCGTGCAGCGCGGCCGAGCCCGGATTGCTGTTCACGACCTCCGACACGTCCGAGACGCTGCTTGCCAAGGCCCGCGCCCTCGGCGTGCCAGCAGCGGACCGCATCGAGGCCGGCCATATTGAAGTGGTCTATCAGCCCAGCACCGAGGGGCTGCTCGACGCTGCTCTCCACCGCTTGATGGACACGGCCCGACGCAAGGGCGCCTTGCGCCTGTGCATCGACAGCCTCGCGGACCTGCTGGAGCTGGCGCCCGACCCGGCCCGCCTCCCCGCCGTGATCGTCGCCTTGCTGCACGAGCTGCGCGTTCACGGCATCACCAGCCTGTTCACCGTCGAGACCGACAACAGCTTTGGCCAACCTGCCGCGCCGGCGGTGTCCGGCCTGCCGCACGGCAAGCTGTCCAGCATCATCGACAACGTCGTCATCATGCGGCTTGCGGAGCAGCGGTCGTCGCTCGTGCGGATGATCTCGGTCCTGAAGGCCAGGAACGCGCTGGTCGACCACAGGCTACGTTTGTTCGAAATCGGCGCGCACGGCATCGCCATCGTTCCCGCACCCGGGGATCCGGACGGCCCGCGCACCGGCTTCGTGCCCAACGCGCCGCAGCCGGATGCCTAGCGCGACGCGCACAGTACTCGTCGTGGATGACGAGTTCGGCGTGGCCGAGGTGCTGGACGCTATCCTGACGGACGAGGGATACCGCGTGATCACCGCCACCAACGGCCGGCAAGCGCTGGCCCGCATCGCCGAGCAGCGGCCTGATCTGGTGCTGCTCGACTACATGATGCCCATCCTCGACGGCGTCGCCGTGCTGCGCGCCCTGGCCGCCGATCCGACCGCGCGCGACCTGCCGATCGTCGTCATGAGCGCCTTGCCCGAGGAGGCGATCTCAATAGAGACAACGCGCTACACGGGCTTCCTACGCAAGCCGTTCCGGATCAGGACGGTACTGGCCGCGATCGCGCGAGCCTTGCCGGCGTCCGGCGGAACGATGGCCGGTAATGGCCAGCTTGGCTGAGGCGTCGCTGTCGCTTGCCGCAATTGCCTCGCTGCACCTCGGCCAGAGCGCCGCGCACCGCAACCCCTACCGCTGAGCCGCTCGCCTTGCTGCGCGGCCCTGTTTGTGACGAGATGCTCGAGACCTATCCGGAGTATTGCAACCGGGTCTGGCGGAGGGCGGCATGATGGATGGCGGCGCGAGCAAACCAGCCGGCAAGGGCCTTGCGGCCTCCCCCGGTGCACTGGCCGGGCTGCGCGTGGTGGACCTGACGCGTGTGCTCGGCGGGCCGTATTGCACCATGATCCTGGCCGACCACGGCGCCGAGGTCGTGAAGGTCGAACCGCCGCAGGGCGACGAGGTCCGCGACTGGGGTCCTCCGTTCCTCGAGCAGGCGCCGGGCGAGCAGGACGCCAGCTACTTCATCGGCGTGAACCGCAACAAGCGCAGCGTGGCGCTCGATCTGGCCAAGCCGGCCGGGCGCGCCGTGCTGCTGCGCCTGATCAAGACCGCCGACATCCTGATCGAGAACTTCAAGCCCGGCACCATGGAGCGGTGGGGCCTGGGCTACGACGCTGACCTGGCGCCACGGTTTCCTGGGCTGATCCACTGCCGCGTGTCCGGTTTCGGCGCCGACGGGCCTTTGGGCGGTTTGCCGGGCTACGACGCCATATTGCAGGCGATGACAGGGCTGATGAGCGTGAACGGCGATCCGTCGACGGGGCCGCTGCGGCTTGGCACGCCGGTGGTCGACCTGGCGACCGGGCTGTATTCCGCAATCGGCATCCTGATGGCGCTGCATGAGCGGGCTGCGTCCGGCCGCGGGCAATATTTGGACATGACCTTGCACGACTGCGGCATGGCGTTGCTGCATCCGCACGCGGCCAACTATTTCCTGAATGGTGTGCGGCCGCTGCCGATCGGCAACCCGCATCCGAACCTGGCACCCTATCAGCAGTTCGCCACGGCGACCGGGCAGATTTTCGTGGCGGCGGGAAACGATGGCCAATTCCGCAAATTGTGCGGCCACATCGGCCGTTCCGACTTGGCCGCCGACCCGAGATTCCTGAACAATGCCGGACGGGTGCAGCACCGCGAGGCGCTGGCGGAGGAGTTAGGCCAAGCGTTCGCGGAGCAGGATGGCCATGCGCTGTGCCAGTCCCTGCTGCGGGCTGGCCTGCCCGCCGGACCCGTGCTGGCGGTGGACCAGGCGGTGCAGTCGGAGCATGCCGCGGCTCGTGCCATGGTGACGGAGTTGCCGCTGGACGGCGGAGGCGCCTACCGCGCGCTCGGCACGCCGATCAAGCTCAGCCGCACTCCCGGCGGCACCCGGACACCACCACCGCGCTTTAATGAGCATGGCTCGGACGTATTGACGGGGCTCGGATACAGCGAAGCCGAAATGCAGCAGCTGCGCGATGACGGGGTTCTGCACGACACGCGGCGGCGATAGAACGCTGTCATAAAGACGTCCGCTTGGCTACTCGTGCTCAATCTGCCGTTCCGCATCCTGACGCAAACGGTGGAAGCTCCGGCGGCTGAAGGGCAGCATGCCGAGGTAGATCAGCCCGGCGCACGCCAGCGCCGCCCAGGGATCCGCCACCAGCACCGCCGTGAACGTGCCGACCCCCAGCAACAGCGGCAGCACGAAATCGCGCGGCACCTTGAAGTTTTTGAAGCTCCAAACCGGCACGGTGCTGACCAGCAGCAATGCGACGCCGGCGAGCAATGCAGCGCAGAACAATGGATTATGCGCCAACGCTTCGAGCCATGACAATTTGAGCGAGCGCGCTTCCAGCCCCAGGAACAGCGGGAACAACACAAGCCCTGCCCCTGCCGGTGCCGGCACGCCGGTGAAGAAATTATAGGCGTAGGCATGCGCAATCGGCGGCGGCGTGTCGAGCGTTGCGTTGAACCGCGCCAGCCGCAGCGCCATGCAGACTGCGAACATCAGGCATGGCGTAAACCCGAACCCGCCCGCGACGCGCAGCGACCACAGATACAACACGAACGCGGGCGCCACCCCGAAGCAGCAGAAATCCGTCAGGCTGTCGAACTCCGCGCCAAACCGCGACGTCGCCTTCAACAGCCGCGCCAGCCGCCCATCCATGCCATCGATGCAGGCGGCCGCCACGATCGCCACGGCAGCGGCACCGAACCGCCCGTCGAGCGCGTAGCGCATGCTGGTCAGGCCTGCGCATAATCCCAGCAATGTGAGGATGTTGGGGATCATCCGATTGAACGATGGCCCGGCATAGCGCGGGCGCCGCCGGGGCCTGAACCGGGTCCGCAACCGCTGCACCGGCGACCCCGCCCGCTCCGTCATGCCCGCCCGTTCAAGACGACACAGGCATCAGACAGCCGACAGCTCGGCGATCACCGTCTCGCCGCCGATCGTCAACTGGCCCTCCGACACCAATGGACGCACGCCCTCGGGCAGATACAGGTCCGTGCGGCTGCCGAAGCGGATGATGCCGAACCGGCTGCCGGCGGTGACGAAGTCGCCCTCCCGCACCTGGCAGACGATCCGCCGCGCGATCAGCCCGGCGATCTGCACGATCGCCATCTCCCGCCCGTCCGCCAGGCGCACCGCCAGCGCATTGCGTTCGTTGTGGTCGCTGGCCTTGTCCATGCTGGCATTCACGAACTTGCCGTGGCGATAGGCGATGCGGGTGACGGTGCCGCTCGCGGGCATGCGGTTCACGTGGACGTCGAGCACCGAGAGGAAGATCGCCACCCGCCAGCGCGGCGCGGTGCCGAGGCCCAGTTCGGCCGGAGGCACCGCGGGCATCACCGAGACGATGCGCCCATCGGCGGGGGCCACCACCGCGCCGGGTCGCGCGGGGGGCACCCGCTCGGGGTCGCGGAAGAAATACAGGCAGAACAGCAGGAACGCAGCGCCGAGCCAGGCCAGCCACGCCCCGACCACCAGTCCAAGCAACAGGACGACGACGCCGATGATCAGGAAGGGCCGGCCCACCGGATGCGGCGGGGCCAGGACGGAACGAAACGAGTCGAGGGGAGACATTGGTCACGGTATGGGGATTGCGACGCTGACGGGCAAGCCCATTGGGCGGACCGGCAAGCCCGTTAGGGCGATTGGGCTGGCAGCGCCAGGGCTTGACCGGGATAGATCAGCCGCGGATCACGGATCTGGTCGAAATTGGCCAGATAGATGACGGTATACCGCACTCCGGTGCCGTAGACCCGGCGCGCCAGCCGCCACAGGTTCTGACCCGGCTGCACGACGACCCGGCCGGAGGCAAGCTGCTCCGGCGGCACCGACGTGCGCTGGAACGGCAGTTCGACCCGGGCGAAGACCCTGCCGGCGGCCGTGAGCTGATCGACCCGCAGCCGGTGCACCCCGGCTGCCACCGCACCCTGCGGCGTCAGGGTCCAGTAGCCCTGCGCGTCCGAAATCGCGTCGCCGACCGCCGTGTTGTCGACATACACCCGCACCGGCGCACTGGGCGGGGCGGTTCCGGCGAAACGGATCGCGCCGTGCTCGTCGTAGTCCACGGCGTTGAGCGCCAGCTTTTTGCCTCCGGGCTTGCTGGCGGCGTCCGGCGCGCCTTGCAGCGCGCGCGGTGCCCCGGCCGGCGGTACCAGCAGCGCCACGACCGGGCTGGGCGCGGCGGTTGGAGCGGGCACGATGAGCAGGACGGTATCGTGCCCCTTGACGTCGAGCCCGGCCGCACTCCGTGCTGAAAGGCTGAGCTCCCGCCCGCCAGGCGCCAGCGGGGCATCGGGCGTCAGCACCCACTCGCCGCGCGCATCGGCCCGGGCTTGGCCGAGCGTCACATCGCCGTCGTTCACAGCCACCATCGCGCCCGGCTCCGCGCGCCCGGCGAGAACGACGTTGCCGGCGGGCCCGACGCGGGCGATGTCGAAGCTCGGCTCGATCCGGGCATCAGGCGCCGGCTCAGTCGACGGCGCGACATTGGAGACAGCTGGAAGTGAAAGGGCGGGCAAGGAGGGAACCAAATTCGCGACCGGCGCGTCCGCTGGCCATAGCGCATAGGCCGCCCCAACCACGCACACTCCTCCCACGACCGCAACTCGGGCCAACAGGACTCGGGAGCGTAGGACACCCATCGTCATAGTTGAAATGTAGGCCGTTCGACATGCAACTGCAATCATTCAGTTATCGTTGCAAAAACCGAGCACTCAGCCAGATCACTCCGGTGGCCAGCGCCGCCGTGCCGAGCGCCGCCGCCGCCGGGCTGGCTCGCCCAAGCCGGCGGGCGGACCTTGTTTGCAGCGACGGCATCAGCCACGCCGCGGCGATCGCGCAAAGACATGCAAGGTCGGCGGCGTTCAGCCCACCCCGTACCAGCCGCCCGGTCCCGAGGTCGGCCGCCGCCGCCACAGTAGCCGCCAGCACCGGCGGCAGCGCAGAGTCCAGGCACCACGCCGCCGCCGCCGCCGCGACCGCCACCAGCGCCGCCGCGATCCACACAGGCGACGCACCAGCCACGACAAGGCCGCCCCATAATGCCAAAGCCGCCGCCAGCATCTGTCCGCCCGGGCCGAGCCGGCCCGCACTCCGGGCCAACAGCCAAGCCGCGACGCCGACGACCAGCCACACGCGCCAGAACTCCGGTCGCGCCGGCGTCGACCCGGCGAGCCACCAACCCGCCAGCACCGCAAGCGCCACCGAAACCCAACGCTCCGCCCGCATGCGCAGCCGCGGCGACGCGAGCCCCACCGCTGCCGTCGCCACCACCGTTGCCGCCGCTGGCAATAGCAAGAAGTCCGCCATTGCGCGTGGCGCCAGCACCGCGCGCAGCATCGCCTCCACCGGCAGCAACGCCGCCCAGCCGGCCAGCGCACCGCCGGCCCCCGCCGCTGCCAGCAGGGGCCGCATCCCCGCCTTGCCGATCAAGCCCAGCGCCAACGCCATCGCGAATGCCGCAAGGGGCGGTGCATAGGCGTGCAGCGTGGCCTCATGCAGCAACGCCTCGGCCCTGCCCGGCAACGTCGACAGGCCTAGATGGGGGAACGCCGCCATGGCGTTCGCATGACGATGCCGCACTTATCCGTCAAGCAGGCTTCCGCGTTACGCGATGCGGCGGCAATATGCGGCATGGCCCGACCGTCCCGATCCCCGACCACCCTCCGCCGCCCGACCGGCCCACCGCAGCCCCGCATCCCCAACCTGCTGATGCGGGTGTGGGACGCGCCCACCCGGCTGTTCCATTGGGCGATCGTCGTGCTGATGACATTCAGCTACGTCGCCGTGCAGCGCGGTTGGATGCAGCTGCATTTCCTCTCGGGCTACACCGTGTTGACACTGTTGCTGTTCCGCCTCGTTTGGGGGTTCGTCGGCAGCGAGACCTCACGCTTCCGCCAGTTCCTCCGCAGCCCCGTGGCCGGCCTGCGCCACCTCGCCGCGTTCGGCCAGCGGACGCCCGATACCGAGGTCGGCCACAACGCCGCCGGAGGCTGGATGGTGCTGGCGATGCTGGCGGCGCTGCTGGTGCAGGTGGGCAGCGGGCTGTTCAGCAACGACGACATCGCCGCCAAGGGTCCGCTGGCGCACCGGGTGAGCAAGGCGACGAGCGACTGGCTGTCCGGCCTGCACGCGACGTCGTTCTACGTTCTGCTCGGATTGGTCGTGCTGCACATCGTCGCCATCATCACCTACGCCGCGGTGAAGCGGCACGACCTGGTGCGGGCGATGGTGACCGGCAAGAAACGCCTGCCCGCCAACCTCCGCCAGCCCCGCTTCGCCAGCCCGCTGCTGGCCGCCGGCATCCTGGCGGTGGCGGCGGGCGCGGTCTGGGCGCTGGTGCGGTTCGCCTGACCTTGAATAGCCCCGGCTAGTTCGTCCGTACCCGATACGCGCGGTGGCAGGCGCCGCAGGCCTGGGTCGTCGTGGTGAACTGCGCCGCGAACCCGGCCTTGTCGTCCGCGGCGGCCAGGACCGCCAGCTTGTCGGCCTCGGTCCAGAACTTCTCGGCCGCCTTGTCGAAGCCCGCGCGGTCGGACCATATCTCCGCCCGCGCCTTGGTGTTGTGGCCGCTCTGGGTGCCGTCCGGGAACAGGGCGGGGATCATATGCCCCCAGGATGACAGGCCCTTTGCCCCGTCCTCCAGGCCCTTCACGTCGCCGCCGGCGTCGATCACGGTCTTCATGCCGCCTACGACGCCGGCCTGCAGGTCATACCCCGCCTGCCGGGCCGCGATGATGGTGTCGGATGGCAGCGGCACGGCCGGGCCGGCGGGCACCGTCTGCGCATAGGCCAGTCTACCGAAAGCGACCACCACCAAGCCGCCCAGCAAAGTCTTTCGCATCCAACATCCCCAGTTGCCGTTATGGTGGGCAGCGTTGCATTGCCCGGCGCGCTCCGCCATCCACCCGAAGCGCCTTGTCACCGATAATTCAGGAATAATGATGCCGCCAAGCCCCATCCGCTCCGTCGCCGTGTTCTGCGGATCCCGCTTCGGCCACGATCCGGCCTATGCGCAGGCCTGCGAGGCGCTCGGTGCGGGCCTTGCGGCGGCCGGGCTCCGCTTGGTCTATGGCGGCGGCGGGGTCGGGCTGATGGGCATCGTCGCCGACGCCGTCCTGGCCGGTGGCGGCGAGGTATTGGGCATCATTCCCGACTTCCTGCGCCGTCGCGAGGTCGCCCATGCCGGGGTCGGCACCATGGTCGTGACCGGCACGATGCACGACCGCAAGCGCCGCATGTTCGACGCCGCCGACGCGTTCGTCACCATGCCGGGCGGCCTCGGCACCTTCGACGAGACCATCGAGATCACCACGTGGCGGCAACTGGCATTGCACGACAAGCCGATCCTGATCTGCGACGTCGGCGGCTGGGCGCAGCCCTATCTCGCGACCATCCAGGCGGCGGTCGACCAGGGGTTTGCCGCCGAGGAGTGCTTGCGGCTGCATGAGGCGCTGCCCGACGTGCACGCCGTCCTGGCCCGCCTCGCGACCCTGATGACGCCCGGCGCCGGCCAGCCGGAACGCGTCTGACGCGCTGTTTGACCCTACTATTGCTGGGCCTTGATCCCCACCGCGGGCCGGTCTATACGCGCCGCTCAGTCGGGGCGTAGTACAGCCTGGTAGTACGCTTGCTTCGGGAGCAAGAGGCCGGAGGTTCGAATCCTCTCGCCCCGACCAGTCCGGTCTCCCTGGTGGACCGATCCATCAACGCTTGTAGACCGACCACAGCATCAGCCAGCGCACCGGGAACACCCACACGATCCCGGCAATGCACCAATACAGCGCCTCGATCGTCCAGTGCAGCCGCGGCACAAGGTCGGGCAAGGTGATCGCCGCCACGATATAGGCCGCGACGAACAGCAGCCCGGCGATGGTGGCAATGGTGGGTCTCGACATGCAGGCTGCCTAGCGCGGCCCATCGGTTGCCGCAATGCCTCTAAGGCAGTAAGCCCGCCGCAACGCATTAGGGCACCAGCATGGACCTCAAGGACCACATCCGCGGCATTCCCGACTTTCCGAAGCCCGGCATCCTGTTCTACGACATCTCCACCCTGCTGCGGCATCCCGATGCGTGGCAGGTCGCAATGGGCCGGCTCGCCAACGTGGTCCGCGGCCACCACCCGCACCTCCTGGCCGGCGTCGAGTCGCGTGGTTTCCTGCTCGCCGCTCCCCTGGCGCTTAAGCTTGGCTGTGGCTTCGTGATGCTGCGCAAACGCGGCAAGTTGCCGGGCGCGGTCGTCGGGCTCGATTACGCGCTCGAATACGGGACCGACCGGATCGAGATCCAGGCCGATGCGTTAGCACCCGGCGCCCGCGTCGTGCTCGTCGACGACCTGCTGGCCACCGGCGGAACGATGGCGGCCGGCATCGCCCTGCTGCGCAAAGTCGGCGCCGAGGTTCCTGCCGCAGCTGCGCTGATCGAGCTCAATTTCCTCGGCGGCCGCGCCAAGCTCGATGTGCCGTTCGAGGCGCTCGTTCGTTACGATAAATGATGATGGCCAATCTCTAATTTGACAACTGTGGCCGATTGAATACACCTGACTACTGAGTCTATTATGACTCCGAGCCGCAAAGGGAAGCCAATGACTGGTCTGCCGCTGCCTGGCC
Source organism: uncultured Acetobacteraceae bacterium (assembly GCA_964657765.1). Lineage (GTDB taxonomy): Bacteria > Pseudomonadota > Alphaproteobacteria > Acetobacterales > Acetobacteraceae > CAHJXG01. The sequence goes on from CAZZWN010000050.1 coordinate 11,191, forward strand.
GCCGCCGCGCATTGTCGCTGGCCGCAGGCTTGCTCGCCGGTCCGGCTACGCTCCGTTTTGCCATTGCAGCTACCGCTCCGGCAGCGCCCAGCGTCACAGAGGCGCATTCCAGCTTTCCGGACGGTCTGCTCGAGGGGCCCGCACTCATTGTCGCCGGGCCGCCGCAGGGCCGGATCGACCATTGGGCCGACCTGCTGATTCCTGCCCTCGCGCATGTCTTCCCCAGCGCGTTTGCCGTGCTGGCCGCGCAACCGGTCGCGCGCAGCGCCGTGGGCGGCGTCGACGGCGTGACCGGCGCCAACCAGTTCGAGGCGCTCGCCCCACCGGATGGCGGCACCGCGCTGCTGCTGCCGGGCTCCGCCGCGCTGGCGTGGTTGGTGGGCGACCCGCGCGCCCAATTCGACGCAGCGCGTTGGGTTCCGGCCTGGGCGGGGCTTACCTCCGCCGTGCTGGTCAGCCGCGTGCCGCTCAGCCCCGGCCGCACGCTTCGGGTCGGCCGGGCGCATCCGGACGGGCTGGCTTTGCCAGCGCTGATGGCGCTCGACATGCTGGGCGTCGAGGTGACGCCCAGCGCCGACGACGTCGCGGACGCAGTGTTCTATTCCGGCCAGGGCGCCCCGGCGGCGGTGGCGTTCGCGGCGGCGCAGCGTGACATGACTCCCGTCATGACGCTTGGGACGGTCGACCCTGCTGGCGCATGGCTGCGCGACCCCGCCTTCCCGGCCGTGCCGACCGCCGTCGAGGTCGCCGCACGCCAGTCCCCGCCGCCCTTGATGCTTGCCGCACTCCGCGCCGCCGCCGCGGCTGCGATACTCGACGTCGCCCTGGTGCTGCCGCAGCTTTCCCCGGCCGGCCGCGTCGCGATGTGGCGCCGGGCCTGCGCCGAGGCCGCGGCCACGCCCGGCGTGCTGTCCCAGGCGGCGTCGCTTGGCGTACGCTCGGCACCGGCGCCGGTGACCGCGACGCTCACCCGGGCCATTGCCGCCGACGTGCCGACCCTGCTGGCTTTGCGCACCTGGCTCGACAGCCGCTGGGGCTGGCGGCCGGCCTAGCTGGCAGTCATCGCCACCTGCACGCAGCGGCGCATGACCGTGGGCAGTCCCTCGTCCCCCAGCGTGCCAGCGTCGCGCAGCAACCCGGCCGCCGTAATCCGCTCCACCCGCGCCGTATAGACGTCCATCGTCAGCGTGAAATGGGTAAAGCCGTGCGTCGCCTGCCCAGCCAGCCGCCAATCCGCCGGCTGTGGCGCGTGTTCCAGGGCCTCGGTGGTCGGCCACGGCCTATCCCGCCACGGCGCGCCGGGCAGCTCCAACATGCCGCCCAGCAGCCCTGACGGCGGGCGGCGGCGCAGCAATGCCTGGCCTGCCGCATCCAGCAGCCAGAACTGCGCGCCGTGCCGCATCGGCCGCGCGGCCTTTGGGGCCTTGCGCGGCAGCGCCTCCGCCAGCCCGAGCGAGCGCGCCTGGCACTGCTCCATCCAGGGGCAGATCGCGCATGCCGGGGCCCGCGGCGTGCAGATCGTGGCACCCAGGTCGAACAATGCCTGGGTGAAATCCGCCGGCCGCGCCTGGGCCGCCGGGTCCTGCCCCAGCCGCGCCGCCGCCGCTGCCACTGCGCGCCGGGCGCCGGGCAGCGGATCGCCGATGGCGAAAATCCGCGCCGCAACACGCTCGACGTTGCCGTCCACCGGCACCACGGGGCGGCCGAAGGCGATGCTGGCGATGGCGGCGGCGGTATACTCGCCGATGCCCGGCAGCGCCCGCAAACCCTCGATCCTGTCCGGGAACCCGCCGGCCGCCGCCACGCGCCGGGCGCAGGCAAGCAGGTTCCGTGCACGGGCGTAGTAGCCGAGCCCGGCCCATGCCTCCATAACCGCGCCGTCATCCGCCGCCGCCAGCGCCTCGATGGTTGGATAACGCAGCACAAACCGCTCATAATACGGTATAACCGCTGCGACAGTCGTCTGCTGCAGCATGATCTCGCTGAGCCATACCCGATACGGATCGGCCCGCTGGTTGGGGAGGGCGCGCCAGGGCATGCGGCGGCGGTGGCGGTCGTACCAGCGCAGCAAAGCGGCGGCGGGCGGCACAGGAGGCAAGAGGGCAGGCAAGGTGGCGGGGAGCACGAGCAGGATATGACGGCTAGCGACACCCCAGGCAAGCGGGCGCCCAGCGCAGAGCGTGCGGCGCAGCAGGACACCCCGCGCCATGTCTATGGGCCGCGCCCGATCGGCGCCGTGGTGCCCGCCGTGACCCGCCCGGCCTTCCGCAAGCGCGCGCCCGGCAGTGCGCAGGTCATGGCGGACTGGGCGCAGATCGTTGGGCCGGAGCTGTCGGCCACCACGACCCCGCGGCGGCTCGCGAACGGCACGCTCACGCTCGCCTGCGCCGGGCCGGTCGCGCTGGAGCTGCAGCACCTGAGTGACCAGCTGCTCGCTCGCGTGAACGGGCACTTGGGCTGCAAGGTGGTCGAGCGGCTCCGTTTCGTGCAGAACTCGGCCCCGCCGGCAGAGGCGCCGCCGGTCCGGCCGCGTCGCGTGGTGGCGGCCATCGAGGTGCCGGGCATCCCGGCGGGACCGCTGCATGACGCGTTGGCAGCGCTGGGCCGGCGCATCGGGGAGGTCGAACAAGGCTGACGGTATAATCCGGTGAGCGTGCCGGCGATCAGACTTGACGCGCGCACCGGGAATACGACCATACGTCTCAACAATTCCCAGTCTCGAGGACGCCATGCCCGTCACCCGTCGCCTGCTGATCGCCGCCGCTCCTGCCCTTTTCGCCCTCTCCCCGGCACGCGCCCAACCGGCCGATCCGCGCATGGCCGAGCGTAGCCTGGGCTCCGCCGACGCGAAGGTCGTCGTGACCGAGTGGTTCTCGCTCACCTGCACCCACTGCGCGGCGTTCCAAAGGGAGACCTTCAGCCAGGTCCGCGCCAAGCTCATCGACACCGGGCGGGTTCGCTACGTGTGGCGCGACTTCCCGCTCGATCAGATCGCGCTCACCGCCGCCATGGTCGCCCGCGCGCTGCCGCCCGAGCGTTATGAGCCGTTCATCACCGCCCTGCTCGCGAGCCAGGACCGCTGGGCCTTCGCCCGAGGCGTGAACTCGACCGAGGAGCTCGCGAAGTTCGCCGCGTTGGCCGGCCTGTCCCGCGCCACCTTCAACACGACGATCGCCGACGCGGACTTGAAGCGTGCGATCCTCACCGACCAGGACGAGGGCGAGAAGAAGTTCGGCGTCAACAGCACGCCCACCTTCGTCATGAACGGCAAGCCGACCAATGGCGCCGTCTCCTATGACGATTTCGCCAAGGCCGTCGAGGCTGCCACGAGCTAAGCGCGCACCGCGCCGGACCGTCGAAGGATCCGGTCCCCGGCCCGTCGCCATCACCTCAAGAAAGATCGCCGCATGACATCCCCCGTCTGGTTCATAACCGGCTGCTCGACCGGCTTTGGCCAGGAACTGGCCAAGCTCGTCCTCGCCCGCGGCTGGCGCGCAATCGTCACGGCGCGCGACAAGGTCCGGGTGGCCGGCCTGGTGCAGGGCGCAGAAGACCGGGCCTTGGCGCTCGACCTCGATATCACGCAGCCCGGGCAGATCGCCGCGGCGGTCTCGGCGGCGGAGCAGCGGTTCGGCGGCATCGACGTGCTCGTCAACAATGCGGGCTATGGCTACCAAGCCTCGGTCGAGGAGGGGGACGATGCGGAGATCCACGCGCAGTTCGACGCCAACGTTTTTGGCCTGTTCGCACTCACCCGGGCCGTGCTGCCCGGCATGCGCGCGCGCCGTGGCGGCCACGTGCTTAACATCACGTCCGTGGCGGGGTTCGTCGGCTTTCCCGGCTCCGGCTACTACGCCGCCAGCAAGCATGCGGTGGAGGGCTGGTCGGACGCGTTGGCCGCCGAGGGCAAGCCGCTCGGGATCAAGGTCACCTGCATCGAGCCGGGGCCGTTCCGCACCGACTGGGCCGGCCGTTCGCTGAAGCAGACGCCGAACCGCATCGCCGCCTATGCCGACACCGCCGGCGCCCGCATGAAGGGCACCGCAGACGTCAGCGGCAAGCAGCCCGGCGACCCGGCGCGCGCGGCTGAGGCCATGATCCGGATCACCGAGGTCGAGAACCCGCCCCGCCACCTGGTGCTCGGCGCCTTCGGCATCGATGCGGTCACGGCCAAGCTCAAGGCCAGCCTGGCTGAGATCGAGCAGTGGCGCGACACGGGCCTGGCCACCGACTTTCCCCAGGCTTAACACGGACGCGGCTGAGAAGGCCCACAACGGCCAACGTCAACCACCACGGCTTGACACCCTGCACCCTCGCCAGTAGCAAGCCCGGGCCTACGAAGCGCGGCCACATGGGCGTGCAGGAGGCAGATATGAGTGATGACAAGGGCAGCTCGTTCGAGGAGCGGCTACGGGCGGCACGGACGAAGCAGGCGATGGACAAGCCGGCCGCGTCCGACAATGCCCCCAGCACGACGAGCGCCATGGGCATCGGCGTGCGGGTGGGTATCGAGCTGGTCTCGGCACTGGCGGTTTCCGTCGCCATCGGCTGGGGCCTGGACCGTTGGCTGGGCACCAAGCCGTGGCTGCTCGGGCTGTTCGTGGTGCTGGGCGGCGCCGCAGGGATCGCCAACGTCTGGCGCCTGATGATGCCGCGAGCGCCGAGGGCATAGGATTGGGTTGGAGAGGGCAGGACTTTGGCGGCTGAAGGTAAGATGGACGCGCTCGGCCAGTTCGAGCTGCACACGACGCTCGGCGGCCTCGGGCGTTCGGTGAACTTCACCAATTCGAACCTGATGATGGTGCTTGGCGGCGCGTTGATCCTTGGCACGCTGTATTACGGCATGCGCCCGCGTGCGGTGGTGCCGGGCCGGCTGCAGTCGCTCGCCGAGATCTGCTATACCGGTATCCTCGGCATGGCGGAGGGCAGCATCGGGCCGGAGGGCCGGCGTTTCTTCCCGTTCATCTTCACACTGTTCTTCTTCGTGCTGATGGGCAATTTGCTCGGCCTGCTGCCCTATTCGTTCACCTATACCAGCCATATCGCCGTCACGTTCGGCTTGGCTTTGCTGGTCATCGTGATCGTGACGGCGGTGTCGCTGCACATCCACGGCCTGCATTTCTTCAGCTATTTCTTTCCGGAGGGCGCGCCGAAGCTGCTGGCACCGCTAATCATCCCGATCGAGGTCATCTCCTACCTCTCGCGGCCGGTATCGCTGTCCATCCGGTTGTTCGCCAACATGGTCGCCGGGCACGTGATGTTCGAGGTGTTTGCCACCTTCATCGTGCTGCTGGGCGGTGCCGGGGTATTGGGCGCCTCCATCGGCATCCTGCCGCTGGCGCT
>CAZZWN010000051.1:0-16529 GCA_964657765.1 uncultured Acetobacteraceae bacterium
GCATAGGCGACGCGCCCGCAGGCATAGGCCCGCACGCAGTCGTCCTCGACGTAGTTGCGGGTCAGCGCGGCACCACCCAGCATGACCGGGATTTCCAGCCCCTGCCGCGCCATCTCCTCCAGGTTCTCGCGCATCACGACGGTGCTTTTCACCAGCAGGCCGGACATGCCGATGGCATGCGCGTGGTGCGTCTTGGCCGCCGCGACCATGTCGGCCAGCGGCACCTTGATCCCCAGGTTGACCACCCGGTAACCATTATTGGTTAGGATGATGTCGACCAGGTTCTTGCCGATGTCGTGCACGTCGCCCTTCACGGTCGCCAGCACGATCGTGCCTTTCTCCTGCCCGGCCACCCGCTCCATATGCGGCTCCAGGTGGGCCACCGCCGCCTTCATCGTCTCCGCCGACTGCAGCACGAAGGGCAACTGCATCTTGCCGGCCCCGAACAGCTCGCCCACCACCTTCATGCCGTCCAGGAGCACGTTGTTGATGATATCGAGCGGCGCGTTGGTCAGCATCGCCTCGTCGAGCTCAGCGGCCAGGCCCTTGCGGTCGCCGTCGATGATGCGGTCCTTCAGGCGGCCCTCGACCGTATCGGACCGGACCTTCTTCACCGCATCCGCCAGCTTGCGGTCGGCGAACAGCTCCAATAGCTTTTGCAGCGGGTCGTAGCCCTCGCGCCGCCGGTCGAACAGCAGGTCCTCGACCACCTGCACCTCCTCGGCCGGGATCAGATGCAGCGGGCGGATCTTGCTCACGTGCACGATGGCGCCGGACATGCCGGCGCGGACGGCGTGGTCGAGGAACACCGAGTTCAGCACGGCGCGCGCGGCCGGGTTGAGGCCGAAGCTGATGTTGGACAGGCCCAGGATGATCTGGATGTCGGGGAAGGCGTCGCGGATCAGCTTGATGCCCTCCAGCGTCCACTGGCCGAGCTTGCGGTCGTCTTCGCTGCCGGTGGCGACGGTGAAGGTGAGGGGGTCGATCAGCAGGTCCGACTGCGGCAGGCCGTGTTTGTCGCAGGCGAATTCTACGAGGCGCCGGGCGATGGCGAGCTTGGCCTCGGGCGTTTTGGCCATGCCGGTCTCGTCGATGGTGAGCGCGATCACCGCGGCGCCGAACTTCTTGGCCAATATCAGCCGGTCGCGCGCCGCCTGCTCGCCATCCTCGAAGTTGATGGAATTGATGATCGGCTTGCCGCCGTGCAGCCGCAGCGCCGCCTCCAGCACGATCGTCTCCGTGCTGTCGATCACCAGGGGGGAATTGACGCTGCTGGTGAACCGGGTGATCACCTCGTTCATCTCGGCGACCTCGTCGCGGCCGACGAAGGCGGTGCAGAGGTCGAGGCTGTTGGACCCCTCCGCAACCTGCTCGCGCCCGACCGACACGCAGCCGTCCCAGTCGCCCTTCTCCTGCAATTCGCGCCATTTCTTCGAACCGTTGGCGTTGCAGCGCTCGCCGATCGAGAAATAGCTGTTCTCCTGGCGGAGTGCGGTCTGGCTATACAGGCTGGCGACGCTCGGCACCCAGACCGGCTTGCGCAGCACCGGCGCCGGGCGGAAACCCTCGCCGCGGCGGCGCAGCATGGCGTCGAGTGCCTGGATGTGCGGCATGTCGGTGCCGCAGCAGCCGCCGATGAGGTTCAGCCCGTCCTCCTGGACGAACCGCTCCAGCCAGCTCGCCATCTGCTCGGGATCGAGCGGGTAGCGCGTGCGTCCGTCCACCAGCTCCGGCAGTCCAGCGTTTGGCTGCACCGAGATCAGGCCGGGCCAGTTGGCGGCGAGCCAGCGCACGTGCTCCGACATCTCCTGCGGCCCCGTCGCGCAGTTCAGCCCGATCAACGGCACGTCGAGCGCATGGACGACTGTGGCGGCGGCGGCGATGTCGGGGCCGACCAGCAGCGTGCCGGTGGTCTCGACCGTAACCTGGACGAAGATCGGCGTGTCGGTGCCGGCCTCGGCACGGGCGATCTTGGCGCCGTTCACCGCCGCCTTGATCTGCAACGTGTCCTGGCAGGTCTCGATCAGGATCGCGTCGACACCGCCGGCGATCAGCCCGCGTGACTGCGCCGCCAGCGCCGCCTCCAATGGGTCGTAGGCGATGTTGCCGAGCGAGGGCAGCTTCGTGCCCGGCCCGATGCTGCCGACCACCCAGCGGTGCCGTCCGTCCGAGAAGCTGTCCGCCGCCTCCCGCGCGAGTTCGGCCGCGACCTTGTTGATCTCGTGCGCGCGCTCGCCGAGGTCGAACTCGGCGAGGGTGATGGGGGAACCGCCGAAGGTGTTGGTCTCCACCATGTCGGCGCCAGCCTCGAAGTAGCCACGGTGGATATCGCGCACCAGGTCCGGGCGCGACAGGTTCAGCACCTCGGTGCAGTTCTCCTGATTCCAATAATCGCGCTCGATGTCGAGCGTCAGCGCCTGCACGCGGCTGCCCATGCCGCCGTCGCAGAGCAGCACGCGGTCACGAAGCGCATCGAGCAGATGGGGTCGGGTCATCAGGCGTCCTCGGAGACGAGTTCGGGGGTGGAGGCGGGCGCGCTGGCCGGCATCGTCGCGGACCAGAGCCGCACTTCGAGCGGGCCAGGCACGGACAAGGAGGCGTCCGGCGAAAGGCCAACCTGGTCGAACGCGGCGCTCATGGCGGCGTCGGTGAAGCCGGGCCAGCGGTGCGCCAGGCGTTCGGTGAGATCGGTGCGGCCATGGTCCGCAAGGTCCACGACGATCAGGCGACCGGATGGCGCCAACACGCGGGCGGCCTCGGCCAGTGCTGCGGCCGGGTCCTCGGCGTAATGCAGCACCATCTGCATGACGACAACGTCATAGCCGCCGGCGAGCGGCAGACGATACATGTCGGCCTGGCGGACGGTGCAGTGTGCGAGCGCCGATTTGGCGAGGCGTGCCCGCGCCAGGGCCAGCATTGCGCGGCTTGCGTCGATGCCGAGCCCAGCGGTGATGCGCGATGCCAGCAACTCCAGCAGGCGACCGGTTCCGGTGCCGATATCCAGCACCCGACCGAGCCGCGGCCCAGGCAGCAGCCGAAGCAGCGCCGCCTCGACGTCGCCCGCGGGCAGGTCAAGCGCCCGCATCTCGTCCCAATCCGAGCCCTGCTTACGAAAGCTTTCCGATGCGATCCGTGCCCGTTCCGCCAAGACGCGGGCGGCGCCGCGACGGTCGGCGGACAGCACCGGGTCGTCGTCTGGCAAGCGCGCCAGCAGGTCCTGGATGAGCCCGGCGTCGGGCGGCAGGCCGAACCAGACATTCGCCCCCTCCCGCACCCGCTCCAGCAAACCGGCATCGCAGAGCAGCTTGAGGTGGCGAGACAGGCGCGGCTGGCTCTGTCCCAAGATCTCGGTAAATTCGATCACGCAGAATGCGCCCCGTGCCGTCAGGGCGAGCAATCGCAGCCGTGTCGGTTCGGCGCACGCGCGCAGGGCGGTTAGAAGTGCATCCATAGCTTGCATATAATATAAGGATATCCTTATGTCTATCCTATGGCACTGATGATTGATGCACGGATTGCAGTGGTTTTCGGCCGCGCTTCTGAGCGGCAGGAGGGCGATGCTGTGCTGAGCGCTGGGTTAGCTGGCATCGGCCACCCGGCCGGTTGTGCCTGCTGCATGTCACGCACGGCGGCGGGGCAGGCACTAAGCCGTTTGTTCCTGCAACGAGTGCGGGGGGAGGTGGCGTTTTTCCGGCAAGTCCTCGTCGACACGGATGAAGTAGGCAGGGAAGCGGTCAGAAATGCTTTGCAGTCGGACCCAGTCGTATGTGCACGCTTCCGTGCCGGTTAACGGCGTCTTATGGATGTTCCCTTTCTAAAGACCTTCAGTAACGTGAAGATCGATTCAAGAAAAGTGTGATTTATATTGAGTATATAAGCGATAAATCGGCGATTGGATCCCTCTACAACCTTATTCTGATTAATCTCAGAAGATACTTTTTTGATTTTACTTCGTTCTCCGCAGATGATTTGCACGGAAAACAAAGTAAAGAATAAGGATCAGACAACTTGGAGTCCCCAAGATCGACGTCACGATAAGGCTATAGTTGTGACGTTCAATTGCCTCATGCGTCAACGGAACAGCTAACAGGCCGACCGCCGCACCGACAAATGCATTGCGCACGCACTCTCGAAAAGTATCGCGTATAACAAGTATGGCCAAAGAGAGTTTTACCTTTTTGCGAGAAAGGCAAGATGCGACTGGCGCAACACTCAACAGTCATGGCCGGGAGGAAAGAGTGGCGCGCGCAGCGCAGGAGGACAGCGCCTTATCACAGACGAGTGGCTACGACCTGCAATGGCTGCGGCGCGAGCCTGCTATGTATGCCGTGGTTGGCCGAAAAGATGGCGAGACGACAAAGCTCGAATGGGCGGTTGACCCCGACTATCGGTTTTTCCGACAATGCAGGACGATGTATTCGGCTATGTGCTCCATCCGATTGACCTCGCCACCAACAAGGTGATGGCCGCCGCGTGACGGCGGGAGCCACGCGACTTTGTTGACTTGCTGACAGTCGATGACCGCATTCTGCCGCTTGGGGCCGTGGTGTGGGCCGCCGTTGGCAAGTCGCTCGGCTTTACGCCGGAGGGACTTATCAACGAGGTTCGCCGTCTTGGCCGTTACACCGCGGCGGACTTTCAACGCGTGGCGAGAGATCCGCCAGTCGATCCTGCCGCGACCACGACGCGCTTGCGGCAGATTTTTGATGCCGCCGACACCTTTGTGGCTCGGATGCCGACTGACAAGGTGGGATTGTTGTTCCTGCAATCGGGATACGTGGTGCAACCTGACCCCGACCGTCTAGACATTTATCCGACCCATGCCGGACAACGGCGCGGCCAATGGCCAAGCAGCCCGGAAATCTCCGCCGCCATGTTCGAGCAGTACAGTGAAAAGCCAAGTCTCTAGGCCCGCTCCGGCGACAGGCAGAGGTCGAGATTTTTACGACGGTTCACGTCAGGCGAACGCGAGGTTAGCCGGCTGTTATTGTTTTAAGATGGCGAGTTCGTTCGGATCAGCCGATGCTGCTTCCTGCCAGCCGAGAGCTTTACGGCGCCATCCCGCAAATCGACATCGCTGACCGTCGCAGCCTCGTCCACAAGTTGCACGTCGTTAACACGCGCGCCGCCGCCGCGGATCAAGCGCCGAGCCTCGCCGAGGCTCATTGCCAGCCCGCTATCGGCAAAAAGGCGAATGGCCGCGATCCCAGCCGTGAGGTCGGCCGCCGCGACGAAATGCGTCGGCAGCGTCTCGGCAGCCGCACCCTCCTCAAACGCTCGCCGCGCAGTCTCGGCAGCAGCCTCGGCGGCATCGCGGCCATGCGCGAGCGCCGTTGCCTCGGTCGCCAACAACTTCTTCGCTTCGTTGATCCCAGCACCCGGCAGCGCTTCCAGCCGCGCAACCTCTTCCAGCGGCACATTCGTGAACAGCCGCAGGAAGCGGCCCACGTCGCCGTCCTCGGTGTTCCGCCAGAACTGCCAATAGTCATACGGCGCCAACCGCTCCGCCGCGAGCCAAACCGCACCCCGTGCCGTCTTGCCCATCTTAGCACCGCTGCTGGTCGTGATCAGCGGCGTCGTCAGCCCGAACACCTGCCGTCCCTCCGTCCGACGCACCAGCTCGACGCCCGAAACAATATTCCCCCACTGGTCCGACCCGCCCATCTGCAACAGCACGCCCTCGCGCCGATGCAGCTCGCGGAAATCATAGCTCTGCAGAATCATGTAGTTGAATTCGAGGAACGTCAGCGGCTGCTCGCGCTCGAGCCGCAGCCGAACGCTGTCGAAGGTCAGCATGCGGCCGATGGTGAAATGACTGCCGACGTCGCGCAGCAGGCCGATGTAGCTCAGCGCATCCAGCCACTCGGCATTGTTCAGCATCACAGCATCCGCCGGCCCGCCGCCGAACCGCACGAACGGCGAGATGCAGCCGCGGATGCCGGCCATGTTGGCGGCGATCTGCGCCTCGCTCAGCATCTGCCGCGCCTCGTCCTTGCCCGACGGATCGCCGATGCGCGTCGTGCCGCCGCCCATCAGCACGACCGGACGGTGGCCATGGCGCTGCATCAGCCGCAGCAGCATGATCTGCACGAGGTTGCCGACATGCAGGCTGTCGGCCGTGCAGTCGAAACCGGTATAGCCGCTAATGGCGCCGGCGTTCAGCGCGGCGTCGAGCGCCGCCTCGTCGGTGCATTGGTGGATGAAACCGCGCGCGGCGGCTTCGGCGAGGAATGGGCTCTGCGACATGCGCCGCGCCATACCATGCGCGGCCCCGCGCCGCTACGCCCGTCGCACCACGTAGCTGCCAGGCTACGCCCTTCGCACCACGTAGCTGCCGGCCAATGACTGCACGATCGCGTCGGCATGGGCCGGGTCGCGCGCCTCGACCATCAGCTCCAGTTCCGCCGCCTGCACGCTGGGCGCGTCGAACAGCCGCTGGTGCACGACCTCGATGATGTTGCCGCCGATGCCGCCGATGCGCCCGGCGATGTCGGCCAGCACGCCGGGCCGGTCCGGAATGTCCATCGTGAGCCGCAGCAGCCGCCCATCCCGCAACAGGCCGCGCAGCAGCACGTTGGCCAGGATGCGTCCGTCGATGTTGCCGCCGCACACCGGGATGCCGACCCGCCGCCCGGCGAACCGCGCCGGATGCGCCAGCAGCGCCGCCACCCCAGCCGCCCCGGCGCCTTCCGCGACCTGTTTCGCCCCCTCGGCCAGCAAGGCGATCGCGTCCTCGACCACGCGCTCCGGTACCACCAGCACGTCCGACACATGCGCGCGGATGACGTCGAGGCAGTGGATGCCGACCGTGTGGACGGCGATGCCCTCGGCGATCGTGCTGCCGCCGGTCCGCACCGTCTCGCCGGCCAGCGTCTGGCTGAGCGAGGCGTAGGCGGCGACCTGGACGCCGATGACCTCGATGCCGGGCCGCATCGCGCAGGCGGCTGCGGCGCATCCGGAGATCATGCCGCCGCCGCCGACCGGGATCACCAGCACGTCGAGGTCCGGCACATCCTGCAGCAGTTCGAGCGCCAGGGTGCCCTGGCCGGCCATGACGGCCGGGTCGTCGTAGGGATGGATGAACACGAGGCCATCGCGCTCGGACAGCATCCGGGCATGGGCGGCGGCGCCGATCAGGTTCTCGCCGTGCAGCACGACCTCGGCGCCCCAGTTGCGGGTGCGCGTCACCTTGGTGGACGGCGTGAACACCGGCATGACGATGACCGCGCGGATGCCGAGCAATGAAGCATGGCGCGCCACCGCCTGCGCGTGGTTTCCCGCGGACATGGCGACCACGCCGGCCCGGCGCTCGGATTCTGTGAGCAGCGCCAGCCGGTTCGCCGCACCGCGCTCCTTGAACGATCCGATCGCTTGCAGATTTTCGAGCTTGAGCGTCACCCGCGCCCCGGTCGCGCGGCTCACGGCGTCCGACGGCAGCGCCGGCGTTCGCAGAATACGCCCGGCGATACGGCCAGCCGCGGCCTCGACATCAGCGAGGCCGATCATGCTGCGAACCCCTAGATGAAGTTTACGGCCAGGATCTCATACGTGCGATCCCCGCCCGGCGCCGGCACCGAAATCGTATCGCCGATCTTCTTGCCGATCAGCGCCTTGGCCAGCGGCGACGAGATGCTGAGCCGCGCGTGCTTGATGTCCGCCTCGTGCACGCCGACGATCTGGTACGTCGCCTCCTTGTCCGTCTCCTCGTCCACGAGCTTCACGTGCGCGCCGAACTTCACATTGTCGCCCGACAAGCTGCTTGGGTCGATCACCTCGGCGGCCGAGACGATCTCTTCCAGCTCGATCACCCGGCCTTCGATGAAGGACTGGCGTTCGCGCGCCGCGTGGTATTCGGCGTTCTCGCTCAGGTCGCCATGGCTGCGCGCCTCGGCGATGGCGCGGATAATCGATGGGCGCTCCACCGATTTCAGGTGGCGCAACTCTTCTTCTAGCCGCTGGAGGCCCGGCCCGGTCATGGGAAACTTCTGCAAAATGCGCCGTCCCGTAAGGTTCTATGTTGGAGCGTTCGCCACCGCTCTAAAACGATCCGCGAAAGTAGGACTGTAGTGGTGCGACTTCAAGCGTCCCGGCCTTCAGCGCCGCGATCGCGTGCACCGCCGCCCTGGCCCCGGCGATGGTGGTATAGTGCGGCACGCCATGCAACAGGGCGCTGCGCCGGATGTCGAAACTATCGGTCACCGACTGCGCCGACCCGGCCGTGTTGATCACCAGCTGCACCTCGCCGGAGCGGATCGCGTCGACGCAATGCGGCCGCCCCTCCAGCACCTTGTTTACGACGCGCACCGGCAATCCGGCGTCGCGGATGCGGGCGGCGGTGCCGCGGGTGGCCATGATGGCGAACCCCATGTCCGTCAGGCGCCGGGCCATGGGCACGAGGCCGACCTTGTCGCTTTCGCGCACCGAAAGCAGCACCGTGCCGGCGTCCGGCAGCTTCACTCCGGCGCCCAACTGCGACTTGGCGAAGGCGCGCTCGAAGCTGGCGTCGAGGCCCATGACCTCGCCGGTGGATTTCATCTCCGGCCCGAGTATGGTGTCGACGCCGATGAAGCGGGCGAAGGGGAACACCGCCTCCTTCACCGCGACGTGTGGCGCGATGGCCTGGTCGTCCAGGCGGAACTCGCTGAGCCGCGCCCCGGCCATCACCCGGGCGCCGATCTTCGCCACCGGCACGCCGGTCGCCTTCGCCACGAACGGCACGGTGCGCGACGCGCGCGGGTTCACCTCCAGCACGAAGATCACCCCGTCCTTGATCGCGTATTGCACGTTCATCAGCCCGACGACGCCCAGTGCCCGCGCCATCTCCTCGGTCTGCAGCTTCAGCTCCGTGACGGTGCTGGGCGACAGCGAGTATGGCGGCAGCGAGCAGGCGCTGTCGCCGGAGTGGATGCCGGCCTCCTCGATGTGCTCCATGACGCCCGCGACATAGACGGTCTGCCCGTCCGAAATGCAGTCGACATCGACCTCGATGGCGTCGTTCAGGTAGCGGTCGATCAGCACCGGGTTGTCGCCTGACACGCGCACGGCTTCCCGCATGTAGCGGTGCAGCCCGGCGCGTTCGTGCACGATCTCCATGGCGCGTCCGCCCAGCACGTAGCTCGGCCGGATGACGACGGGGTAGCCGACGCGGTCGGCGATGGCCTCGGCCTCCGCGGCGGACCGGGCGGTGCCGTTTTCCGGCTGACGCAGGCCGAGCTTCTGCAGCAATACCTGGAAGCGCTCGCGGTCCTCGGCGATGTCGATCGCGTCGGCGCTGGTGCCGAGGATCGGGATGCCGGCAGCCGATAGCGCCTGCGAGAGCTTCAATGGCGTCTGCCCGCCATACTGCACGATGCAGCCCAGCACCTCGCCGTTCTCCTGCTCCTTGCGGACCAGGGCGATGACCTCCTCGGCGGTGAGCGGCTCGAAATACAGCCGGTCGGAGGTGTCGTAATCGGTGCTGACGGTCTCGGGGTTGCAGTTGACCATGATCGTCTCGAACCCGGCGTCGCGCAGCGCATAGGCGGCGTGGACGCAGCAGTAGTCGAACTCGATGCCCTGGCCGATGCGGTTCGGCCCGCCGCCGAGGATGATGACTTTCTGCCGCCCGGTCGGCGCGCTTTCGCAGGACGGCGCGCCGAAGCCGCCCTCGTAGGTCGAATACATATAGGGCGTGGCGGAGGCGAACTCGGCGGCGCAGGTGTCGATGCGCTTATACACCGGCTGCACGCCGAGCCGGAGGCGGGCTGCAGAAACGGCGTCCGGCGTGGTGGCCGTCAGCTCGCCCAGGCGGATGTCGGAGAAGCCCATCGCCTTCAGCCGGCGCATCGCCGTCGCGTCGGCTGGCAACCCGGCTGCGGCCACGTCGCGTTCCGCGTGCACGATGCGTTCAAGCTGCCGGAGGAACCAAGGATCGAACTTGCAGGCGTCGTGCACGTCCTCGACCGATAGCCCGGCCCGCAACGCCTGCGCCGCCATCAGCAGCCGGTCGGGCCGCGGCGTCGACAGGGCGGCGCGGAAGGCGTCGTGCCCACCATCGCCGGGCGCCTCGACCGGATCGAGGCCGTTATAGCCCGTCTCCATGCTGCGCAGGCCCTTTTGCAATGCCTCCGCGAAGCTGCGGCCGATCGCCATCGCCTCGCCGACCGATTTCATGCTGGTGGTCAACAGGGCAGGGGTCCCGGGGAATTTTTCGAAGGTGAACCGGGGGATCTTGATGACGACGTAGTCGATCGTCGGCTCGAAGCTCGCCGGCGTCGTGCGGGTGATGTCGTTGGCGAGCTCGTCCAGCGTGTAGCCGACCGCGAGCTTGGCCGCGATCTTGGCGATGGGGAAGCCGGTCGCCTTTGACGCCAGCGCCGAGGAGCGCGACACCCGCGGGTTCATCTCGATGACGACCAGGCGCCCGTCGGCCGGGTTCACCGCGAACTGCACGTTGGAGCCGCCGGTGTCGACGCCGATCTTGCGCAGGCAGGCGATGCTGGCGTCGCGCATCATCTGGTATTCTTTGTCGGTGAGCGTCAGCGCCGGGGCGACCGTCACGCTGTCGCCGGTATGCACCCCCATCGGGTCGACGTTCTCGATCGCGCATACGATGATGCAGTTGTCGGCGCTGTCGCGCACGACCTCCATCTCGTATTCCTTCCAGCCGAGCACGCTCTCCTCGATCAGCACCTCGTCCGTGGGGCTGGCGTCGAGGCCGCCGGCGACGATCTGCTCGAACTCCTCTCGGTTGTAGGCGATACCGCCGCCGGTGCCGGCCAGGGTGAAGCTCGGGCGGATGACGGCGGGCAGCCCGGTGATCGCCAGCGCGGCGCGGGCCTCGATCATGCTGTGGGCGATGGCGCTGCGCGGGCTTTCGAGGCCGATCTCGCTCATGGCGTCGCGGAACTTCAGCCGGTCCTCGGCGCGGTCGATGACGTCCGCCTTGGCGCCGATCAGCTCGACGCCGTGCCGCTCCAGCGCGCCGTTGGCGAACAGCTTCATCGCGGTGTTGAGCGCCGTCTGTCCCCCCATGGTGGGCAGTAGGGCGTCCGGCTTTTCCCGGACGATGATCTTCTCGACGATCTCCGGGGTGATCGGCTCGATGTAGGTGGCGTCCGCCAGGCCCGGGTCGGTCATGATGGTGGCGGGGTTCGAGTTGACCAGGATGACGCGATACCCCTCCGCCCGCAGCGCCTTGCAGGCCTGCGCGCCGGAGTAGTCGAACTCGCAGGCCTGGCCGATGACGATCGGCCCGGCGCCGATGATCAGGATGGACTTGATGTCGGTGCGTTTCGGCATGGCTCAGGCCTGCTCCATCATGCCGACGAAGCGGCGAAAAAGATGCTGGCTGTCGGCGGGGCCGGGGCTGGCCTCGGGGTGGTATTGCACGCTGAACGCCCGGCGCTCGTCGCAGGCGATGCCCTCGTTGCTGCCGTCGAACAGGCTCACGTGGGTGATCCGCACACCCGGCGGCAGGCTGCTGTCCTCCACCGCGAAACCGTGGTTCTGCGCGGTGATCTCCACCTTGCCGGTCGCCAGTTCCTTCACCGGCTGATTGACCCCGCGGTGGCCGCGGTCGAGCTTGTAGGTGCGTCCGCCCAGCGCCAAAGCCAGCAATTGGTGGCCCAGGCAGATGCCGAATAGCGGCACTCCGCGGTCCAGCACGCCCTGTATGGCGGGCACGGCATAGACGCCGGTGGCGGCCGGGTCACCGGGGCCGTTGGATAGGAAAACGCCGTCGGGCCCGTGGCGCAGGATGTCCTCGGCGGTCGCGCTCGCCGGAACGACCGTCACCCGGCAGCCGGCGGCGACCAGGCTGCGCAGGATGTTGCGCTTGGCGCCATAGTCGACGGCCACGACGTGATGCCGGTGCGGCGGCGTGCTGTGGCGGTCCGGCCAGGCCCAGGTGCCTTCGTCCCAGCTGTAGGTTTGGGTGCAGCTCACCTGTTTCGCGAGGTCCATGCCGTCGAGCCCCGGCCATGCCCGCGCCTGCGCCTGCAATGCCGCCAAGTCGATGCGTCCGTCGCCGGGATAGGCGATCACGCCGTTGGGCGCGCCGCCGTCGCGGATGCGGATGGTAAGTGCGCGGGTGTCGACGCCGGCGATGCCGGGCACGCCGCAGGAGCGCAGCCAGGCGTCGAGCGTTTGGGTGGAGCGCCAGTTGCTCGGCTCCGTCACGTCCTGCTGCACGATCAAGCCCAGTGCGGCGATGGTGGTCGCCTCCAGGTCCTCGGGGTTCACGCCGGTGTTGCCGATGTGCGGGAAGGTGAAGGTGATGATTTGGCCGGCGTATGACGGGTCGGTCAGCGTCTCCTGGTAGCCGCTCATGCCGGTGTTGAAGCAGACCTCGCCGACCCGGCCATCCGAATGCGCGCCAAAGCCGCGGCCCCAGAACACCGCGCCATCCGCGAGCACGAGGGCGGCGGTGGCGCCGGCGGGCGTCGTGGGTTCGGACATGGCGATTTCCTGGGTTGGGACGCTCGAGAGGGCGGAAAGCGGCAGGCCGGTCGCGCTGATGACCGCGGCCCAATGCTTGCTCGGAATGGCGCGGGATTGACGCCATTTGCGGATGGCCTCCGTGCCGACTCCGGTGAGCCGGGCGGCGGCATCCGCGCCACCCAGGCGGTCGATGATAGCGTCGATGGTCAGCATGGCCGCACTATATGGGAAAAAACTTCCCACGGCAACCTTGCCCGGCATTATAGGAAAACTTCTCCCTTCGCCAGATTGGCATTATATGTGTCATCCGCAGGAATAGGAGATTGCACGACGCCATGGGTATTCGGGATGGGTTCACGGACGGGCTGAAAGCATCGATGCGCGCGGGGGACGCACCCCGTACGTCGACCTTGCGCATGATCCTGGCCCGGCTGAAGGACCTGGACATCGCGGCGCGTCCGAAGGGCATCCCGGCGATCCCTGACGACGACGTGCTGTCGATGCTGCGCGGCATGGTGAAGTCCCGGCGCGAGTCGGTCGAGCTTTACATGCAGGGCAACCGGCCGGAGCTGGCGGCGAAGGAAGAGGCCGAGATCGCCGTCATCGAAGGGTTTCTGCCGCAGCCGATGAGCGAGGCGGACCTGACCGCCGCAATCGAGGAGGCGGTCGAGGCGGCCGGGGCGGCGAGTGTCAAGGATATGGGCCGCGTCATGGCGGCGTTGAAGGCGACACATGGCGCAGCGCTGGACATGGGCCGTGCCGGGCCGCTGGTGCGGGCGCGCCTGTCCGCCTGATGCCGCTGCCGCCGGCTTTCCTGGACGAGCTGCGGGCGCGGACGCCGCTTTCGGCGTTGGTTGGGCGCCGGGTCAAGCTGTCCAAATCCGGGCGCAACTGGAAAGGCTGCTGCCCATTCCACGGCGAGAAATCGCCGAGTTTCCACGTTTACGACGACCACTTCCACTGTTTCGGCTGCGGCGTGCACGGCGACGCCATCAGCTTCGTCATGCAGAGCGAAGGCGCGTCGTTCCCGGAGGCGGTGGAGCGGTTGGCGGGCGAGGCCGGGCTGGAGGTGCCGAAGCCGTCGCCGCGTGCGGCCGAGGCGGAGCGGCAGCGGCTGGACCTGCACGGCGTGCTCGACCTGGCGCAGGCCAGCTTTGCCCGACGCCTGCACGAGCGGGAAGGGGCGGCGGCGCTCGAATACCTGCAGCGCCGTGGGTTGTCGCCCGCCACCATCGCACAGTTCGGCCTGGGCTGGAGCGGCGATGGGCGCGGCGGCCTGGTGGCCGAGCTGGCGCGTGGCGGCGTCGAGGCTGCCCGTATGCTGGAGGCCGGGCTGCTGCGCGAGGCGGAGGACGGCCCGGCGCGCGAATTGTATTGGCAGCGCGTCACCTTCCCGATCCGCGACCGCCGCGGCCGGCTGGTGAGCTTCGGCGCCCGCACCTTGGGGGATGCAAAACCCAAATACATCAACGGTCCCGAAAGCCCGATCTTTTCCAAGAAGCGCAACCTGTATGCGATTGACCTCGCGCGGGCCGGGCTGCGGGCCGGGCAACGGCTCGTGGTCGCCGAAGGCTACATGGACGTGATCGCGCTGCATCAGGCCGGGTTCACCGGGGCGGTGGCGCCGCTCGGCACCGCGCTGACGGAGGAGCAGCTGGAGGAGCTGTGGCGGCTGGCGCCCGACCCGGTGCTGTGCTTCGACGGCGACGCGGCGGGCGCCCGTGCCGCCGCCCGCGCGGCCGAGCTGTGCCTGCCGCTGCTCACGCCCGAGCGCACGCTGCGGCTGGCGGCGCTGCCCGGCGGCGACGATCCGGACACGCTGATCCAGCAGCGGGGACCGGCGGCGTTCCAAGCGGTGATCGACGCGGCACGGCCGTTGTCCGAGGCGCTGTTCGACTTCGTCCGCGAACAGGGCCATGGCGACACGCCGGAACAGCGGGCGGCATTGCGGGCACGGCTGGTCGCGGCGGCCGGTCGCATCGCCGACCGCTCGCTCGCGGCGGAATACCGCGGTGCGTTGCTCGACCGCTTCTACGCCAGCCGCAAGCGCGCCGGCAAAGCACCGCCCAACGCCCGGCCTGCCCGCACGACCGCGACCCTCGACCTGACCCAAGCCGAGCGTGGCCGTTGCCTGGTGGCGATCCTGCTGCGCCATCCCGACCTGCTGCGCGATACCGAGGAGGCGTTCGCAGCGCTCGAGCTATCGCCCGCCATGTCGCGGGTGCGGGACGCAGTAATGCACCTATCCGAACGAGATGTGCTTGATTCTACAACCTTGCTGTCCCAACTAAACGCATCTGGCGCAATGGAGGAGGCGGCCCAGGCATTGTCGTCGACGCCGTATCCGTTGCCGGCCTGTGCCCACGCCGATGCCATGCCGGCAGAAGCCGAGGCCGGCTGGTGGCACATATTCGGGCTGATGCGCCGTTCTCATCTTGACGACGAGATTGCAGCAGCGGAACAGGCCTGTAAGCACCACCTGAATGAGACAACGCAGCGCCGTCTGACCGCGCTGTGCCGAGCCCGAGATGAGTTATTCGCGCTTGATGAGCGCGACGACTGAACCCTGATGTGCCGCGCGGGACGCCGTGCGGCGCGCATTATTGGAGTGCCCTGACCTATGGCGACGAAGCAAGCCGTGACTGCCGACGCAGCGCCCGCCGAGCACGACGGCGACACGACGCTGCTCGATACGAACGCCGTTGCCGTGAAGCGCCTGATCGCCAAGGGCAAGGAGCGTGGCTACATCACGTTCGATGAGCTGAACGCCGTCCTGCCCTCCGAGCAGAATAGCTCGGAGCAGATCGAGGACGTGATGGCGATGCTCAGCGAGATGGGCATCCAGGTCGTCGAGAGCGAGGAGACCGAGGACCCTGAGGCTCCGGCAGCCAAGGCGGACAAGGCCGAGAGCGAGGACGAAAAGGAGAGCGACGAGCCGACCGGAAACGTCGACGAGGCAAACCTCGGCCGTACCGACGACCCGGTCCGCATGTACCTGCGTGAGATGGGCAGCGTCGAGCTGCTGTCGCGCGAGGGCGAGATCGCGATCGCCAAGCGGATCGAGGCCGGGCGCGACATGATGATCGGCGGCCTGTGCGAGAGCCCGCTGACGTTCCGCGCCATCATCACCTGGCACGAGAGCCTGAAGGCCGGGCGCATGCTGCTGCGCGACATCATCGACCTCGAGGCGACGCAGGGCGGCCCCAAGGAGGCGGCCGGCGAGCCTGCCGACACGGTTGCGGAAACGTTCGAACCGGCCGAGGAGCTGGACGACGACGGCGAGGGCGAGGGACCTGGCATGTCGCTATCGGCGCTCGAGGAGAAGCTGAAGCCCGACGTGCTGGCCAATTTCGAGGAGATCGAGGGCCTCTATAAAAAGCTGCACAAGGTGCAGGCCCGCCGGCTCGAGACCATCACCTCGGGCGAGGAGATGAACCTCCGCGCCGAGCGCACCTATGAAAAACAGCGTGAAGAGGTCGTCGGCAAGGTCGAGCAGGTCCGGCTGCACAACAACCGCATCGAGGAGCTGGTGGTCCAGCTCAAGCAGATCAGCCAGCGGCTGAACGGGCTGGAGGGGCAGCTTCTACGAATGGCGGAGGCGGCCAAGGTCGGGCGGGACGAGTTCCTGCGCGAGTATCGCGGGCACGAGTTGGACCCGAACTGGCTGGAGCGCGTGGGCGCGTTGCCGGGCAAGCCGTGGAAGGCGTTCGTCACCAAGCATATCGACGGCGTGGAGGAAATTCGCGCCAAGATCGGCGTGGTGGCGTCCGAGGCGGGCCTGCCGATCGCCGAGTTCCGCCGGGTGTATGCGACGGTGAGCCGCGGCGAGCGGGACAGCGCGCGGGCAAAGAAGGAGATGATCGAGGCGAACCTGCGCCTGGTGATCTCGATCGCAAAGAAATACACCAACCGCGGGCTGCAGTTCCTGGATTTGATCCAGGAAGGCAACATCGGCCTGATGAAGGCGGTGGACAAGTTCGAGTATCGCCGCGGCTATAAATTCAGCACCTATGCGACGTGGTGGATTCGCCAGGCGATCACCCGCAGCATCGCCGACCAGGCGCGCACGATCCGCATCCCGGTGCACATGATCGAGACGATCAACAAGC
>CAZZWN010000052.1:0-16505 GCA_964657765.1 uncultured Acetobacteraceae bacterium
AGCGCTGCACGCCCAGCGACGGGATGAAGAAGCTATGGATCACGTCGCCGCTGGTGGTCAGGATGCGGATGTTCTTGCCAGCTGGCAGCACGACGCGATTGTCGACATCGAGGTTGCGAAGCTGGCCGGGCTTGAGGTCGTCAGCCGGGACCATGTAGCTGTCGAACTTCACGTCGCCCTGGTCGGGATAGTCGTATTCCCAATACCATTGATGGCCGACGACCTTGATCGTCATGTCGGCGGCGTCGGTCCGGTCCTCGAAATAGATCAGGCGGAACGATGGGATCGCGATGATGACTAGAATCAGCACCGGCAGCACGGTCCAGGCGACCTCGAGTGCCGTATGGTGGCTGATGCGGCTCGCCTTTGGGTTGACCGACGCCCGGAAGCGCCACACGCAGTACATCAGCAGCGCAGCGACGAAGATCGTCACCGCCGCCATCAGCCAGAGCACCATGGCATGCAAGCCCTCGATGCCCTGCTGCACCGGGCTATGCGCCGTCTGGAAGCCGAGCTCCCAGTTGCGCGGCGCCTGCGCCCAGGCAGGGCCCGCACCGGCCATCAGCATCATCGTCGATATCGCTGCGGCCTTGAACCGCTGGGAAACCTGCATCTGCCCGTCCATTCCACCTGCACGTTGCCCGGCCCATAATCCGGAGCACCCGGGAGGACGTATCGGACAGCCACTGTTAGATCAAGCCAACGCCGGGCTTGTTCATCACTAGTTGGGCAGACTCACCAAGGTGAAAAGGCCCAGCGGCGGCACCGATGCGAATTGTGCACGCGTCTGGTCGTCGGGCGTCAGCAGGGCATCGCGCGAGAAGTCGGGGTGCCAGCCGAGCTTGCGCGACGCGGGGGCCAGCGCGCGCTCGGCCCACCAGCGCGGCCCGCGCTCGGCCGCAAAATGGTTGACGAACAGCAGGTGGCCGCCCGGACGCACGACCCGGCGCATCTCCGCCAGCAGCAGCCGCGGGTTCGGCACGACCGAGGCGACGAACATCGCCACGGCGATGTCGAACGATCCGATTTCGAAACCGGTCGCCTCGGCGTCCACTTCAAGCAGGGCCTCTATATTGGCGAGGCCGGAGGATTTTACCCGGGAATGTGCAAACGCCAGCATCTCTGCCGACAGGTCGATGCCGGTGATCCGCTTGGCGCTGGAATAATGCGGCAAGGCGAGGCCAGTACCGACGCCGACCTCGAGCACATGCTGACCGGGCAGGGCGTTCACCGCCTCCACCGCGCGACGCCGGCCAAAGGCCGACACGCCGCCGAATACAGTATCGTAGACCCCGGCCCAGCGGCGGTAGGCTGCACGAACGGAATCTGCGTCAAGGGCGGTGTGGCGTTCCCGCGGCAGCGCTGTGTCGAGTGGTTGCATCATATCTCCGCCCAACCCGTAGACCGGCAACCCCCGGGGATCAAGAGCGGCGCAACCCAAACCTCGATAACGTCAGCGGGCCGATGCGGTCAGGCTGCGTCCTCGCGGCGGTCGCGCACCTTCACGTAGGCGAGTGCCGCGTGCTGCGCGCAGTATGGCTTGCCGGTCATCGCGCCGTCGTCGCAGAAGCGGAAGCTCGCGGTGCCGGGGTCGCCGATCGGCCAGCAACAGGTCGTCACCCGCGCGCCCGCACGGGGCATCGGCACGGCGCGGAGCTGGACGGATGGACGCGGCGGGGCGGGGGCTGCTGGCGCCGGCGTGTCCGGCATGGCCGCCCGCGACGGGGCCGGCATTGCGGTGGGCGTGAACGGAGCGGGCGCGGACAGAGCGGGCAAGGTCGGCCCGGTCGTGCGCCGAGGCGTGGAGCGCCGGGCCACATGCCCGTCGGCGGTCTCGCGGCGGATCGGCGAGGGTCGCGGCGAGAGCGCCAGCCGGTGCGCCTTGCCGACCACCGCGTTCTTGGTGATGCCCATGCGCCGCCCGATCTCGGCGGTCGAGTGGCCCTCGGACCACAATTGGCGCAAGCGGGCGATCATCTCCTCGTTCCAGTCCATGCAACGCTCCTGACCACCAATTGATACGCTATACGATAGGTCAGTCTTAACGCTACAGCTAGATGGAAAGTGCCGCCTCAACACAAACAGTTGTGGATAACTGGCTAAAACAGCAGCCCCTTGCGCAGCAGCCCGTGCACCCCTTTCTCGCCGTTCACCGTTTGCGTCACATGGAAATCCACGGCGAGCGAGCAGAACTGGTAGGCCTCGTCCCGCGAGAGGTTGGACCGGGCGCAGATGAAGGCGATCATCTCCCGCAGCGCCTGTTTCATCGCCAGGTCCAGGTCCTCGTTCATCCCCATGGAGATGTAGTGGGTCGGGGACTCGCCCCGCGGAAACTGCAGGCCCGCCGCCTTGTGCAGCACGAAGGTGAAGGTCCCGGTCAGGCACATCTCGAGCGCGTTGATGCAGACCTCGCCGTCCCCCTGCACCCCATGGCCGTCGCCGGCGGAGAAGTTCGCGCCGGGCACCCAGACCGGCAGGAACAAGGTGCTGCCGACGCCAAGCTCCTTGTTGTCCAGGTTGCCGCCGTGCTCCCGCGGCTCCTTGGTCGAGATCGCGTCATAGGCGGCGGGCGGTGCCAACCCCATGACACCGAAGAACGGGGCGAGCTTCAGCTCGGTGCCCCAAGGCAGCCGGCACGTCCCAGCCGCGCGGTCCACGGCGATGTGGCTCAGGAAGCGGTGCGGAAAATCCTCCGGCAGCGTGCCCCCGAGCGGGCGAAAGCCGCAAAAGCCCCAGTCGGCGCCGAGTTCGATCTTATCGATGCGGACTTCGAGCGTGTCGCCGGGCTCGGCGCCGGCGATGGCGACGGGACCGGTGAGGATATGCGGGCCGAGCCGGGGCGGGTTCGCGGCGTGAATGGCCGCGAGCGCCGGCGGCACGTTGAAGCCCAGGCGCTCCGGCGGCAGCACATCCGGTCCGCCCGACACGCATTCCAGCACGACGGTATCGCCGCTCTGGACGGTCAGGACCGGCGCATACCCGGCGCTGAACGTGCCCCAGCGGATTGTCTCGGGCGTGGCGGGAACGCGGTGCTGGGTCAAAGGCAGCCTCCAATTCTATCCGATGTGGCCAATCACCCGAGCCGCCCGCAATTGCGACAGCCGCTCCTGATCGAGCCCGAGCAGGCCGCGCAGGACCTCGCCGTTATGCTGGCCCAGGGTCGGCCCTGCGTCGCGGATGCGCCCCGGCGTCGCCGACAGCCGCGGGGCGACGTTCTGCATCCGCAGCTCCCCAAGCGCCGGATGCATCACGCGCGCGATCGTCTCCCGCGCCTTGAAATGCGCGTCCTCCAGCATCTCGGGCCCGCGGTAGATGTCGCCCCGCGGCACCCCGGCCTCGTCCAGCAGCGCTCCGAGCGCCGCACGGCCCTGTGTCCGGGTCCAGTCGGCGATGATGGAGTCGAGCTCCGCCTGTCGCGCGCCGCGGGCGTCGTGGGTGCGGTATCGCGGATCGTCGGCCAGCTCCGCCCGGCCCATCGCGGCGGTCAGGCGGCGGAACACCGTGTCCTGGTTGGCGGCGATCAGCACGTAGAAGCCGTCTTGCGTGGGATACACGTTGCTCGGCGCGATGTTCGGCAGGATCGCGCCGGTACGCTCGCGCACATAGCCGGTGTGGGCATATTCGGTGACGAGGCTCTCCATCACCGCCAGCACCGCCTCATAGATGGCGCTGTCCACCATCTGACCGCGCCCGGTGCGCGACCGCGCGTGCAGCGCCATCATGCCGCCCAAGCAGGCGAAGGTCGCCGCCAGGGTGTCGCCGATCGAGATGCCCATGCGGCTGGGCGGCGTGCCCGGGTCGCCGACGACGTGGCGCAGCCCGCCCATCGCCTCGCCGATCGCGCCGAACCCGGCCTTGTGCGCATAGGGGCCGGTCTGACCGTAGCCGGACACCCGGATCATCACCAAACGCGGGTTGATCGCGGCGAGGGCGTCGTAGCCCAGGCCCCACTTCTCCATGGTGCCGGGGCGGAAGTTCTCGATCAGGACGTCGCTTGTGGCCACCAAATCGCGCACCAGCGCCTGGCCTGCGGGCTGCCGCGCGTCGATCTCCACGCTTTTCTTGCCGCGCGCGATCACGGGCCACCATAGCGAAAGCCCCTGCGGCTTCTCGTGGCCCCATTCGCGCATCGGATCGCCCTTGCCCGGCGGCTCCAGCTTGATCACCTCGGCGCCGAAATCCGCCATGAGCTGGCCGCAGAACGGCCCGGCGATCAGCTGCCCCATCTCGATGACGCGAAGGCCGTGCAGCGCGCCTTCGGGCTGGGAACTGTCCGGGCGCGTCGAGTTTTCCGCCAAATCCATCCTGGCATGGTTGGATTCCACGTGCAGCCCTGTCAAGCGCCCGTGCTGGGCGTCGTCAGCCCATCCAGTGCGCCGGCGCCGAGGCGGTGAAATGCTGCGTGCTGTCGGAAGCCAGCGCCGCAGTGCCGCCGGCGACGGCCTGCCTGTCGAACTGCATCGAGTTGACATACAGGTTGCGGTCGGCCGCAGCCGTCCCGCCAAAAGCATCGTTGATGAACGAAACCGTTATGGCGTGCGGTTTCATGTCCTCCACGATGCCGGCAAATGTGAACGCCTGCGACTGCCCGGCCGCGTGCGAGGCGCTGACGGTATGGACGCCGCCCAACTGGATGCGGTCGACCGCGACCGTGAACTGCGCGTCGCCTTGCCACGCGTCTTCCGACATGTTCAGCGTGAGCGTGCTCGCGGCAAGCGGGGCCGGGCTGCCCGCCGTCACGCCGAAATACGCAGTGCCGTTGGAAAACAGGGTCGCCGCACTCCCGGAGATTGCCTGGCCATCGAGCGTGGCCCCGGTCACATACAGGTTGCGGTCGGTGCTGGGAGTGCCGCCCCAGGCGTCGTTGATGAAGCTGACGCCGACCCGGTGCACCCCGGCGCCGAGCGTCGTGCTCACCGCAAAGGCCTGGTCACGTCCGGCAACGTGCGAGGCCGTCGCCGTATGCACGCCGCCGACCTGCTTTCCATCGACGCTGATGGTGAACTGCGCATCGCCCTTCCATGCGTCCTCGGCGATATCCAAGACCAGGCCGGGCGAGGCCCAAGGCGACGTGGTCACCAGGGCAGGCTCAGACGCCAGCGTCGAATTGTAGGAAAATGTTGCGGGTCCGGTGACGAGTTGGTTTGCCGTCAAGCCGTAGACGGCGTTCCCGGTCAGGCTCACGGCCACGTTGGCCGGATTTATGACCGCCGAGGCGAACGGGTCGGCCAGGTCGTTCAGGATCGTGTTGCCGATGACGCGGAGCGCCGTGTTGGCGTGCAGGCCGCCCTCCTCGCCGACGGCGATGATCGCCGGGTTTTGCGAGTTGGGCCCCTGCTGGATCACGTTACCCTGGATCACTGCATCGCCGCCGTTGGGCAGGTCGATGCTATAGCTGGCGGTGCCGGCGGGTCCGTCCTGGATGCGGCTGTTGGTGATCGTTGTCTGCTCTGCCCGACTCTTGATCTCGTGCCCCACCAGCGCATCGTGGAAATAGCTGTTGTCGATCACCAAGCTGGCGATGTCGCCGACATAGATGTTGTGGCTATAACCGTCGCCGGCGCCGTTGTAGGCGAACTCGCTGTTGCGGATGGTGATCGCGCCGCCCGGGACCGCACCGCTGAGCAGCCCATTTTGGTTGTCGTGAAAGTAGCTGTTGGTGATGAGAAGGCTGCCGCCCTGGTAGCGGACGCCGGCGCCGTTCAGGTCGGCGACCTGCGCGTCGGAGAATTCGAGATGGTCGAGCGTGACGTCGGTGTTCGTGGTCAGGATGGCCTTGCCATCGGGTGGCGATACGGTCGCGAGCAGGTGCGCCATGCCGCCGACGCCCTCGATGGTGATCTTGGTGTTGATGGTGGCGAAGTCGTTGACATAGGTGCCGGCCTGCACCCGCAGCGTATCGCCGTCGTGCGAGGCGGCGACCGCGTCGGCGATATGGGCGTATTCTTGCCCGGCGCCGACCGTTAATATTGCCATGACAAAGTCCAATCGCCGAATGCGCCGACTTTCGTCATATTGTATCCTAGATTTTTACATGGATTTAGTCTTTCCGTCTACGAGAATTGGCTGCTTATAGTATTTCGGTCAAGTTAGAATTTATTCGAAAACGGGCCAGTCCTAGCTAGGGCGAACTGAACCACTACCGGCATGCAGTTCAGGCATACGGTTTAGAGTCCGCCTACATGCCGCTCGATAATCGCCAGATTGCGCAAGTTGGCCTTCAGCGCCATGTCGAAAAGGTCGCCCAGGATCGGAACGCTGCCGCCGAACACCTCAAGCCCCACGTTGGCGATCATGCGGGCCAGTTGCGGCGCCGGCACGCCGAGTTGCGCGGCCTCATACACGATATACAGCGATATCGCGCCCAGGATCGCGTCGCCGCCCACGGGCACCAGCCCGACGATGCTGTTCAGGCCGAACCGGAAGCGGGTGCCCGGCAGCGAGAACGCGCCGTCGATCAGCCAAGCGAGGCGGCGCAGCCGCTTGAGCCGGGATTGCGCGTCGGAGACTGCGGAAAGCGGGATAGCGCCAGCCCAAGCCATGTTCAATCTCCCAAATCGCGGACCGCGCCGATGTTGTATCGCGCCCGGCCCGCTTCAATGCCTCCGATGTAAGAGTCTCTCGCTTCAGGCCCGGCTTCGCTTCGAATTGCGCAGCGTCGAGTGATGCCGCCCATACAGGAAGTAGATCGCCAGGCCGATCGCCATCCAAATCAGCAGCCGCAACCAGGTGAACACCGGCAGGCCCGACATCAGCAGCAGGCAGAACAGGATGCCGAGGATCGGCACAACCGGCACGCCGGGCACCTTGAACGGCCGCTTCACCCGCGCGTCGCTGCGGCGCAGGTAGATCACCGACCCGCATACCAGTACGAAGGCGAACAGCGTGCCGATGCTGACCATCTCGCCCAGGATGCCGATCGGCACCAGGGCCGCGACGATGGCGACGATGACGCCGATCATGATCTGGCTGCGATACGGCGTGTTGAGCGTTGGGTGCACATGTGCGAACAGGCCGGGCATCAGCCCATCCTCGGACATGGTGAAGAAGATGCGGCTCTGGCCATACAGCAGCACCAGGATGACGGTCGTGAGCCCGGTCAATGCCCCGATCTTGACCAGGATGGCGAACCAGGTCGCACCGATTACGTCGACGCCCTTGGCGATCGGGTCGGCGACGTTGAGGTCGGCGTAGGGCACCAGGCCCGTCAGCACCGCGGCGACCGCGATGTAAAGCACGGTGCAGACGACGAGCGAGCCCAGGATGCCGATCGGCATGTCGCGCTGCGGGTCGCGGGCCTCCTGCGCCGCGCAGCTCACGGCGTCGAAGCCGATGAAGGCGAAGAACACGACCGCTGACCCGCGCAGGATGCCGCTATAGCCGAAGTGGCCGAACTCGCCGGTGTTGGCCGGAACGAACGGGTGCCAGTTCGCCGCGCTCACGAAGAACGCGCCGACGGCGATGAAGGCGACGACGACGGCCAGCTTGATCGCGACCATGATGTTGTTCAACCGGGCCGACTCCTTGGTCCCGAACACCAGCATCGCCGTCAATGCCGCGATGATCAGCGGCGCCGGCAGGTTTATGATGGCGGTGGCCGTGCTGCCGTCCGCCAGCGTGACCGTCGTGCCCGGCGCCGCGGCGAACTGCGGCGGCACGACGATGCCGACGTTGCGCAGGATGCTGACGACGTAGCCGGACCATCCGACCGCCACCGTCGCCGCCCCCATCGCGTATTCGAGCACGAGGTCCCAGCCGATCATCCAGGCGAACACTTCGCCTAGGGTCGCGTAGGTGTAGGTGTAGCAACTGCCGCTGACCGGCAGCATGGCGGCGAGTTCGGCGTAGCACAGCCCGACGAAGCCGCAGGCGACGCCGCCCAGCACGAACGAGAGCATGATGCCGGGGCCCGCATACTGCGCAGCCGCCGTGCCGGTGAGGACGAAGATGCCGGCGCCTATGATCGCGCCGATGCCCATGGCCATGATGCTGAAGGGTCCGAGGGACTTGGACAGCTTGTGGCCGTCAGCCTCGCCGCCGCGGACGATATCGTCCACGGATTTACGCGTCATCAGTCCCTGGTCCGACATTTGCCGCCTCCTTGCGTTAAGTCAGCCCGCTTTGCCGGACCGCATTTATTTTATGCAGAGATCGTGCCATTCGATATACCATCACGCAATGGCAAAGATTTATTGTAATCCGTAGAGTTACGTTGCCAGTATCATCATGCTCTAATGCCGATGTGGCTCGGCGATGACCCGTTGGATCAGAGTACTGGCTTGATTTCTTGGACCAATTCAGCCAGCGCCATCGAGCAGGCGTTGGAATCAGACCACTTGCGGAACTGAACCGCGTCTAATGCGCTTTGGATCATGCGCTTAACTGGAGAAAAAACGTGAGTATATTTGGCTCGATCATGAACAAGATCTTCCATCCCACCAGCGCTGCGCCGGCAGAAGGAGCGGCCGCTAGCCCAGATGCAGCCGCGTCCACATCGGCGTTCGATGCGGCTGGCGGGGCTGCGCCGGCACAGGCCGCCCCTGCTCAGAACGTCGACGTCGGCGCGGTACTAAGCCAGATGGCGTCGCAGAAGGGTGGCGGCGGCAACTACCAGACGTCGATCGTCGATCTGCTGAAGCTGCTCGACCTCGACTCCAGCCTGGGTGCGCGCAAGGAACTCGGTGCGGAGCTCGGCGTGCACGCAGGGGCGGACGGCAGCGCCGAACAAAATATCGCGCTGCACAAGGCAGTGGTGCAGAAGCTGACGGAGAATGGCGGCAAGGTGCCGGACAGCATGCGGGGCTAGTGGTCCGATTTACTGCTGGCGCTCGGCCGGGCGAGGGCGCGCACGCTGCTCCGCCCGGCGATGGCACCTTGCAGCTTCCTAGGAGGGGCAGGGATGACCGATTACTACGTGGCCGAACTCGGGGCCACACGCGCCGCGGACCTCTATATCTGCTTCCGCCGTCCGGTTGCCGGACAAGGCGTCTGCTGGCCGCTCCCCTGGGCGGGGGCATGGTCCGAAGCCGAGGTGGTGCAGGCCGCCGCCGAGCTGAACGATGGCGTCCTGACCATCGCCGTGCCGCGGGACGCCGTCCATGCCCTCGCGACGGCGCCGACGCTCGGGAAGATCGACGGCGATGTCGGCCCGGTCGTGCGCAACTCGGCCTCGAACCGCCGGACCCTGATCGTCGCGGCGCGGCGCGACATCGCCCGCATGGAGGCGTTCGAGATCCCGCCCGCAAACGACGCGGCGCGGGGCGACGAGGGTGTCGTCAAGGCGCTCGCGGCGCTGCTGCCGTTGTTGGGCCGGGAGGAGAGTGTCGAGAACGACCGGTTGTGGCGCCTGCGGGCGGACCTGTTGGCGCTGCTGCATTCGGACGACCGGCGCCGCATCCAGCGCACGATACAGGCGGTGAACGACGTTGCCGGGCGGGCGGCGGGCTCGGCCGGCATCGGCCCGCCGCTGCCCGCGCTGCGACCATCGCATCTCGTGCCAGGCGCGGGCGAGGCCCAGGTCGCGATCCTACGCGCCGCGCCCGCCCCGACGCCGCCATCGCCGCCGTCGCCGAGCATGGAGGTGGCCAAGGGGCCAAAGCTCTGACGCCAAGTCGCAGGCGAGGCTGCGCCGCCTCAGCTTTTCACCAGGCTGCACCCACCCTCGCTCATGGGCCGGAACGCCTCGTCGGCCGGCGTCGTCGCGATCATCTTCAGCATGTCGAGCGGCCCCTTGCTCTCCGCCGGGGTCTTCGCCTGCAGCAAGTAGGACGGATGGATCTTGCGGCCGTCCTCGCGGATGCGCCCGGCGCCGAAGCAGTCGTCCTCGGTCGGCATCGACTTCATATGCGCGACCGCCGCCCGCCCGTCCGCCTTCGCAGCCGCCGGCCCAAGCGCCGCAACGGTCTTCAAGTAGTGCAGCGCCGCCGCATAGCAGCCGGCCTGGACCATGTTCGGCGGCCGTGTCGGCATCTTCGGCTGCACCCGCGCCCAAAACGCGCGCGTGCGGTCGTTCAGGTCCCAGTAATAGCTCCCGGTCATCACCAAACCCTGCGCGTCTGCAAGGCCGACCGAGCGCACGTTGCCGTCGTACATCAGCATCGCCGCAATCCGAATGGAGGCGGTCAGCCCGAATTCGTGCGCCTGCTTGATGCAGTTCACCGTATCGGTCCCGGAGTTGCACAGCCCCAGCACCTTCGCGCCCGAGGCCTGAGCCTGCAGCAGCAGCGAGCTGAAATCCGTCGTATCGGGGAACGGGTAGGTCCGCGCGCCGAGCACCTTGCCCCCGGCCTCCTGCACGAATCGCGCCGTGTCGCGCTGCAACTGCTGGCCGAACACGTAGTCGGCGGTGATGAAATACCACGTATCGCCGCCCGACTTGACCATGGCGCCACCGGTCGACTTCGCCAGCATGTAGGTGTCGTAAGTCCATTGCACCGTGTTCGGGCTGCACTGCGCACCCGTCAGGTCGGTCGTCGCCGCACCCGAGTTCAGGAGCACCTTGTTCTTCTCGCGGCAGACCGTGTTCACCGCCAGCGCCACCGAGCTGGTCGGCACGTCGAGGATCGCGTCCACTCCCTCCTCGTCGAACCAGCGGCGGGCGATGCCGGCGCCGACGTCGGGCTTGTTCTGGTGGTCGGCCGAGAGCACCTCGACCTTGATCTCCGGATGCAGTGCGGCGAATTCCTCGACGGCCTGGCGCACGCAGAATACCGAGAATGGGCCGCCGTCGTCGCGGTAGGGGCCGGATTGGTCGTTCAGCACCCCCAGGCGGATCGGCGCGGGCTGGGCTGCGGCGCGACGGGGCAGTCCCGGAATCACGGCGGCAGCGACGCCCAGCGCGGTGCGGCGGGTGATGATCATGGACGGTCCCTCTCGATTATGGCCAGCGTTGCCGCGCATCTTCCCAGGGAACACCCGGCCTGACCAGCCCGCACATATCGGGCAATCTTGATCTTCCCATGATGGGAAGCACCATATGCGTAACCGGACAGCAGCAGGAGCCGGCGGGATGGACCAGGGTATCGTCGAGCGCGAGCCGGCGCAGGCGACAGCGGCGGCGCGGCTCAATGTGCGTGTCTCCGGCATGAGCTGCGCCGCCTGCGTCCGCAGGGTGGAGCGCGCCGCGGCCGCGGTCCCCGCCGTAAGCGATGTCGCGGTGAACCTTGCGACCGAGCGCGTTGCCCTGACGCCCGACGTCGGCTTCCGCCTCGCGGACCTGTCGCAGGCGCTGGAGGCGGCGGGTTATCCCGTACTGCAGGAGACGGTGGACCTCGCGGTCTCCGGCATGAGCTGCGCGTCGTGCTCCGGCCGGGTCGAGCGGGCGCTGCTGGGGGTGCCGGGCGTGATCGCGGCCGAGGTGAACCTCGCGACTGAGCGCGCGCGCGTGCACGTCGCGACCGGGACCGCGGGCGCGGAGGAACTCGCAGCCGCCGTCCGTGCCGCGGGCTATGCGGCGGAGCTGCCGGCCGTATCCGGCGAGGCTCCGCGGCCGGTCCGGGCCAACCGCGACGGCTTGGCCGCCGCTCTCGCCTGCGTGCTGGCACTGCCATTGCTGCTGCCGATGCTGGCCATGCCGTTCGGAGTCGATGCGATGTTGCCGGGCTGGGCGCAGCTCGCGCTGGCCCTGATCGTGCAAGTCGCGTTCGGCGCGCGTTTCTACCGGGGCGCGTGGCATGCGCTGCGGGCGTGGACTGGCAACATGGACCTGCTGGTCGCGCTGGGCACCTCGGCTGCCTTCGGGCTGAGCGCATGGGAGCTGGCGCAGGGACGCGGCGAGCATTTGTACTTCGAGGCGTCCGCCGTCGTGATCGCGCTCGTGCGCCTGGGCAAGTGGCTCGAAGGCCGCGCCCGCCGCAGCGCCGGCGAGGCCATCGGCGCGCTGGAGCGGCTGCGTCCGGAGCGCGCCCGGGTCCGGCGGGACGGGGCCGACCGCGAGCTGCCCATCGCTGGCCTTCGCGCCGGCGACATCGTCGTCGTGCGGCCCGGCGAGCGCATCCCAGCCGATGGCGTGGTGCAGGAGGGCATGGGCGGCGTCGACGAAAGCCTGCTGACCGGCGAGGCGCTGCCGGTTCCGAAGCAGCCCGGCAGCCGCGTCGTCGGCGGCAGCCTGAACGGCGAGGCCCTGCTGCTGGTGCGGACGACCGCGGTCGGCGCCGAGGGGCAGCTCGCGCGCATGGTGCGCCTGGTGGAGGACGCGCAGGCAGCCAAGCCGCCCGTGCAGCGTCTGGTGGACCGGGTCAGCGCCGTGTTCGTGCCGGTGGTGGCCGGCCTGGCGGCGCTGGTCTTCCTCGGATGGTGGCTGGCGGGCACGGGGCTGGAAACCGCGACGATCAACGCCGTCGCGGTGCTGGTGATCGCTTGCCCCTGTGCGCTCGGCCTGGCGACGCCGGCGGCGATCATGGCCGGCACCGGGGTCGCGGCCCGGCACGGCATCCTGATCCGCGACGCCGCCGCGCTGGAGCAGGCGCAGGCGATCCGCACGGTGGTGTTCGACAAGACCGGCACCCTGACCGAGGGCAAGCCGGCGCTGGTGGCCCTCCATCCGGCCCCGGGAGTCGAGGAGGCCGAGCTGCTCCGCTTGGCCGCGGCACTGCAGGCCGGCAGCGAGCATCCGCTGGCCCGGGCGGTGCAGGTTCGGGCGGATGGGTTGGCGATTCCGCATGCGACTGCCATTCGCGCCCTGCCGGGCCGTGGGCTGCAGGGGACGGTTGCAGGGCGTGCACTGTTGCTGGGCAGCCGCCGCCTGCTGGATGAGGCCGGAGTGGACACGTTGCCGCTCGCTGCACAGGCGGCGACGCTGGAGGCAGCGGGCCGCACAGTCTCCTTCCTCGCTGGCGATGGCCGCGTATTGGGGCTGCTCGGCTTTGGCGACGCGATCAAGCCTGGGGCGGCGGAGGCCGTCGCTGCGCTGCGCGCCCGCGGGCTGCGGGTCGTGCTGCTGACTGGAGACAACCAGGGCGCTGCGGACGCCGCTGCCCGCGCTTTGGGCATCGACGAGGTGCAGGCCCAGGCATTGCCGGAGGACAAGGCGAACCGGATCGTGGCGCTGCGCCGCGACGGCCCGGTGGCGATGGTCGGCGACGGCGTGAACGACGCCCCGGCGCTGGCCGCTGCCGACTTGGGCCTGGCCATGGCGACCGGAGCGGATGTCGCGGCGGCGGCGGCCGGGATCACGCTGATGCGCGGCGATCCTGCCTTGGTTCCGGCGGCATTGGACATCGCCGCCCGGACCTATCGGCGCATCCGCCAGGGCCTGTTCTGGGCATTCGCCTACAACGTCGTCGGCATTCCGCTCGCGGCGGCTGGGTTGCTCAGCCCGGTGGTCGCCGGGGCGGCGATGGCGTTCTCCAGCGTCGGTGTGGTGGGCAGCGCACTGCTGTTGCGGCGCTGGCGGCCCGCTGGTCGCCCGGCCTGCGCGCTCCAGTCCACCAAGGCTGCCCTCGTCGCGGCCCTGCTTTGCCACAGCGCGTGCGCCGCCGCGGCTGGCAGCGAGGCGGCGCGAGAGCAGCTCTACTCCATTCCCGTCATCGACGCTGGAGGGCAGACGGCCCAGCTCCGGGCGCGGGTATGCCGGCCGGTCGGCGACGTGCCCGGCCGCTTGGTCGTCATCAACCATGGCTCGCCGCCCAATGCCGCCGCACGGCCCCGGATGCAGCTCGGCACTTGCGATCAGGAGGCGGCGCAGTGGTTCCTTGGCCGGGGCTATGTGGTCGCGTTCGCGCTCCGCCGCGGCTACGGCGCGACCGGGGGCGCCTGGGCGGAGGGCTACGGCCGCTGCACCGAGGCCGACTACGCGCAAGTGGGTCTCGAGACGGCGCGGGACATCAACGCCGTCGTCGGCTACGCGACCGCTTTGCCGTTCGTGCGGCACGACGGCGCGGTGGTGGTCGGCCAATCGGCCGGCGGCTGGGGCACGATCGCCTATGACAGCCAGCCGCATCCCAAGGTGGCCGCCTTCGTCGTGATGGCCGGCGGCCGCGGCGGACATCGGGATGACGTGCCGAACCGGAACTGCCATCCGGAGCAGCTGGCCGAGGCCGCGGGGCATTTCGGCGCGACCGCTGCGACGCCGATGCTGTGGGTGTATGCGGCCAATGACAGCTATTTCGCGCCCGCGATCGCTACCGCGGTGCATGACGCTTTCGTCGGGGCTGGCGGCCGGGCCGAGCTGGAACAGCCGGGTCGCTATGACGGGGACGGGCACCGCCTGTTCTTCGGGCCTGGCGGATCAGCCGTATGGGGACCGCTGGTCGAGCGCTATCTCGCCCGTCAACTTGGGCCGGCTTGAGCCCATAGCAGGCTTGTCTTCGCCGGCTTTGGGTGCTGGGCAGGCCGCCATCTCGCAGTGTGGGCCGCTGCGTGCGACGAAGCTGCCATCGGGGCAGATTTTCGCGTCCTGAGCGCACATGGTCGCCTGATTGGGTGATTGAGCGTTGCCGGCGCAAGCCGCCGCTGCGAACAGGATCAGCAGCGACGTCTTCAAGAGGCGGAGTGCGGCCACGATCCTCATGCCCAAGGCTGCCACTGCGGTCATTTCGCCCGGCTGATTGGGCCGCTGCTCAGCAGCTTGAAGGGCTGTAGCTGCAGGCCTCGGCGACCAATGCGCCGATGTTTCCGCCGCCGCGGTCTACGCCGTTGCTGTCGGTGTATGACGCGTTCGGGAATTGAGTGTTCGTGCCGAACAGCGAAGCGCCCTGGAGATTGCTCCCGACAGCGGTGACGCCCCAGCTGGTGACGCCCACGACCACGTTGGGAGCGGCCTGGCTGCCCAGGCTTGCGCCGCTGGTAAGCGAGGGCGGTGCGCCGAAATTGACCATCCACGGTCCGCCGCTCGACCCGCCGGTCTGCGCAGTGCCAAGCAGGATCTGCCGGGTCGCCCCGTCTGGGGACCAATAGCTGCCGACGCCATCGGTGCGCTCCATCATCGCCGCGGAGTCGAAGGCGGCGGGATAGCCGAGCTGGGTAATAGAGGCCAGGGAGGCGCCGCCGTAAGACGGAACAAAGCCGTAACCGTCCGTGCCGTAGCTGTAATACCCGACAAGGTTTCCGATGAGATTGCGATTTGCATCTGGTGCCAGAAGGAGGATAGCGATGTCGTTGCTGCAGACTACGCCGTTCTGAAAGCAGCTATCGGTGCCGTTGTAGTAACTCGGTGCAATGAAAGCCGCATTGACCGCCCATGCCCCGTAGGGCGGTGGCGCCCCCAGGGTGTTCTGCGCCGGAACGAACACGTAGTTGGAATGGAAGCCCGCCGGCGTGCCGGTGCCAAACTCGTAGACGCAATGCGCGGCCGTGACGAGCACTCCGGGCCCGATCAGCGAGGCGCTGCAGATATACGCGTCGGTGCCGATATTAAATTGAAGCTGCCCCGTCGCTCGCCAGGGAAAGCTTACGACGGCCACCGCAGCAGCGGTCGTCGTCGTTCCGAGAACGCTTGCCGACGCGCGCGCCGTCGTATACGGCGCAATCGACTGACCCTGTTCGGCGTAGCTGCCGAAGGCGTCCAGCTTCGCCGCGAGATCCGGGTTCTTGTCGCGGTGGACGCCATCGGTGCTGCCCATGACGACGCTCGGCGTAAGTGCATACGCGCCGCTCGGCAGGGTGTTATGGCTTTGCAGCAGCGCGGCCGGCACCTGGCTCGGAGTGACCATCGGCATATTCGTGCCCGGCGGCTTTGCAGGCCCGGCCAACGCGGACGCCGGGCTCGCGGTGTAGGTGAGCGCATGTGCGATGACGGTCTGCGCCATGGCAGTCGCAGGCGACACAGCCAATCCGAATGCGGCAAGCGGAAGCACGATGCGGCTTAGCATTCTGGTGGCCTCATTTTCATTGTAGAAGCAGCTCAAATATTGGAATGCAATCGCACACTTGCCAAATGTCTCATGCGGTTGCGACGGCAAGAGGCGTAAGATGCTCCGCCGTTGCACGTAATCGTGAGTCATAGCAGGCGCCTAGACGGTGCCGCGTAGCCGCAGCCGCAAAGCCGCATGGAGGCGCGTCGCATCGCCATGGCTGAGAAAGCCGCCGCAGCCACCATATTCCTGTAAGAAGCCTGTCTTTCATGTAGGAACATCGCATTTGACCCTCCCGCTGCAGCAACCTGCCGCTGATACGCCGTCGCCGCTCGCCAGGCGGCGCGAGGCAGCCCGGGTGGCGTGGGACCGGGAGCTGCAGGCGCCGTTGGGGCTCGAAGGCGCGGGCGCGGGCATTCCGGAGGCGTGGTTCCTCGGGCCGCAGGCGGAGAACCTGGAGCTGCTGCGCGAACTGCTGGGCCAGGCGCTGGACAGCCACGCCGCGTTCCGCCGGGCCTTCCATCCGGAGGACCCGACCCACATCACGGCCGCGATGCGGCAGTCGCCCGAGTTCCGGCAGGGGGTGGACCGGCTGCGGACCGAGACGGCTAAGCTGCTGGAAAAGCTGCGGATGTCCGCGCCGTTCGCCAGCATGCGCTATCAGGGCCACATGCTCTGGGACCAGGCCATGCCGGCGACGGTCGGGCTGTTCGC